>DATEPG010000219.1:0-37988 GCA_035273265.1 Polyangiaceae bacterium
GAGCAGGCGGCGCAACCAGGTATCTGGGCTCGAGCGCGCCCGCGACTGCGACCGCCAGGGGATTTCTTTTGTCGCGCGTAAGAAAAAGCAATGGATCGCCCAATCCAGCTGCACTGCTTGCACCAACCCCCAATGCTCGACCCACGACGTCGCGGATTGCCCATGTAGCTAGCTCATTTCAACCTGCACTGCCTATTGACAGCACGGCTGCTGATTGAGTGCGGGTGGGCGAGGCTCTGCCTGCAGAGGAGGCGCGTCCTCGAGCGCGTCTCGAGCGCGGGAGAATCGCCAGTGCACCGGCGGCGGCGAACGACACGCCGCGCGTTGGCATGCAGTAACCCAGAACACAATCAGCGGTTTCGGTCAGTTACTTTACGTTTCGCTTGGCATCCACGGCAATCCGACCCACCGGAGATCACGATCATGTCAGTCACTGCAGCTTCCAGAAAGAGGGCTCCAGGCCCGACCTTTCTCGCTTTTTCTTGCCTCGCTCTGGTGGCTGGCGTCGGCTGTTCATCTACTCCGACTGATCCCCCGGGCAACTCGTCGGGCGCGGCTGGTACCCCGGCAGCCACCGCAGGCGGCAACAACCCGAGTGGCGCTGCCGGCAGCACGCAGGGCGGCACCGGGGCGGCGACCGGTGGTAGTGGCAATGCGACCGCGGGCACCGGCGCGAACATTGGAGGTTCCGCCGCTGCCGGCGCGGCAAATGCCGGCGGGACGAGTGCAAGCGGAGGCACGGGCAACGTCGCCGGCTCCACTAGCGGCGCCAATTCTGGTGGAAGCTCGATGGGAGGAGCTGCAGGTGCGCCTCCAGTGGTCGGGTTTGGTTCCCCCGTTGGAAAAATCGCCAACAACCCCCAACCCGCTTCAATCGTCGGCTTGCCCAAGGACAGGTGGAAGGAGGGCATCATCTCTCCCAGCCTGCTCAAAGGCAAGCATCTGAACCAACCGGTCGTCGCCAACGGATACATGGTGATGGCCGGCAACGAGGAGTTCTGGACCTACGACATGTCCAACCCGGCTTCGCCCAAGCAACTGGCGGCGTTCAAGACACCCGGGGGCAAGAACGCGGAAGCTGAATCGCATACGATCTCGTTCGCGCGCTACGGGGACAAGTTCTACATGGTGACCCTGAGCGGGTTTGGCATCGACACGTGGGACGTTACGAATGCGAGTGCCCCTATGCACGTGGCTCAGCTGAAGGTTCCGGGTACATCTTACGGAGACTACACGGAAGCAATTTGGGGCGTGACCTGGCAAGGTCAGTACATTTTCGTCGGTGCGACCAACAACGGGATCAAGGTCGTCGACGCGGCGAACCCCGCAGCGCTCAAGATCGTCGGTGAGGTTTCGACTTCGCAATACGGAGGCGTCAGCGCCGGCCCATTGGAGGCGATCGGCAACATTCTCGTCGTCATGACCCCCAAAGAGAGCGGCGGCATCGCAACTTTGGACATCAGCGATCCGCTCAAGCCGACGCGTCTGGCATCGGTCAGCGCAAACAGCTCGTACATCGGGATGTTCCATCGACACTACGCATTCCTGATCAGCCCCTTGCGAGTTTGGGACGTACTTACGAACCCGAAGAGTTTGGGGACCTCTCCGCTCGGAACGTTGAACCACGAGGGAGCCGAATACATCAGCTTCAGCGACGACTACCTGTTCCTCGGGCACGTCCGAACCGAAATCAGTGGCAACCCTGGCGCGTCCAAGATCTCGGTCGCCGACCCGGCGAAGATGAAGGTCGTCGAGCGGATCTGGGGTCGCCTGGACTTGGGCGGGAAAAACGACGACCAGTTCACCATCCCGCTCGGCAATCTTTTGGTTATCGCCGACGATCAAGCTCCCGGCGCCGGCTGGTTCGTGGCAGCTCATCAAGCGGCCCCGGACACCGCTGCCCCGATCATCGACACCGTGATCCCGAAGGACAAGACCACGGCGGTGTCAGTCAAGACCCGCATTGGCGTTACGTTCTCTGACAACATCGAAATCGCTACCGTGAACGCCGCGAGTTTCATCGTGCGTCCCGTGGGCGGTCAGCCGCTACCGGGCAAGTTCGGGCTGCGCATGAGCGTGATCAACTTCGATCCCGACGGCGAACTTCAACCCGCCACCACGTACGAGGTCGTGTTGCCCAAAGGCGGCGTTGCCGATCTGGTTGGCAATCGTCTGGCCACGGACTGGAAGACGACATTCACCACCAACTGAGCTGGTCGAGCAACGTGACTAGGATTGGCGTCAGGGCGAGCCTCGCAGGGGTGGGGCTTGCGCTCATTGCAATTTGGAGTGCGCCGGTATCCGCGCTCACCCTCGAGGTGAGCGACCCGAGCCCTTCCGTCGTCGGAGCGTCCCACCGCTTCAAAGCAATTGCCTCCGAGGCCGTGGGTGCAGTCAAATACGAGTGGCGCTTCGGCGATGCCGCAGGCTACGTCGCCGGGGAAGCAGAGACGGCGTTCACCTTCACCGCGCCGGGGCACTACAGCGTCGACGTCGTGGCTACCGACTCGACGGGGGAATCGAGCAGCGCTTTCATTCAGCACTTGGTTCATTTCCCGCTGACGGCAAAGCGCCCGACATCATCCACGTCGATCGTTTTCGACCCCACCCGCAATCGCATCTACTCGCTCAATCAGGACAACGATAGCGTCACCAGCATCGACGCGGCCCAGTTGACCAAGATCGCCGATCTGCCCGTCTACCACGATCCCGAGGCGCTCGCGATTGCACCGAACGGAAAGCTTTGGATCGCTCACAAGGGCGACTACGCCATTGCCGTGGTCGATCTCGACCAGTTCGTGATCGAGAAGGGGTTTCGCCTTCCCTACGCGTCTCAACCCGCCGGTCTCGCCATGAGTCCCACTGGAGATGCCGCGTACGTGACCCTGATGGCGGTCGGCAAAGTGTTGAAGCTCGATCCCGGCAGCGGCTCGATTCTCGCCGAAGCGCAGGTCGGGGATCGGCCGCGCGGGCTCTCCGTGTCCCACGACGGTCAGCACGTTTTCGTCACCCGCTTCATCTCGACGGACACGGGCGGAGAAGTCGTGAAATTGAGTGCCGCGACGCTTCAAATCGCCGCTAGAATTGCGCTCAAGCTAGACACCGAGACGCTCGACAGCGACCAACGGGCCCGTGGTGTGCCCAACTACTTGTTCTCAATCGCGCTGACTCCCGACGGACGACAAGCTTGGATACCGGCCAAGAAGGACAACATCGTTCGCGGCCTACAGCGAGACGGACTGAAACTCACGCACGACTCGACGGTACGGCCGCTCGTCGCGGTGCTGGACGCCCTGGGGGACCAGGAACTTTACGGCAATCGGATCGACCTCGACGACCGCGGTCCTCCCGTGCACATCGAGTTCACTCCCTTCGGAGATCTGGCGATCATCGCGCTAGCCGGTTCGAACCGCATCGAGGTTCGAGACGTCAACCGTCCAACGCAGGTGTTCTCTGCGATTCCAGACGCAGGGACCTTCCCGCGTGCGTCCGTGCTGGCAGCCGACGGACACCTGTTCGTACAGGGCTCGCTCAGCCGCAACGTTCTCGTCTACGACTTATCTCGCTTGCTGAAGGACTTCGACAAATCAACCCCTGCGCAGCTCGCGATCATCCCCGCCGTGAGCGCCGAAAAACTCTCACCCAGTTTGCTGCTCGGAAAAAAGCTATTTCACGATTCGACCGATAATCGGATCTCGTTCGAGGGCTATCTCAGCTGCGGTGCCTGCCACTTCGAGGGCTTGGATGACGGCCGTGTGTATGATTTCAGCGACCGCGGCGAAGGCCTGCGCAATACGATGGCGCTGCGCGGACATCGAGGCGCAGCGCAAGGTCGCCTCAATTGGACGGGCAACCTCGACGAGCTGCAGGACCTCGAACACCTGATGCGCGAACAGTTCGACGGCAAGGGTTTGATCCCGGATGAGATTTATCACACGGGCACTCGCGACCAGCCGTTGGGGGATCCAAAATCCGGGCTGAGCGTCGATCTCGATGCCCTAGCGGCGTACGTCAGTTCGCTCGACCGAGCCAATCCCAGCCCCTATCGCAACCCAGACGGGTCCATGACGGCTGATGCAGTGAGCGGCCGTGCTCTGTTCCAGAAGCTAGGCTGCGACTTCTGTCACGGGGGCGCCGACCACACGGACAGCGCGCGAGGCGTGCTCCACGACGTCGGAACCAGCACGGCGAGCTCGGGTCAACGCGCCGGTATGCCGCTGAACGGCCTCGATTCACCGACCCTGCTGGGCGTTTGGGAGACGCCGCCCTATCTTCACGACGGGTCTGCGAAAACCCTGCGAGATGTTCTGGTCAGCAAGAACCCGAACGATGCGCACGGTTATGTCTCTTCCTTGTCGCCCGCGCAGGTCGATCAGCTGGTCGCGTACGTCCAACAAATCGACGGCGACCAACCGCCCCGGCGTTTGCCCTTCGAAGCCCCGCTGCCAGCGTCCGGCGGAACCGGCGGAACCGGCGGCCAAGCAGCAGGGGGCGGATCCGCTGGCTCGAACGGGATGTCTCCTGGGCTCGGCGGGACTTTCTGGGAAGCACCGGGCGAGCCTGCGCAAACGGGCGAAAAGAAGTCGTTTCTGAGTTGTTCGGCGGCGACGACGGGTGCTCGCTCAGCGCTCGGTCACTTTTTCATCACTGCCGTGCTCGGCTTGGCAGCGCTCCGCCGGCTTCGGCGGGTTCGGCACCGCTCACTGGCCAGCCAGGAGAAACAGCCGTGAAAAAGCGCCGCTCACTCGGGCCGACCGAAGCGCTTTTTGCGATGACTGGGTACCTGGTTGCTCTGGGCGTGTTCGCTGTGGGCTGTACCAACGTGGAGCCGGGCGACGAAGCGACAGAAGCACACGACCCATGGACCAGCTTGCCTGATGTGACTCATCCAGACGCGGAGCTCAGCGGCCTTGGGGTGCGCGCGGCTACACTTCAGCGCATCTGCGAGCGCAGGCGCGGTGATAGCTTCGCCCGCGCGCTGTGCGAACGCAGCACGCGTCTCGAGCTCGGCGACATGGCGGGGCTGCTTCAGCTTGCGGGCCTCGGCGCACAACGCGCGTTTGCATTGACGGCAAATTCTACCTCGCTCGTGGCCAAGAGCGTGTCGGCCGTCAATCCCCGCATCCTGATTTTCCCGCGGGTTGGGGCTGATCTCGAGCCGCCGGCCGCCATGACTGCGGTCGGCTTCGTCCGGGGCGAGCAATTCGTCGAGATCGTGAGTCGAGATCTGGCTGCGGGTGATCTGAATTTTTACCTGCTCAGTTTCGAGCAGCGCTGCAGTTACGAAGCGTCAGGGTGTGATCTGGCTAATCTGCTGACCGAAGAGATCGAACACGGTTGGACGGCGTACAGCGTTTACGACCAGGAAGATCTCGAGGGCACCTCGTTCGACTGCCTCTCTTGCCACCGGCCGGGGGGCGTTGGCAGCAAGCGCATCCTCAGGATGCAAGAGTTCTCTAGTCCCTGGATGCATTGGTTCCCTCAGCGCTTCGTGCAGAGGACCGACTCGGACCGAGTACTCGGTCCGCTGTTCACCGACACTCATCAGCGAGAGGCTCAGTACGGCGGGATCCCGCTTTCGATTATCACCAGCGCCGTAGATGAAGGTGGCGGCGCCTTGCTCGAAGCCCTACTGAGCGCTGAAGGCTTCGGTACACAGCCGAACGCTTTCGACGGGCAGATTGCGCGCGAAGCCAGCCAAGGCATCAGCCAAACATGGCAGGCACGTTTCAATACGCATCTGCAAGGGAACGCGATCGCAGTACCGTACCCACTCCTCGACGTGACGGATGCGGCCAAACGAACCGCGGCAACCAACTCCTACAAGAACGTCGTCGCGGGTTTGGCGCCGCGCCAGACCCTATTGGACATCCGAGATATATTTTCCGACGATGCTTCGACGAAGCTCAGCTTTCTCCCTGGAGGCGATGCGTCAGGCAAAACCATACTGCTGCAAATGTGTGGGCGTTGCCACGACGGGCGCGGCAATCCAGCGCTCGCCAAAAACAACTTCAACGTGCTGAAGCTGGATGGGCTGCCGCGTCTGGAAAAAGACGCGGCGATCGCGCGCTTGAACGCCGAGGTGGCCTTACGTATGCCGCCGTGGCGCGTTGCATCGCTGACGCCTCAGGCCATCCAGGCGGCCACACAGGAGCTACAGAAGTAAAGGAAGGTGCTGTTTTCGAGTTCGTGCTGTTGCGGCTGCTAGCCTCAACGCACCAAGTCCCGCACCCGTCCTTCGAGCGGAGCAGCTCGGCAACGTCCGCCGTAAACGTCGGGCGCAGCTTCAATAGCTCGAGCGCGAACGGGCGCGTCCAGGTGTCACGTGCGGCAGGAGATCCTCGTACGCAGCGGAGGCATCGAGCCGCAGCCCAACCAAACTTCCATGAAGCACTGAAGGTGGGGTAGGCGGGGCACGCTCCACGAGGGAACGCCAGCGAGGGACGTCGTAGCCGCGCGGAGCTCATCTCGAGACGTCACAGATTTGCGGGACAATTTTCGAGTGGCGTTCTTTTGCAGACGGGATGGGACCTTGCGCGTGACTAAGTCTGCAATGGTCCTCCGATTCTCCCAAGCCGCCCTGATCGCGTTCGCAGCTCTCGCACCGCTGGTTTTTGCCTGCTCGGCGACTGACGGCGGTGCACCCGGGAGTGCGGGATCGCCATCGACTGCCGGCAAGGCTGGCGGCGCAGGTGCTCCCGCAACCAGCGGCGGAGCGCCCGGGGTTGCGGGCGCCCCGAATGTCGCCGGCGGGCCGAGCATTGCCGGTTCAGCAGGGAGCCTTCCTAGCGGCGGAGCTCCGGGCGCAGCTGGTGGTCCGGCAGCGGGTGGTGCTCCCTCCGGCGGTGCTCCCTCCGGCGGCAGCTCTGTCGAGGACGATGGCGTCGACTGCAACGTGGGCACCCTCCCGGCGCCCGTAGCCAATGCCAAGCTCCCCGATCCGTTCAAAGATGCGGTGGGCACACGGATCAGCAAGAAGTCCGATTGGCGTTGTCAGCGACGCTATTTGCGGAAGGTCATGGAGAAGTATGTCTACGGCGAAAAACCGCCGAAGCCAGCCATGGTCACCGGCACGGTGAGCAAGACGTCAATCAGCGTCAGCATCACGGACGGTGGGAAGACAGCGACGTTGAGCGCATCGGTTTCGACCCCCAGCGGCACCGGACCTTTCCCGGCCATCATTAGCTACGGCGCCTCGTCCCTCAACAGGAGTTTGCTCTCGGGGCTCGGGGTCGCTGTGATCCAATTCGATCCCTTCGCCGCAGGCAAAGAGGGCACGGGTCGGGCCAACAAGTCCGGCGCTTTCTACACGATCCACGGGGCCACCCACAGTAAGAGCGGGCTGCTGATCGCCTGGGCCTGGGGCGTGAGTCGGATCCTCGACGTATTGGACGCCGACGGGGATAAGATTCTGCAGGCGCGTGCCATTGGCGTTACCGGCTGCTCACGCTTCGGAAAGGGCTCGTTCGTTGCCGGCGCGTTCGACCAACGCATTGCCTTGGGCATTCCATTCGAGAGCGGCACGGCGGGTGTGCCGATCTTCCGAGGCATCGGCAAGCTAGAAAGCGCTCAGAGTCTGTCGAGCGCTTACGGCGAGCAGCCATGGTTCGGCGATGACTTCAATCCATTCGTGAGCGCGCCGACCACTCTGCCTGCGGACACTCACGCGACGATCGGTATGTACGCCCCCCGCGGATTGATCATCTTGGATAACCCGCACATTGCCAACCTCGGTCCGAAATCCGCATCGGTAGGAGCGCTTGCGGGAGCCGAAATCTACAAGGCGCTCGGCGCGAGCGAGAACATCTCGTACATCTCCGACATCATGGATGGCGGCCATTGTGGCTGGCGCCCGGAATTCAATGCGCCGCTCACCGCGGCCATTCAGAAGCATTTGCTCAAGACCGGGACCACCGGCGGCAAAATCGCGATCCGCTCCGGGGTGACCGCGCCGCTCGCCGATTGGCGCGATTGGGAAACGCCCACGCTGCAGTGAGGCGCCCCTCTGCTTCTGGGCGCGCGCGTTGCTCTGCTAAACGCGCCGCCCAGATTCTTTGGCTCGGACCTCGACGCCGAAGGCAAAGACGCTTGGGACTCGCTTCGCGACCATCAAAAAATCACAGGGGAATGCGATACGCGATCGAGATCCCCAATTAAAAATAGTGTTTCTGCCGGTGAGTGAGGCTTCGTCGAGGAACGGGTCGACGGCGGCGGTCTTGGGCAGGAACCAGTTGCCGTAGCGAAAGATGGTGTTCCGCGACCAGCGGTCGGCGACGCAAAAGGCGGCGCCGCCGAGCACGCCGATAGTCGCGCCCTCGGAGCGGATGACCGAGCCGCGTCAGCCGACCAACGCGAGGGCGGAGTTCTTGTCGGTGACCTCGAATGACGAGGCCGAATTGGCAGTGACCAGTCCACCGACAGCACGGCCGGCGGGGACATCCGGGCGTAGGCGTAGCTGGCCATGACCTAGTACCGCTCTCTGCCGCCAACCCCTCCGGGAGGTCAGCGGCAGCCCCCGCGCTCTCACTTGCGATCGATGATGCCCACCACTTCCGCGCTGTACATCTGCGCGGTGTTGTAGGTGCCCCGGAACCAGAGCAGCGCCTTGTTTTTCACGTCCCACTTGGGCACGACTGGGCGCAGGTTCTCTTTTTCAGAGTTCATGGTGATCGGCGTCCAGGTGAACGTCGCGCCATTGTCGCAGCTGACGCCTTTCCAGATCTCGTTGACCGGGTACTCCGTCTTGTCGTCCCGCGGGTCGATGTTGGTGGAGACATAGACCGCGTGAGGGTCGTCCGGATCGAGCGCGGCCCCACCCAGATAGTCCTCTTCCCACCAGTCGGTTTTATCGCGGTAGAGCGTCCGGCCGCCTTTGACGAGGCGCGTCGACTTCCACGTCGTGCCGTCGAAGCGCGAATAGGCGACGTGATGCCCCGGAGTGCAGTTGAGTTTATCTGAACACTCCTTCTCGCGGCCCTGCCAGAGCACGCCGACTGTTCCATCTTCGTAGCGCGCGACGTCGAAGTTCCACAGGCGACGCAAGGGGACCCCGCCGAGCATGTCGCCCGCCGAGAACACCTTGGTAAATTTGGTGATCTCGGGAACGACAGCCCCCGTCGTCGCGGCCGTGTCGAAGATGTTGTCGTCGACTAGTACGCCAGCCGAAGTGTAGCTCTTCTTTCCCTGGACATAGCCGTGGTAGACGCTCGTATTCGAATCCCGCGGGTGGGATTCGGTCGCGAAGAAGTCGATGCGATCGACCCCGTTACCCCAGTACTTGTAGTACCCCGCATTGTACCCGACCTGCGGGCTGCCGGTCAGGCGCCCAGCGAGCTTCCAGGTTGCCCCGTTGTCCGTGGAGTGGAGGAAGCTCGGGCTGGTGTCGACCGAGCGGACGAAGTTGTAGAGCGCTCCTGCCTCGGAGCTCATCCGCCAAATGTTGTTGTAGGTGACGGCGTTCTTTTTGGGATTGGTCGTGCAGCCGTGCGTACCCCAGCCGTAGATCGCGGTCGCCGCCCACGCACCACCCGCGTAGTTGGCCCAGTAGGTGTTGCAGTCCACGTTGTGGTGCGCGTAAGCAACGAAGTACTCACCGGGAGCCTTGACCACGATGGCGCCATTGTTGTGGTCGTCCGAATAGCTGAGGGTGCCCAAGGACTTCTTGGTGTTTTGGCCAGTCGCCAAGTCGTGAATCACGACGTCGATGCTGGTGTTCTGGGTTTGACTCGAGGCACTCGATGCCGCGCTGCTGACGACGATCTTGCCAGCCGCAGCGTCCACCACCACGCGCTCGTCGTTGTACCAAGTCCAACCGCCATTGGCGTTGAACTGGGTGACCTTGGCGGCGGTCCAATTCTGAGGAAACGGCGTAGGCACGGTCGGCGCCGTGTAAGGGCACGTGGCGAGCCCTGGACTACCCGCGCCGCCGCCCGAACCGCTGGCGCTCATGCCGCCCGCACCGCCGCTGGGCGGTGCGCCAGCTGTCCCGGTGCCGGTCCCGCCACTGCTCAGGGCGCCAGCCGAACCGGCGCTGGATCCACCCGTCCCATTGGGCACTCCGGCGCTTCCAGCTGCTGCCGTGGCGCCGCCCGTGGCCACCGGCGCGGTTCCGCCGCCGCCAGCGACGGTGGCGGCGCCGCCACCACTGCCACTGCTGCCACTGGTCGTGGGAGTATTCCCACTGCACGACGCGAGGAGGAGCAGGGGGGTGAGGGCGAAAGGGAGCCTTCTCGTGCGCATCGAAATCATTCCTCGCTAAGGGGTGTCAGTTCACTCTGTGCAGTGCAGGTAACGCTTACGTTCCAGTGCGGATTCGACCGGAACGCCTCCGATTTCACCGCTTCGGTATCGCGGCCGAGGCCGCGCTGTGACGAAAGCCTTGAGCGGCGTGTACCCCGAGCTGTTCGCGGGCGGAGGGGCCGTTTCACGACCGTGCTCTCGCTGAGCACCGCGCCCAGCACGAGCGACACCAAGTTTGGTGGGCAGCACGACGTTGGAAAAGCAAATGCGGTTTTAGAGTGCTGGAGCCTCGCAAGGCAATGCTAGCGCAGCTGAAGGATGCAAGTGGGCGTCGGCCTGATCCTTCGACGTCGCTACGGCCAATCGTCTGCAAAATGGTCCTTTACTAACTCGCGAGCCCGTAGCCGCTCGCGGCATAGCTCCTTTTGTCGACGGATAGGCTATGCGCTCGCTACTGCTCCAGGAATGCTTCGCGTAAAGGCTCGCCCACTTCTCGCCCTGTTCGCGAGCGGCGCCTGTGGTAACGGGGCCGCCAAAGATTCGCTGAGCGCTGGTGGCGGTACGAACGCGGCTGGAGCGGCCGCGAGCGCGGGAATCCGCCGCAAAACAAGCGCGGGAACGTTCACCGGCTCGAGCGGAAGCAGCGGCCCTGCGGCTATCGGTGGCTCGAGTGCAGCAGGTAACACCGGATCTGCTGGAGCGGCTGTACGGAGGCCGCGAGTCGCCCGATTTCGAGCAGCACGATCTGGCTCCGGCCATCCGCGGATGTTCGACCAGGTTCTGGTCGGCAGGGGAAGTTCTCGTTCAGCGCGGACGGGGTGATCTTCACGTCGATCGGTCCGCCTACACGCTGAACACTGATTGGCCTTCTTCCAGGCTATCGCTACGGGATTTTCAATTTCGCGACATCCGCCCTAGGCGGCTCGGTCATGGTCAGAAGCTTTCAGCTCACCGTTCCCTAGTAGGCACAACAGCTTTCTGTTTTGGAGTTCGTCTTGCACCATCGACATCGCCAGCACCGGTTTCTTCTCGTTGGGCTATTTCTTGCAGCTGCCGCCAGCAGCGCACCTGCGCGCGCGGATTACCCGATCGCGTCACACCGTTACCTGGCCGATCCGGGGTCGCTCGTCCTCAACGGGCGCGTCTACCTGTATAACTCGAACGACGACGACAACGACGGTGGCTATCAAATGCACTCGATCGTCTGCACGTCGACGAGTGACATGAAGAATTGGACCGATCACGGCATCGTGTTCCAAGTACCCGCTGGTGCCTCCTGGGCGCGAAATTCGTGGGCGCCGCAGCCGATCGCGCGCGATGGCACGATTTACCTCTACTTCGGCAATAGCGGGTCTGGTGTCGGCGTCGCTACCAGCACGAATCCGACGAGCGGCTTCAAAGACCCGAGAGGTAGCTACCTAATCGACGGCAGCACGCCGGGTGCCTCTGGGACGAACAACTGGCTGTTCGATCCGGGCGCGCTGATCGATACGGACGGGTCCGCCTACCTGGCGTTTGGTGGCAACGGTGAAACCAACGCGCGTATCATCAAGCTTGGGAGCGATCTCACGAGCGTTTCGGGGTCTGCCGTCAAGCTCGCGCCGACCGGCTTCTTCGAGGCGGCATTCCTGTTCAAGCGCAACGACATTTACTATCTGGCGTACTCGAGCGACACGGCGCACGGGCTGCGCATCGACTATCTGTCGAGCAGTAGTCCAATGTCAGGCTACACCTACCGCGGCGTGCTAGCCGGCCAGCCACCGAGCAACAACAACAACAATCACGCCTCCGAATTCGAGTTCATGGGCCAGTGGTACCACGCCTACCACAACCGCCTCGTGGCGAAGACAGCAGGCATCGACGCGACGTACAAACGGAACCTGGCACTCGAGGTCCTCGACTTCAAGGCTGACGGCACGATCCAGGAGGTGACCTACACCACCGACGGCGTGCCGCAGGTGGGCTCGCTCAATCCCTACGTCCGCGTCGAAGCCGAAACCACGAAGGCACAAAGTGGCATCGAGACCGAGGCTTGCTCCAAAGGCGGCATGGATGTGACCTCGATCACGGACGGTGATTGGGTCAGCGTGCGCGGCGTCGACTTCGGCGCCGGAGCAAAGACCTTCTCTGCCAGCGTAGCGAGCGCTTCGACGGCGGGCGCTATCGAGATTCGCTCAGGAAGCCCGACCGGAACCGTACTCGGCACTTGCGACGTACCGGTGACTGGCGGGGCGCAGACTTGGCAGACGACTACTTGCAGCGTTACCGGTGCGACCGGCGTGATCAAGGACCTCTACTTCAAGTTCAAGGGCGGAGGTTTCAGCTTCGACTACTGGCAATTCACTGGCAGTGGAGACATGGGTGGAACCGGCGGTGCATCCGGAACCGGTGGCTCGCCGAGCAGCGCTGGCGCGAGCGCGAGCAGCGGCTCTGGCGTTGCCGGGAGCGCTAGCGGTGGAACGGGCAGTGGTGTGGGTGGCACGAGCGCGAGCGGTGGCGGTGGTGCAGCCAACGCGGTAGGCGGGAGCCCAGCGGCGGGTGGTCGAGCCGAGCCGAGTGGCGGAGCAGGCGCTGTTCCAGCGGGCGGCGCTCAGCCCGTTCCTCCGCCAGCACAAGGAAGGGACGACTCGAGCGGATGCGCGTGTACTTTGGGCAGCCGCAGCTCGTCCGCGACGCCGCTCATGTCGTTTGGTCTCGTCCTGGCGGGCCTTCTGCGGCTGCGCGCGGGCCGCCGGAAGGGGGCGAAGACCACCGAAGCGGTGCGCGCCACGTGAGCGCAGCGGCGCGCGCGCCGGGCTCGAAGCCTGCTGTGCAACGCAATACTGCTGCATGGTGGCCCAGACTGCTTCGGCGCTTGCGCGAGCACCTGTGCCCGTCGGGTTGAGCTGCTTCGCGAGCAGCGAACAGAAGGTATGCCAGAGCGGAGTGACGCTTCGACTGCTGACTGGGGGAGATCGAAGTCCATTGCAGCAGTGTTTCGCGGCGGTCTACGCAGAGTGCAAACTTTGGCGTCGCGGGCTGAATCGTTTTCCAGATTGCGTCGCCCGGTTGTTGCGATGGATGACATTCGTAGCGGCAGAGTTCATGCTGGTGCACGCTGAACATGGATGCCGCCGCAGCCATCGATGATCCACGCTCTGCGCCCGTTGCCGCGGACGAGCTTCGCCGTTTGCAGCAGCGCTCTGACGCGCGCGGCTTGCTGCGCTTGGCCGGGCACCTAGCGGTGATTGGCGGTGCTGGGTGGGTGTACACGCTGTCGCTCAGGTCCGGCGCGTCGCTTGCGCTGCAGGCGTTGGCCGCGGTGGTGCTCGGCTTTCCACTGGTCACCCTGTTCGCCGCGATGCACGAGTCGGTGCATCGCACCGCGTTCGAGAGTCGTTGGTTGAATGACTCAGTGGGCTTTTTTGCAGGCGTACTCTCGTTCTACAACAGCAGTTTCTATCGGCCCTACCACGGCTGGCACCACCGATTCACCCAACTACCCGGCCAAGACCCGGAGCTTTCGGATCGAAAACCAACCAGCATCGCCAGCTACTTGGTCGAGCTCAGCGGGCTGCCCTGGTGGCTCGGTAAGCTGCGCACACATCTGCGGCTGGCAGCCGGCAAGACTGGCTCGTACGGTTTTCTGAACGAGAAGACGGGGCCGCAGGTGGTGCGCTCCGTGCGCCTCCAGTTGTTCGTTTACGGTACGGCGATCGCGGTCTCGGTCTGGTTGGGCTACCCGTACTTCCTCGTGTACTGGTTGGTTCCGGTTGCTGCAGCGCAGCCACTACTGCGAGCCATTCTGCTAGCCGAGCACATGGGCTGCAGCGAGAGCCGCGACATGCTGAGCAACACGCGGACCACGTACACGGTCTGGCCGGTGCGCTTTTTGATGTGGGAAATGCCGTATCACGCGGACCATCATCGATACCCGGCGTTGCCGTTCTTCGCGCTGGCGAGCGCGCATCGCAGCCTCGCGCCGTACCTTGCGCAGATTGCGCGCACGGGCTACTCGGGCCTGCACTGGGATTTCGTGAAGGCCCTGCGCAAACGCCCGGCAATCGTCCACAACCCTGGCCCTCGAGGAGGCGAACGTGAATAGCTTGGCAACGGTGGCAGCAGAGAAGGGCATCCGCTACTTTCTAGTTTCCTTCAGTGATCTGCGCGGCGTGCAGCGCGCAAAGCTCGTGCCGACCGCTGCCATCGATCGCATCGCCAGTGAGGGCGCCGGGTTTGCGGGCTTCGCCGCTTGGTTGGACATGACTCCGGCCGATCCCGACGTGCTCGCGATGGCCGACCCGAAGAGTATCATTCAACTGCCGTGGAAGCCGGAGGTCGCGTGGCTGGCCGGCGACCTGATGATGAACGGCAAAGCGGTCGAGCAATCGCCGCGGCGCGTGCTGGCGCGACAAGTCGAGCGCGCCGCCGAGCTCGGCTACGCGGTGCGCACCGGTGTGGAGTGTGAATTCTTCGTGCTCAGCGCGGACGGCAGCAGCGTTGGCGATGCGGGCGATCAACAGGGCAAGCCCTGCTACGACCAGCAATCGTTGATGCGCCGCTATGATCTGATCTCGAAAATTTGCGACAGCATGCTCGAGCTCGGCTGGGGGCCGTACCAAAACGACCACGAGTATGCCAATGGCCAATTCGAGATGAATTGGACCTACGATGATGCACTCACGACTGCGGATCGCCACGCATTCTTCAAGTACATGGTCAAAACTCTGGCTGAAGCAGAAGGCCTGCGCGCAACCTTCATGCCCAAACCGTTCGCCAACTTGTCGGGCAATGGCTGCCACATGCACTTGTCGTTGTGGGATCTCGCCAAGGGCGACAACCTGTTCCGCGATCGTAACGGCGAACTCGGCTTGTCGCGCTTGGCTTACGAGTTCATCGGCGGCGTGCTGCACCACGCGGAGGGCCTGTGCGCGATCACCAACCCGACCGTGAACTCCTTCAAGCGCATCAATGGCGCGCCCACTCTCTCGGGTGCCACCTGGTCCCCGAACACCATCAGCTACACCGGGAACAACCGCACGCACATGATCCGGATCCCGGATGTGGATCGCTTCGAGCTGCGTCTGCCCGACGGCGCAACCAATCCGTATCTCCTGCAAGCAGCGGTGATCGCTGCAGGTCTGGATGGTATCCAGCAGCACCAAAGCCCAGGTCTACGCCTGGACAACAATGCCTACACGGACCCGCTTCCGATGAAGGAGGTGCGGCGCCTACCGATGAATTTGCTCGACGCGCTTCGCGCCCTCGGCCGCAATGAAGTGCTGACCAAGGCGCTCGGTACGTCGTTCGTCGACGCGTACATCAAGCTCAAAAATCGCGAGTGGCTCGAGCACAACGCGCAGATCTCCGCCTGGGAGCGCCAGGCCACGCTGGACTGTTGAGCACGAGCTGGCGCCCGCCAGCCCAGCATGAGCGTCGTACTCGGCAACCTGCTCGACGCACTGATCGCTGAATTTCGAGCCATCGCGGGCGTGACACCGCAGACGCTCCTCGGCGAGCTTCGTGCAGCGCAATCGATTGGCTGAGCTCGAAAGAGGTGGGGAGGATCGCGAGTGTGGTGACGAGCTCTACGGAAGATTGCGCTGGCAACATGGGCTCTGTGGATCGCGCCCGTTTCATTGCGTGTCGAAGCGAGCAAAACCGAAAGCCGCCCGTTTTGACAGCGGAGACTGGTTAGCCCTGGAAAGCTCGCCCGATTCATCGGCGAACGGGCGCGCACGTGACCGAGAAACCAGTACGGCTAGCGACACGGAAACTGCTCATCCAATAAGTCGAGCAGCGCTCGAATTTTGGGTGAGAGGTGACGGGCACTGGGATACACCGCGTGCAACCCGCCGCCCTTGGCGTCTTGAACGAAGGCGTCCAACAGCGAGTGTAGGTGGCCAGCGTCGACGGCGGGTTGGGCTATTTTCTCGGGCAAGCGAGCCACTCCCAGGCCAGTGCAGGCGAACTCTCGAAGGACGACGAAACTGTTGGCCTGGGCACGCGCCTTGACTGCGATGCTCACCGGTTTACGAGCGACGGTGAACGGCCAACGCTTGGGCTGACTCTGAGCGGTCATGATGAGACAATCATGATCGGCGAGATCGCGCGGCTTGCGCGGCGTTCCGCGAGCCTTCAAGTAGCTCGGGCTTGCGTACACCCGGAGCGAGTGGGGAACGCCCAAGCGCCGCGCGACGAAACTCGAATCCGGTAGAGCGCCGCCCCGGATCGCGAGATCGACACCTTCTTCGATCAAGTCGACATGGCGATCGGCCAAGAGTATGTCTAGCTCGACGAGTGGGTAGCGGCGAGCGTACTCTGCGAACAACGGGCCCAACAGGAATTGCCCACCCTCCACCGTGGCCGTCACGCACAACCTGCCGGAGA
Source organism: Polyangiaceae bacterium (assembly GCA_035273265.1). Lineage (GTDB taxonomy): Bacteria > Myxococcota_A > Polyangia > Polyangiales > Polyangiaceae > PMG-095. Next base: position 16,609 of record DATEPG010000219.1, read on the forward strand.
GCCGCGACTTTCGATCGCTGAGGGTTCGCTCCGCTTCCTGCAAGGCCTCGAGCGCGCCGAGCGCACGCTGATGGTACGCAGCGCCAGCGTCAGTCAGACGCAGACTGCGCGTGGTGCGCTCGAGCAAGCGCTCACCCAGCTGATCTTCCAGTTGGGCGACACGGAAGCTGACCGTGGACCTGGGCATGCCGAGCGCCCGCGCCGCGGCCCTGAAGTTCTTCGACTCCACGACTTGCGCAAAAACACGCACGGAATTGAGGTCTGCGCGGAGATTGTCCAATGCGTTGGACAGAGTAGTCGGAATTGGGCGGATAGTCCAGGGCGCCTTCGAACAGTACATTGTGGGTAGTTGCCGCAGCAAACCGCGCGGCCAAGGAGAAAAAACGATGTCCCGAACCATCCTCGTGACTGGCGCCACGGGCGCCGTGTCGAGCCAATTGATCCAAACGCTGCGCGCTTCCCAAGGCGAACAGCGGCTGCGCGCGCTAGTGCGCAGTGAGCAGAAGGCCGCTCCGCTGGTTGCGAGCGGGGTCGACGTGACAATCGCCGATCTGGACGAGCCGGAGTCGTTGCCCCGTGCCTTCGAGGGGGTGGACGACTTGTGGCTCCTGACGCCACCCGGACCGCGCGCACCCGAAAACAACATGAATGCGATGTGGGCCGCGCGAAACGCGGGCGTGAAGCGGGTGGTGCGCATGTCCGCCATCGGCGCGGCGCACGACGCTCCGACTCGCAATGGCCGCTTGCACGCCCTGTCGGACCAAGAACTGCAAGCCTCAGGCCTGCGCTGGACAATCCTACGGCCGCACTTCTTCATGCAAAACCTGCTCGCCTTCGCGCCAGGTGTTGCGGCTGATGGCAATTTCTACCTCAACACCGCGCACGGTCGACTCGGGATGGTCGACACACGAGACGTCGCAGCGGTCGCAGCGGCCATTTTGCTCGACGATTCGAAGCGTCACGACGGGCAGATCTACACGCCCACCGGCCCGCAATCGCTCGACCTGACGGAGGTCGCCGAGGGCCTCGCGCGTGTGCTCGACAGGCCCCTGCGCTTCGTCTCCGTGCCCGACGAAGCCGTGCGCGCGGGTTCGATTCAGGCAGGGCTCACTCCCTGGCTCGCGGGAATGATGGTCGAATACGGTCGAGCGTACGCAGCGAATTGGGGAAACTTCACGACGACTCACGTAAAAGACACGACGGGTCGGCAGCCGCGCAGTCTGGCCGACTTTGCGCGAGAGCAATGGCCGCGTTGAGGCGTAGCGTTGAGGTCGTCAACATGAGGTCGAGCCAGACCTGAGTTGCCAACGCTGATGTTGTCGGAGTTGGCGCCGCTCATTCCGGCCGTGCCGCCGAGCCGCCCTTGTCGGCGTTGCTGCACGCGAGCTGAGCGACCATGAAAGCACAGGCCAGCGCCCAACGGACCTTTGGTTTCGATGAGCCAGGAGAGTGAGATGCGCGCGTGAGCTGTCATGCAAGCTACGCGACGCTCGCGCCGAGCCGCGCCCGCTAACCAAACCCGAGTGCGAGATCATGCTCATTGATTCGTTGGCAGTGCGCTGTCGCTGTCGTTCTCGCTCTCGAGCGGGGTGAAGCTGCCTTCAAAAACAAATGACCATTGCGGGGGAGAGCGTCGTCACGCGAGCATCGTAGTGGCGAAATTGCGTGTCCAAGCACGGCGGGTCGAAGGACCATTCAAAGAGGATCCGATTCCATGAAACACGAGAAGATTGCGCCGGCTCTGCTCGTAGCTCACGAGGATTACGTAGAAGACGGGGTCGAAGGACTCGGTCGGCACGTTCGGCTGCTCGGGCTCGCGCATGTCGATGACACGCCGCGGGAGCCGGAAAGCATCGTCTTCCTCGAGTGTCTTCCCAATGCGAGTCTCAGTGGGTTAGCGGACGAGGGTGTCCGGATCAATCAAACCTCCGGAGAGCTGAGAACTGCAGCCGTGCCGCTCAGCGCACTGGAAGCACTCTCCAATCACCCAGGCATACGGCGCGTGGTGCCGTCGCGCTTTTTGCGCCCGTCCATGGATCTCGCTTTGCCAGCATGCGGTGTCCCTGCGTTTCGCAATCAGCACGGGGTGGATGGGCGTGGCGTTGTCGTGGCCGTCATCGACAGTGGCATCGATCCAGGTCACCTCGCATTCAACGGACGCATCAGCAAGGTCTGGGACCGAGCCTGTCGGGCCCGGGTCCGGCGAGCGGCGCCTTTCCCTATGGACTAGAATTTAGCTCTTCTCCATTCCTTGGAACTCGCGACACGAACGGGCACGGGACGCACGTGGCAGGAATTGCTGCCGGCGATGACCCGGTTTTCGGTGGGGTGGCGCCGGGTGCCGAGCTCCTGATCATCAAAACCGATTTTCAGAACGCCCACATTGCTGACGCGGTCGTCTATGCGTTCAACTATGCGAGGAGCATGGGGCGCCCCGCGGTCGTGAATCTCAGCCTCGGCGGACACAGTGACGCACACGACGGCACGGATCCGCTGAGCCGTATCATCGATCGTGAATCGGGTCCCGGGCGAATCGTGTGTTGTGCGGCCGGGAACGAAGGAAACGACAACATTCACGCTCTGTGCGTCGTGCCTCCCCACACAACTGTCAGCGCGCGGTTTCGCGTGCCCGCGTCTGGAATTCGCAACGCGGAGCTCAATGGTTGGTACGCGGGCGCGGCCGCTCTCGAGGTGGGAGTGGTCAGCCCCGGGCACTTCCGAACGCCATTGCAGGCTGTCTTGCCCGCTGGGAACCCCCTGAGGTCATATCCACTTGGAGATGCTCGGGTTCGCGTTGCCACGCCCGGGCCGAACCCCGATAACGGCGACCATCAATTCTTGGTCGACATGCGCGGCCCGACGGCAGGAACCACCGTGGCCGCTGGCGTTTGGAAGCTCGTCATCAAAAACCCCACGGCGCAGCCGGTCACCGTTCACGTGTGGACGCTCGACGATCAGGGCGAGCAGGTGATCTTCACCGGTCAGAGCGTCAACGATGGCTTCAAGATTGGCTCGCCCGGTGCAGCGGCAGAAGCGATCACGGTCGCGTCGTACACGTCGCGCGATACGTGGATCGACGCAGTTGGCAACACGCAGCAGGTAGGACTCCCCGTTGGCGCCATCTCGGATTTCAGCAGTGAAGGGCCGCTCAGGAGCAACGCTCAGAAGCCAGACCTGATGGCTCCCGGAGCGATGATCGTGGCGCCGCGGTCGTCGTTTGCAACGACACGACCCGCGGAGCAGCTCAGCCTCACGTTCCGCGTGATGGCAGGAACGAGTATGGCGACGCCCTACATTTCAGGCATTGTGGCGCTCATGCTTCAGCAGAACCCAACGCTCACGCCCGCGGCAATCAAGCAGCGTCTATTCGCTGGCTGCCGGTTGATTGGCAACGCGCCAGGAGTCTGGGATCCCAAACAAGGTCACGGGCTTGTCCAGCTCTAGCGCCTGGTCGCTGGACGCGTGCGAGCCGAGCGCGCATAATTCATTTCTCCAGTGCAGTACCAGAAGCTCGATCCGTCCTTGACGATGGCGCTCGAAGACGACGACGCGCAAGAGAGTGCGTTCGTCGTCTTCATCGAGGCCAAGAAGCCCCTGTCGCAGCAAGAGGTGGAAGACCTCGGGCGGCTTGGCGTGAGTGCGGCGTCGCCGGGTGTCTCGCTCGTGACCGCCTCGCTGAATCAAGACGGTGTCGACCGCATCTCGGAGCTCAGCAACGTTCGCTCCATCAAGCTGTCTCAGCGCCTGTCGATGAGGGTTGGCACGAAAAGTCCTTGAGTCAGCTCGAGGCCTGGTCGACAACGCGAGCTGAGTCGACAACGCGAGCTGAAACGCCGGATGCGGCGCGAGGCGTGTCGGGAGCGGGCTCAGCGGTGAGCGAATCCAACCCCCGGGGGGCCATCGCTCGCCCAGTCATACTTGGCAACCTGCCCGACACACTTCCGACATGCCTCGGCCTCGCGCGGCGACGCAGGGTTCGCGCATGGCTCACGAGGCACCCCAGTTCGGCGTTCCGCACGGTTTTCGGCAGGATCGTGCCAAGGTGGCCGCAATCAAAGAGCGCTTGTTCGATGAGGGAGTGAAGAGCTGCTTGGCCACGTTCGTGGACATCCACGGCATCCCCAAGGCCAAGCTGACGCCGATCGAATCGTTCGAACACCTGTGCGACGGCAGTGAGCTGTACACGGTGGGAGCCGTCGAAGGGCTCGGACTCGCGGGGCCCCAGGAAGACGAGTGCGCTACGGTTCCAGATCTAGAAAGCACGATCGTGCTGCCCTGGGACAAGACCCGCGCCTGGTTCAGCAGTGACCTGTATTACCACGGCGAGCCGTACGTCGGGGATCCGCGCGGCATCTTGCGGCGTGTGCTCGCGCGCGCCAAAGAGCTGGGCTTTACCTTCAATCTGGGCATCGAGCCGGAGTTTTACGTGCTCGAGCCCGATGCCCAAGGCAAGCTCGGTCCGATCACGAAGACACGCTTTCAAGGCCCCAACGCCTGCTACGACGTGGCGCTCGCGAGTGAGTCTTCGAAGTTCTTGGATCCGCTCGCGAGCCACCTGCGCGAGCTGGGCTGGGGCTTGTATTCCTACGATCAGGAGTGCGGTCGCGGTCAGTACGAGTTCGATTTCGGGTACACCGACGCGCTCACGATGGCTGATCGCTTCGTGTTCTTGCGCTTCATGGTCAAGAAGGTCGCCGAGCAGATCGGCGCAGTCGCAAGCTTCATGCCCAAGCCCTTCGCCGATGATTTTCGGAGCGGCGCACACTTCAATATGTCGCTCGCCGACAGCAAGAGTGGTCTGAATTTGTTCGCGCCCGGCGGCGCCGCGCAGGGTAAGCTCGCCAGTCGTTACGGCGTTCCCTGTTCGGACCTCGCGCTACACTTCATTGCGGGCCTGAAGGCGCATGCCCCAGCGATCACCGCCGTGACGTGCCCGACTTACAACTCGTACCAGGGCCTGCTCGCGCAGGGGGATTTGGCTGAGTTCTCTTGGGCGCCGGTGGTCGTCGCGTGGGGCAAGAACAATCGCAGTGCCATGCTTCGCTTGCCGGGCAATCGCTACTGCGTCGAAAACCGGGCCGTCGACATGGCCAACAATCCCTATCTCGCGGCGGCGATCTCGCTCGCAGCGGGGCTAGACGGCATCGAGCGCGAACTCGACCCGGGCGAACCGTTGAACGACGACCTCTATCGTCGGGGGCGGAAGGAACGCAAAGCGGCGGGCATCGAGCTCTTGCCGCGCACGCTCTTGCACGCGCTCGAAGCGTTCGAGGTCGATGACATCGGGAGCAAGGCGTTTGGCAGCTTTTATCGAGATATTTATCTCAATCACAAACTCCGTGAGTGGGAGCGCGGCTTCTACCCGGTGCACGAAGAGCAGCGGCGCGCTCAGCTGACGTTCATCTGAGTCGTGCTCACGGCGCGCTCAGTAGCTCACGGATCGCGCCGTCGATCAGAGCGCTCGCTTTCGCGTGGCGATCGGGACCCCCCGCGATGTGACCCCAGGAGGACTCGATGACACGCAGCTCAGCGCGGGCCAGCTGCGCGACTTCGAGCCGACTGTCATCGGCATGGAAGTAGAGATCCTGGTCCGAGGGCATGATGATGGCGCGCGCCGAGATCGCGCCCAGCGCACGGCTGAAATCGCCATGATAGTTCGGGTTATTACTGATGTCGGCGTTTTGCCAACTGCTCAGCATGCACAACAAGTCATTGGCGTCCCACGCCTGATGATCGAGCGCCCAGGCGTCGAGCAGCGCTTCTGGCGAAGCATGACCGAGCGCGCGGTACTCGTGGTTGCGGAAGAAGGCTTGGCTGTAGGCCCAACCGGCGTACACGCGCCCGAACGCTGCCAGGCCGCGCAGGGGAGGCTCGCGATAGTGCCCTTCGGCGAACGCGGGATCGGCGAGCAAGGCGGCCTTTACGCCCGCCAAAAATACCCAATTGTGCGGCGCCGTGCGCGCCGAGCCGCACACGGCGAGCAAGCTTGCTACTCGTTCCGGGAAGAGCGCCGCGTGGTGGTAGGCCTGTTGCGCGCCCATTGACCAGCCCAGCGCGAGCGCGACCCGCTCGATACCGAATTGCTCGCTCAGCAAACGCTGTTGTGCGCGCGCGTTGTCGAGCAACGTGAGGCGCGGGAACGCCGCGCCTCGCTGCGTCGGGTGGTTGCTCGGAGATGACGAGACTCCGTTGCCGAACAAGTTCGGGATGACGACGAACCACTCGGCAGGGTCGAGCGCGCGGCCGCGTTGGACGAGCTTTGCGTTGTCCCGGTGCGTGCCGGTGTAATAGGTTGGAAAGAGCACCGCGTTCTGGCGGTCCGCGCGCAAATTGCCGATGGCTCGATAAGCGAGGCGCGCGCTGTGCAATACCTCACCCGACTGCAGTTCGAAGTCGCCGAGTTCGAAATATTGCGCGTCTTCGGCAGCCGCGTAACGGGAGGTCATCGGTTCATCTTAGCCCACGACTCAAGGCAAGAAAACGAAGCGCGCGCCCAACATGAGCCAGCCGTGCGTCGAATGCTGAGCGGCCCCCGAAGTGGAGCTGAAACTGGTGTCGTTCGAGATGCTGCTGAACTTACCGAGCGAGAGATCGATGAACGGACCGAGGCCGAATACTCGGCTGATTCGGAAATCGGCGCCGCCCATGAAGTGCGCAAATTCCAAGCCCCCCAAGTCCAAGGATCCACTGCTCCGACCGGTGTTCCTCGAGACGGCTAGCGATTCATAGCCGATGCCGTAGCCGAGCCACGGGTTGACCGCTCCGCCAGGCAGAAAGTGATACTGCGCCTGGACACCAAAACGTAGATCCACCGAGGTGCAGCTAGTGCTTTCAGTGCTGCACCATTCCCTGAGCGCGCCGGAAGGACCCCCATAGCCCAAACCGAGGTAGCCGCCCAGAAACAACTCAGGGATCGGCTTGCCGCCAATGTCGACCACGAGCGGCACTTGAATGGACGACAAGTCGTTGAGGTTCTCGTTCTTAACGGCCTCCCCGAATGGAATACTGAGGCCGGTGCGCAGCGCCATTTGAAAGCCCGTATGCCGTTCGGGAGTTGCCGCCCAGCCCGAGCCTGCATAAGCGACGACCGGCACCAACGCCAAGATAAACGCCCCAAATTTCATGGCGTCGAGCATCCTCGAACGCCCACTTCCGATCAAGGGCCGATCTCGAGAGCGCTCTTGAGAGCGTCCGAGCCGCGCTCGGGCGTTGAGCGCGAAGGCGCGCCGCGAGCGCCCCACGGACCTAGGCAGCCGTGGCAACGGCGAGCCAGGTGTCTTGGTTCGAGAGGGGGCCTCGGCGCTCACAGCGCGCGATGGGTGTCCGTGGATCGACGAGGCCTTTTGTCTGCTCAGAGAGGAGGACGTTGCCGAAGTTCATCGCCTCGCTAGGGAGCAGTGAGCCGCGCTCCCATTCAGGATGGGCGAGTTCCCCCTGCGCGTAGAGTGAGTGATCGAACTCTGCAATGGGATGAACCCTTCCGTCGTGAACGTGGGCGGTGGGGAAGAATAGAGCCGCTGTATTGCGCGTCTTGAAGGACAGGGCCATGGGGTGGATTCGCGCGTCACCGGAGCGCAGCTGGAAGACCGCGAAGCCGAAGTTGCCGTACTGTGGAACGTGCTTCCAAACACTTTCCGCAAGGCGAAAGCGAGCATCGATCCGTCGAAAGTCCGCGAGCGCGGGAACGAACGAAGCGTCGAAGGCGCCAACTCGGTGAACCATTAGCGGGCTGGCGCTGCCCCCAGCAGCGGCGAGATCGTGGTGACTGTAAGCGAGTGGGGCCGGGAAGCACCGCTCCATGTCGTCAAAGAAGCCGTCGTATTCAGAAAGGTTCACGAACCTTACCTGGTCTTCGCTGGCCCGTTGCGTGGGCAACGGGAGGATCATGGCGACGTCGAGATCGGACGCGAGGCGCATGTCGTACACCAGCTGCTGACGGTCTGCCTTCAGCCGCGCGAAGATCCTAGTCGCGGATACGTGGCGAACCTCTCGGGAAAACATGCACATCGCTGCGCACTATACTGCCTTTCAGCGTCCTGTGCGCCGAAGTCGCGAACCTGGTCCCTCCGCACCCGTCACCGGTTTCAGCGTACACTACAGCTGCGTGCGCCAGAGCGAGCGCTTAGTACGACTCGGTCACTTTCGTTGGGAGATCAAATGCGCGGGCGCTGCTGAGTTTTGGCTGTGCAGTGAACCCGCCGTGCCGACAAGCCCGTCTGCCGCAACGCCATGCTGGGACCTTGCGCGAACCGGACTGCGGCGTCACGAAGCGCTCCGCTTGGTGCGTGCTGCCGGGGGCGAGATGCCCGTGGAATGAAGGACCGGCTTCTGCTGGGAAATGGCAAGGGGTAGCTGGGCGGGACGGAGTCTTTTCCGATCAGGTGATCAATCCCGGTCGTGCAACGACGACCTGTAGCTCCTTGGAGATCGTGGGTCGGTTTGCCCTCAAGGATGTGCTTGACCTGATTCTTCCTGGGCCCACACTCATCATCCCGATGGAGGAGCTGCTTCACAATCCCTATACCCCCCAGGTTGCGTCGCCGGTCCGATGAGAATCTCCACCCGTGTCATGTCCCAACTAGAGATCTGGGAAGTGCAGCGCGCTTGGCGAGCAACTTTTGCGCGGAAGCTCCACCGGCAAACCGGTCGCTGGGCGCGAGGAGCTGACGCGGATCGAGCTCTATTTCATCCAAACGCAATGAGTTTTTATCTGACGAATGCGGAAGCAGAGGCTGAATACGTCGCTGCAAACGCGACGAGAGTGTACGTCATTGACGATTCTGGGAAGTATGGCGAAGCGCGTGAGTGCGATGGCGGGAAGCCTGAATTAAGTGAATTCGTAGAAAAACGGGGAGTGATCATTTCGCCGGAAGAATTTGATTGGACTGTTGCAGTAGGGCCAGAATACTACGATCGCGTGTGTTTTACGCGTCGTGAATGGGTCGACGACGATGACAGTAGTAGCCAATCATGAGAGCATATCGCGCGCTCCTCAACGGCACTGCATTTAGGTCGGATTGTCGACGGCAAGCAGGCACGAGTAGGCTTTTGCGTATCGCGTTTCGTCGCGGCCGGCCCTAGTCGAGCGTGCTGTCGGGACCTGCCGGCGGCTGCGCTCGATGATTGTCCGCGACCAGCACCCAATACCAAACGCGCGTGCCCATGACCGAAAGACAGGGGGCGCCGGGACAAAAATCGATTTCGAATTCGAGCTCCATTTTTGCGTTTGAGTTTGCGACAACTATCGGTGAGCCTAGCGCGCATCGCCGCGAACGCACTCGCCACCTCGAAGGAGCACCGCCATGTCGAAGGTCATCGCAATCATGTCCATGTCGCTCGACGGCTACGTCGCCGATCAGAACGATGGCGTGGCCGAAGTGTTCGACTGGTATTCCAGCTCGGGGGATGTTGAAATCCAGATCGGGGGCTCGGATCCGATGACGTTCAAGGTGTCACCGCCGAGCGCCGAACATCTGCGCGGGCTCGCCTCCGAACTGGGTGCCATGCTCACCGGTCGACGCACTTTCGACGTCGCCCAAGGTTGGGGCGGAAATCACGCTTGGGGACCGGCATTCGTGCTGACTCACCAGATCCCTGCCGGCTGGCCACGCCCCAACTCGACGGTCCATTTCGTGACCGACGGCATCCAGAGCGCGGTGAAGCAAGCCAAGGCCGCAGCCGCCGGGAAGTCCGTCGGGATGCACGGCGCTGACACCATCCAGCAATGTCTGAACGCGGGCCTGCTGGACGAAATTCACGTCGACATCGCGTCGGTGCTGCTTGGCTCCGGCGTTCGACTCTTCGACCACCTTGCTGGCACACCAGCCGTCCTTGGCAACCCGACGGTGATCGCGGGTGTCGGCGTGACGCACCTGCGCTACCCGGTACGCAAGGCGTAGCCCGACCTCTGTTCGCCATCGCGGAGCGACGGAGGCTCGTCTATGGTGAGACCGTCCACGCCTCGACCCGCGCCGCCCGAAACTGATGCCCTCTGCCATGAACGACGACCACGATTCCGAAGAGAGCGAGCCGCGGCCTCCGTCTGCGGCGCAGGTTGCGCGGCGCGCGCTGATCCTCACGGTCGTCGCGTGTCGAGGGATCCTCGAACTCGACCCAGCTCGGGACGAGGCCCGGGAGTTTTGGGACGAGGTGGTGCCGTGGTGGAAATCCATCGGTCTCGACGCCGACCTCGAACCCGAGGAGGCCGACCTGCTCAGCACCCCTTTCGGCAGTGCGCAACGTCAAAGTGCGGTCGACGCCGGCTGGCGCTCAGAAGCCCTCGCTGTGCTCGGCTGGGCGCTGCAACGCAGCAGCTTGCCCGCTCACGATACGCAAGTCGACGCGAGCTCAATCTCCCGCCAACTCGGGTTCCTCCAGCCCCAGACCGTCTTGGCCTCACCTGAGCTGCGCCTGGCAGCAGAGCTCACCGAGTACGCGAACGTCGCCTTCACCGTTCATTGGCGGTTGCGCGATTTCCGGCTCCAGCCGCGTGCTCTCGACTTCGCCAACGTGTGCGAGACTGCTCGGTTCGGGCCACTGTCGCTACGCGGGGTCCGTCTGCTCAACGGTGATCTCGCCGTCGGCGATTTTCCCATTTCGCAAGCGTTACCGGCTAGCGTCGGGGCGGCCGCGAGCATCGCTCGCGAACGTCACCAGGCGGCCAATTGGTTGCTCGACGCCTCGTTGCCGCTTTCCGAAACAGACGCGAGTACATAGTCGGCTGCTCAATCAGCCGTGAAACACGCCGTGAACGCCGATCCATACTCGACGCTTGGACTTGCCTGGGGCGCAAGTCGAGAGTCAATCAATCGTGCGTTTCGCGAGTTCGCGCTGCTCTATCACCCCGATCGAAATGCCGGAGACGCCAAGGCCGAGGCGCGCTTCAAGCTCATCAGCGCTGCGTACCAACGCCTGAAGGAATCCGATTGGAAACTCCCGCCGCCTACTGCCCCCGCAGCACACGGGCGCGGAAGTGAGCGCAGCGCGCCCGGCCCCGAAGGCACTAACCCAGACGAAGCGCCTCCAGCCGCGGCGTCTGACGCGCCCTCGAACAAGGAGACCGAACGAGAAGCGCCAATGCCTCGTCCGCATTTCTGGTCCGACGGGAGACCGATTCACTACCCGACTCAAGCGGAGATCGACTCGCTACTGCGCGACATCGATCGCGCCACACTGCTGCCGCGCCTGCGGCTGGTGAGCGATTGGACATCGAAGGTGATGGCCTATGCCTTGTTCATTGGCACCGTCGCCTTGCTCCTTTGGATTGTGGCGCTTGTGTTGGCTCGTCGGCTCGCGAGTTGGTGATCGACCTCTGCTTCACGCGCTGTCCGCGCTGCGATCGAAGGCGCGCCAGGATGCAGAAGTCTTTGGCGCTCGACCTGGGTTGCTGTCTGCGAAGCCACGTTCCTCGTGCCTGAAGAAACGTCGAAGAACCGCGCCGACGCCGGTTTGCAAAATATCTCGATTCTGCCAGACGGAGGACGTTGGAAAAATCGGCTGGTGACGCGGTTTGTGCCACCAGCCGACACCCGACGGCGCCTGTTTAGGAAGTGAGTGCGGTGCCGCCTCCAAGCGCGGTTACCGAGTCAAGACCCTCCGTGGACTGGAAATCAGGCAAGGGAGTCTGCAGATCGACGCTCAAAGCACCGCTGATTGTCTGCAGCAACGCACGAACGTTGTTCTGATCGACCGTCCTACCATCCCACGCCAGCATCGCTTGGGCCAACTTCCACGCTGCCGCCGTCTGAATGCTGAACCACTCGGAGGTTCCGACTGGCTGGATCTTGAGATCGTCCTTGATGAAATTCTTGAGGCGTGTGCCGAGACCCGGCGTATGAAAAGCGACACTGCCCATGACCGCGAAGATCCCGATGTCCGGGTTATGCGTCAGGTAAGCTTGGCGGATGCCGAGCTTGTCGTGATCGGTTTGGCTGTCTCCGAACTTGATGTAGTTGCCTTGAGCACGATTCGGGTACTGGACGAAGCTATTCACCTCGTAACCAGGAGAAACGATGAAGTAGGTAAAGTTTGCCATGGTTCGATCACTCCCAACTCGCGCCGGAACCCGTCGGCCACCAACCCGTGAGCGCGATGCGTCCGCGCCCCTCATACCAACTGTTGAGTGGGTTGGTGACGCGGAGGATCTGCGTGGCCCCCGCCATGAAGTCCATGCGAATTTCGACCTCGGTTGCGGCCAGCGGAATGTCGGTGATTTGGCCTGTCAATCCGCCGGAAATGCGCACTTCGCGGTTCTTGATTTCGTTTGCGACCTTGTAGCTGACTTTGGCATCAACGATGTAGGAGCCACTGTTGTGTAGCGTGAGGCTCAACGCCGAGATGTCGCTGACGTATCGCGGGATGACGACTCTGCCTGCGAACGAGGAGAACTCGTACGCGTAGGCCACCGGCATCGTGTCGACTTGGTCCGGCTTGCCAGGGAAGACTCGCTTCTCGACGTTTTCCGAAGTGCTCGTGCTCTTGTACGAGCCCTTGAGGGACGCAGACTCGTCTTTGCCGGTCATAGCCGCGACGCCATCCACGGAGCCCGTGATACTGAACTCGGCCTTGTCCTTGCGTGACGCGACGTTGACACAACCGTCGGTCAGCCAGACTTTGGTGATCATGCCAAAGCCTTGATCGATCAGGCCATTTTTTGCCTTGCCATTCGCTTCGGCAACCTTGAGAATTTCCTGGTAGCGGGCGAGCATGACTTGCGCAGCGTCTCGCGCAAAACTGGTCCCAGTGCCCGACCCGTTGGATGAAATCGATCCTTCCGTGCCGAATTGCCACTTATTTTCGACGCCCACGTTCACAGTGAGGCCGCTCGAGGGATCGTGGTAGGGGACCTTGAACTCGACGGCGACCGAGGACTGCTTCACCTCTCCCTGCTCCAGATGCCAGTCGACCGCTGCTGCATCGTCGTCGATGGCGAGCTTATCGAGCTTGCTGTGAGCCGACTGGAACTGACTGTCGGTGGGGTTGAACCAGCCGAGCGCTCCGACTTGAATGGTCGGATCGAGTGTCCAGTTTCCCCATGAGTAGCGTTCGGTGTGTCGAAGCAGTCGCGTGAGCTGAACATTCCACGACGTACTGTTGGGATCGTCGAGGCCGTTGGGTTGTTGGAGCTCGATGGCGTCCTTGTCACGAATACTAGAGAGGGTCATTGGGGTCGCTTTCATTTGCTGGAGTCGACAACGCATCACGGACGTTCCCCGATGAGACGCCCTCGCGTGTCGGTCGGGCGCTGTAGTGCAGCGCGTGTGCCAACGGTAGATTCGGACTCCGTCTCTCTCGAGCGTGCTCCGTCACGCGCTGCTGATCGCAGCGAACGCGGGAACGAACCGCTTCAGTCGGCGACTGCGTGCGCCGTTGTTACATTTGGCTGACCGTTCTTCGTCCAGCGCGCGTTACTGCAGGAAGCGCTGCGTCCCGCAGACAAGCAGACTCCGATATTCGGGGTGGCGGTTTTCGCCAGGTCCAGATATCCGTGCTTTGAAGCTGCAGAATCTAGCTATCTTTGAGCTCGTCCGGAGAGCGGCTGGCCGATTCTGCAACCCCCATTCGAATATTGGTCAGGCCCTCTTTACGCGAAATCCGGTTTCTGGTCTGGTTCGTCACCTTGCGTGAGTGACGCTGCGATAAGCTCGCTAGTTCACCGTCTCGTATCGGCAGCTTTCTTCGAGGACGCCGCAACTGCGGTGCTCGAAGTCATGTTCGCCGATATAGAGGAGGTGATTGAACGGAGCACATTTGCGTTTTGCGCGCGCTGCCTGAGGGGCATCGTTCATCTGCGTCCCGAAGGCACTTACCAACGGATTTTTGGCCTGGAGGTCGCGAGCAGGTCGCCGCTCGAGCAGGTCGGATACCTGACTTCGAGCAATGTCTGGCGTTGGCTCGAGGAGCACCGTTGCTCGGTATCGATCGACGTGGCCCGCGCGTCACTGCGTGCGTGGCTACCCGGCGGACCTGTCGATCGCCCGGAGGGACACCTGGCTTCGGCGTTCCCTGGGGATGCAACACGAGAACGCATGCTCGACCGCGACGCGACCCACGTTCACGTGGTCCCGCTTTGCCTGTCAGACGGCTCGGTAGATGGCGTGATCACGCTCGAAGCCTCGTGCCACGCCGCAGGTAGCCAGGAGTTCGTTTGGGAGGAATGTCACAAGCGACTCGAGCTCTACGCCAGCATCGCGCGCGCATTCATCGCGGCTCGTGCCCTGCCGAACCGCTCCAATATCGCACCTTCGAGTGACGAGTTCTTGCCGGTCGTTGGCGCTCGAACCGCACCGCTCGTCGAGCTGCTGCGTGCCTTCGCCCCCCGCGATGACACGATCCTGATCTCGGGGCCGACGGGCGCGGGAAAGTCGCGTTTGGCTCGGTTTTGTCACGAGCACTCGCCTCGCAAGGGGCAGGCCTTCGAGATCATGGACCTGCTGGGTGTACCCGACGATCTTCAGATGGCCCATCTCTTCGGTTGGAAGCGCGGAGCGTTTACCGGTGCCGTGAAGGACAATCCGGGCGCGGTCGCCCGCGCGGCGAAAGGCACGCTGTTCCTCGACGAGATCGACAAGCTCTCGTTGAAAGCGCAAGCCGGCCTGTTGCACTTTCTGGAAGAGCGTTCGTATCGAATGCTCGGCGATGATTCCTCTGGCGAACGTCGCGCGGATGTTCGAGTACTGGTCGGGACCAACGCTGACCTTCGTTCCGCAATGCGCGCCGGTCGCTTCCGCGAAGATCTGTTTTACCGCATCAATGTCTTGCCCGTGCGCCTGCTGCCGCTGGATGAGCGGCGTGATGAGTTGCCTCGCTGGGCTGACTACATGCTCCAGCGTCGCCACTGCGAAGAAAAGGGTCGAGGCAACGCGCGTTTTTCCCCCGACGCGCTCGGCTTACTCGCGTCCGCGCCGTGGCCGGGAAACTTACGACAGCTGGACAACATCGTTCGGCGCGCCCATGCCCTGTCATTGGCCTGGCACGCGAAAGACGCGCCAGATTTGGTGGTCGACCGTCAAACGGTGGAGCGCGCCCTCACCTTCGACGTCGATACGGAAGCGAACGCGCTGGTCCCGTTGCTGTTTCGCGCGGCCTGGGCGTTCGTGCGCGAAGCTGAGCGCCGTGAGCACTCCACAGCCCCGCTCTCTCTGGACATGGTCGACGCTTTCCGGGGGATGGTGCTCGGAGTCGCGGTCAGGCACCGAGGCAACCGAGAGGAGGCCTTCTCGCTGCTGGATCAACACGCCATGCTCAAAAATCGCAATCACCACAAAGCGTTGCATCGCGAGCTCGAGCGCGTGCGTGCGCTTCTGCTGTTGCTCGGTGTCGAGGCCAATCCCGAGCTCGAAGCGGTTTTGACGCGCGGCGGCGCCACGGAGTTACAACAATGAAGTCCTCGGCAACCGAGAGCGAAGCATCACTCGCAAATCGTTATGAGCTGCTCGCCGAACTGGCGAAGGGCAACTTCGGCACTGTTTACAAGGCACGCCAGCGCAGCACGGGACAGTTCGTGGCGCTGAAGCTCCTGCGAGCCACCGAACCACGCCCAAGCGAAGCCGCCGATCGGCGGCCGGCGGGCGTTTCGCGAGAAACGCTGCTGTCTGCGAAGCTGCACCACCCGAACATCGTTTCGCTGCTCGACGCAGGTAGCACGAATGAGGGTGACTACTACTCGGTGTCTTCGCTGGTGGCTGGGGAAACCCTGGCCAGCCTTCTGTCGAGACAGGGCGCATTATCGCCGAGCGAGGCGAAGCATTTGATGCTCCAAGTCCTGGACGCGCTATGCTGCGCGCACGAGCAAGGCGTCGTACACCGCGACCTCAAGCCGAGTAACATCATGATCAGCAACACGGGCGCGAGACCCAACGCGCTCGTCTTGGACTTCGGCATCGGCTCGCTCGTCGAGAGCAGCTCCGGCGCGGCCGCTCTCGGCGACGCAACGACGAGGGATGCTTCAGGGACGCCGGGATACGGTGCGCCCGAGCAGTGGCGTGGTGCCGAACCAGCGCCCACCGCAGATCTGTTTTCTTGGGGCGTCGTGTTTCTCGAATGTCTGACGGGCAGGCCGACATTTCCCGCTGATTCTGGCGGAGGAGCCGTCTATCAGCAGCTCGGGCCCGAACCCGTGGCGTTGCCCGCGGTGTTGGAGCGACATGGCCTGGGCGCCTTGCTTCGTGCCGCGACCCAAAAGGACGTGACGCGTCGCGCTTCGACGGCGCGTGAACTCTTCGCGCTGCTGGACGCTTGCGAGATGCGCGACCTTTCGTCCGAGGAGCTCTCGAGCCAGGCGGACGTGGTCGGATTTGCGCGAGATCGGGCGGCCGAGTTTGGATCGCGAACTGCCGACGGAACGAAGTCCGAGCTCATCGGGCGCAATCGGGAGCTCGAGCTGCTCGAAGAGCGGTGGCATCGCGTTCGTGAGGGAGCAGGCCAATGTTGTCTAGTCGTGGGTGAGCCCGGGATCGGCAAGAGCCGCCTTGCGAGTGAGCTTTTCACTCGTCTCGAGTCCGACGCGACCTGCTTGCTGGAGGCGCGCTGTGCGCCGGATTCCCAAAGCACCTCCCTTTTTCCGATCATCGAGCTGCTCTCGGGCTTCCTTGGTCTCGAGCAAGAGCCCACGACAGCAGGCAAAGTTTTGCGCCTCGAAATCGAGCTCACCAGGCGCGGCCTTCCGCTCGTCGAAGCAATGCCGCTTCTCGCTTCGCTGCTTTCGCTCGAAACTTCGTATGCACCGCTCGATGTTTCCGCGCAACGCCAGAAGGAATTGACGCTCTCCGCAATCGTCTCGTTGCTCCTCACTTCTTCTGACGAGGCACCGCGGCTCCTGCTCATCGAGGATTTACACTGGGCCGACCCGACGACTCTCGCGCTCCTCGATCAACTGCTGAGGGAGTTACCAACCGCGCGAGTTCTGGCGCTGTTCACCGCCCGCCCGGAGTTTACGCCGCTATTTGCGACCGCCGGCCTGTTGCAGCTCCACCTCAACAGGCTCAATCGCAAACAAACGGAGGGCATGACCCGCGAGCTCTTGGGTAACAAAACACCGCGGCCGGAAGTCGTCGAGCAAATCGTGTCCCGCACCGACGGAATTCCGCTGTTCGTCGAGGAACTGGTGCGAACGATGTGCGAATCGGACCTGCTCGTCGAGAGCGACGGTCAATTCGAGCTTCGAAGCACGGGGTCACCCCTGCCCATTCCGAGCAGTTTGCGGGCGTGGCTCTCGGTGCGACTCGAGCGACTCGGTCGCGCCAGGGATACCGCGCAGTTCGCGGCGGCGCTGGGCCGCGAGTTCAACGTTGCCCTCCTGTCGGCGGCGAGCCCGTTGGGGCCAAACGCGGTCGCGGAGGATCTCGAGCGTCTGATCGGCGCTGGACTCATGCTCAGGAGGCGGCACCTGAACGAGGTGTCGTGCACCTTCAAACACGCTCTGGTTCGTGACGCGGCGTACGAATCGCTCTCGGACGCTGCTCGCCAGCACACACACGCCCGCATTGCGAAAGCGATCGAGGAGTCTTTTCAGCCACTCGTTCAAGCGCGACCGGAGCTGCTCGCCTATCACCACGCGGCTGCCGAACAATGGGCGCAAGCGATTCCTCCGGCGCAGCAAGCAGCACGCCAGGCACTGCTACGCTGTGCCTATCAGGAAGCGGCGCAGCACGCTTCGCAGGCAATCAAATGGGGCGCGTCTCTGCCAGCGGATGCACAAGTCGAGGTCGAACTCGAGGCCAACGGTGTACTGGCTCAGTCGATGACAGCGTTGAGCGGCTGGGCGGATCCTCGAGTCAGGGAGGTCGCCGATCGCTCCGGTGAGCTATTGCATCGACTGGATCGACGCAGTCCTCATCGCGTGTCGACGCTCTGGTCCCTATTCGCATATCACCACACCACCAGCCATCGACGAGACGCCCGGGCCGTAGCTGAAGAGCTCGTGCTCGTCGCACAAGCTTCGGGCGACTCAGGCTTTCGTGCTGCCGCTTTCGCCATGCGTGGCATCGCGAGCCAACCGGTTGGCGACATTCGAGGAACCGAGCGCGACCTCGCGCAAGCGGTCGAACTCTACGATCGAGCGCTGCACCGCGATCACGGTCTGCGCTTTGGAATGGACTCCCTCGTTTTGGCGAAAGCGTTGCTCGCGTATCCCCAATGGATGACGGGAGATACGGCCAGAGCGCTGGCACTGGTTTCCGAGGCAATCGATTGGGGACGGCAGCTCGGTCACGCGCCTTCACTGGCGATTGGCCTACTGTACGGCTGTCACATCCACCAGTACGAAGGCGATAAGGCAGCGGTCGCAGCAATGTCGGCGGAAATAGTGGCGATCGCCGCCAAGTATGGACTCCCCGCCTACGAGGGATACGCCGCCATCTTCCAGGCGTGGGCGTCGGGTGACGCTCAGCGCGGGCAAGCACTCGTACGAACGCTAGGCGCACTGGGAGCAAAGCTCTGCCTCTCGTACTACGGTGCGCTGAGCGCGGACACCTTGGCCGAGCAAGGCGCGCTCGAGGAAGCGATGGCCGGATTCGACGATTGCTTGGCGCAGTGCGCCGAGAATGACGAGCATTACTACGAGCCTGAGCTGCTTCGGCGAAAGGCGCTGCTTCTTCTCGCGAGAACTCCGGCTGACGAACAGGGCGCCCGAGCCGCGCTCGAAACCGCAATCGCGACCGCCCGAGCTCAACACGCTTCACGCCTGGAGGGCATGGCGACGCGACTTTTAGTCGATCGCTTTGGCGATGGCGTGCCTCATCGAACTCGACTGGACGAGCTCCTCGGCCAGGGCCCGGCGCCGCAATGAACCCTCGGAAAGGAACCACGATGAGCGAGCCAAACCCAGCGATTCCCGGTCAACCCGCAGATTTGCCGCAGCTAATGAAGTTCCGCACCGTCTACTTGCGGGCCATCGCCCTTGCCTGGCTCGACAAAGAGTTCAAGGGGAGCCTTCAGGGCGATGCTCGAAGGGCGCTGCACGACGCTTTTCATTTCGAGTGGCCCTGGACGGATCTCGAACTCAAGGTGAGGGCGGAAGACGAGTTCGAGTGGATTGGCAACAATTGGATCTGGCCTGCCAAACAAGAGGACAAATTGACGCTGCGCATCCCCTTGTCTCCAGCGGGCGTCGCTCGACAGAATTCAAAGGGTGGGTCATTGGGATCGTCGCCGGACCATCGAGGCAAGCCGTCCGCGGGTCCCGCGCTCGCGGCCTACTACTATCAACGCCCTTCTTTGCTGAACGGATTGCCGAAGGCCAGTTCAATTGCAAACAACAACTTCAGCGTCTGCTTTACCCATCACTTTGCCAGGCACGTGGCGTACGGTTGTGTTTCCGAGGAGCCCAGCATGTCCGGCAATGATCCCCTCAATCTCGGTTTCTTGCCGTCGTCGATTGGCTTTGCGAACTTCGAAGTCGCGCTGGTTTCAGCCATGGCCGCGGCATGGGTCAACCCGAACTTCGCAAAAGCCCTGCAGAACAACCCGATCGCCATCCTGCGCACCATTCGCAAGTACTCGCCGCCCTGGAACATGATCATCTCGATCGAGAATGATGAAGCAGCGAGCTACGTTGCGGACGCGCGCAATCCCGGGCAAGGAACGTGGGAGCACCTGTCGCCCCACAGCCTCGAGCTGTGCTTGCCAGCGGCTCCGAAACACAGTGAGCAGGCCATCGCGCTCGCCGCGTACAACGCCACGGGTGCGGAGTACCCGTTCACGTGCTGTTTCTAGTCCGAGCTTCTTCATGGTGGTCCAGCCTCTCCAGCCGAATGACGTGCTCGCGTTCAGGCCCGGCCTCTGCGTCGAGGTATTCGATGACCAGACAGTCTTGCTGATCACCGAGCGCGAGCGCTTCGTCTCGACCGGGGCGAGTACGGGTACGGTGTGCCGCCTCGTCGACGGGCAGCGCACTGTGCAAGAAATTATCGCCGCGGCGCGTGACGAGGTTCCTGAGCCGGAAGCCCTGTACGCCCTGGGCTTGCTCGCCGCGCGTGGTCATCTGGTCGCAGACACAGCCGGGCTCGATCCAGAAGTGGCTGCGTTCTGGCTCGGCCACGGGCTCGATCCGCGCTCAGCCGTCGATGCCCTCGCGCGGACACCGGTCTCGGTTCGAGCGATTGGAGATACGGGGACTCTCCCGTGCTTCTTGGAGGCACTGGAGTACGCGGGCGTGCGCGTCGACCCGAGCGCGGCCGTGCAAGTCGTCGTCACCGACGACTACCTGCGACCCGAGCTCGAAGCGCTCAACTCCGCGGCGCTACGAGGCGGTGCGCCTTGGTTCTTGGTCCAAGTGGTCGGACTCGAGCCACTGATCGGTCCTGAATTCCGGCCGGGACTCGGGCCCTGTTGGGAGTGCCTGGCATTTTGGCTGCGCAACAATCGCCCGGTGGAAGAATTCATTCGCCTCCGTCGGTCATTGCCCGCCCGGCCCCCGCCGCGCGCCCGAAGTTCAGCCAGCGTGCGAGCCGCCTGCGCTCTTGGAGCGCTCGTCATTTCTCGAACGCTGGCTCAAGGCGGAGCGAGCGACGTCTCGCCTCTGCATGCGAGGCTCTTGGTCGTCGATCCGAGCCAGGGAACCACGACCCCCCACGCCGTCATCGCGCGCCCCCAGTGCCGGGCTTGCGGTGATCCGCAGCTCATGACCGCGATCGGTCAACGGGCAATCAACCTGCAATCGGTCGCCAAAACAGTAAGAGCCGAAGGCGGAGCACGCCGCAAGAGCGCGCAGCAAACCTATCGAGAGCTCGAGCACCTGGTCAGCCCGCTCACCGGTCCAGTCACGCACCTTCATCCGTGGCCTGAGCGCCACACTGAGCAGCGGCCCGTGTACGTGTCTGGCTACTTGGTGTGCCCGCAGCCGGGCCTGCCTCGCAGCAACGCTTTCGACCGAGGCTGCGCAGGCAAAGGACGTAGCAACGATCAGGCTAAGGTAAGTGCGCTGTGCGAAGCTCTCGAACGTTTCAGCTGCGTGCATCGCGGCGACGAGGCTCGCGTGCGTGCCAGCGCCGTCGATCTCGGCCGCGCCGCCATCCGACCCGACTCGCTCTTGCTGTTCAGCGAAGCGCAGCTGCGCTCCCGAGACTTGCATCCAAGCCAGCTCGAAGATCCGCGCCGCTGGATCCCCGTATCGCTCCCCGAAACGACGTCCATCGATTGGGCACCCGCGTGGTCACTCCACCACCAAGAACGTCGCTATGTGCCGTACACCCATTGCTACACCGAAGTGCCGAGCGAAAGTGGCACAGCCTACTGCCGCCACACCGGCAATGGCGTCGCGGCCGGAACCTGCGTGGAGGAAGCCCTCTTGCAGGCAGTGCTGGAGCTGTGCGAGCGCGACGCGGCCGCGGTGTGGTGGTACAACCGCGTTGCACGCCCAGCGATTGATTTGAGCAGCTTCG
>DATEPG010000220.1:0-12155 GCA_035273265.1 Polyangiaceae bacterium
ATCTGATCGTGAGCGTCGTGGCGGCCGAAGACACGCGCGCCTCGAAGCCCGATCCCCACGGCTACCTGCTGGGCATCGCTGCCTTGTCCAAGTGGATACCCGAGCGCGACGCACAGCGTGCGCTGGTGATCGAAGATTCACTGGCGGGAATCGAAGCGGCCAAGTCGGCAGGCTTGCCGTGCATTGCCGTGGGGCACAGCTACCCCGAGGCAGAGCTGTACGCACACGGGGCGGATCTGGTCGTTGCCGACTTGGCGAGCATCGACGATCCACGGCTCACGGAGCTGTATCGAAAGTTGTATGGCTAAGCAGCGGCTGTGGCCGATCGCATTCGGCCTGCTGGCATCCGTCACCCCTTCGGGTATTCCCCCGGGTCTCGCGCGCGGCGGCAACGCACCCTCGGCATCGGCATCCGTCCGCCCCGCCGCGCTTCCGAATTCCATCCTCCCGCCGGGTTCCGCCGCGTGGAGCGAGGGCGCTCGCGGCACGATCCGCGGCGTCACGGTAGGTCCGATCGAGAGTGCGCTTCACCCCAAGCGCGGCTACGGCAGCGAACCCTTCGAGCGAACCTTGCTCGAGGCCAAACGCCTGGGCTCGAGCTGGGTCAGCTTGACGCCCTTCGCGCGCGTCAATGATCTGAAAAGCACCGGCATTTCACTGAGCTTCGAGGCACCCTACGCCGACACTCGCCGCGCCATCGTGCGCTCGGTTCGGCAAGCCCACGCGCTCGGGCTGCGAGTGCTGATCGTACCGCACCTGTGGGTGGAAAGCGGTGAGTGGCGCGGTGAGCTCGATCCGGGCTCGGACGCGGCCTGGGAAGCGTGGAGCCGTAACTATCGCGCGTTCTTGCTGACTTGGGCCGAGGTCGCGCGCGAATCCCAGGCGGACATGCTTTCGGTGGGTGTCGAGCTCCGCAGTTGGCTCACCACTGCACACGCTCGTTCGTTTCAGCCCATTTTGTCTGATGTACGACGCGCCTATCCCGGGCTGCTCACCTATGCGGGCAACTGGGACGACATCGAGCAGACGGTGATCTTGGGCGACCTCGACGTGATCGGCCTGAACGCATTTTTCCCGCTCGCGGACAAAGACGGAGCGAGCGTCGAACAGCTGACAGCGGGCGGACGCGGCGTGCGTGATCGGCTGGCGAAGCTGGCAGCGTTTTGGCAAAAGCCGATCTTTTTCAATGAATTCGGCTACACCACGCGAGAAAATCCAGCAATTCGCCCCTGGGAGTGGCCGGACAAGATGAGCCACGTGGTGCCCGATCAGGCTGCGCAAGCGCAAGCGTATCGGGCGCTGCTCTCGGCCTTCGTCGACGAGCCGTGGTTCGCCGGCTTCTTCGTTTGGCGTCTGTACGCCGATCCGGACGACATGTCGCAAGAAGCGGAATGGGGCTTCTCTCCGCGCGGCAAACAAGCCGAGCTCGCACTGCGCGATGCGTTTGCTGCGCACTGGGCCGGCGACGGACCACGTGAGCCCGGCAGCGCGTTGTGGCGCGACGCGGCGCAGGACATTGGTCGGTTCTGAGGGCGAATCAGAATACGTCGTCCGGTCGCGTGCCGGCGCGGGGTAGAGCTAGGTTCAGCGCGGAGACTGCGGGCGCGCCGCCCGAGAGGTACTGATAGCGGGCGAGGTTGCCGAGCACGCGCTCGACGTATGTTCGCGTTTCCTCGAACGGAATGCGGGCGACGAAGGCGTCCATGCCAATTTTTTCTGGGGCGCTCAGCCAGCGAAAGACGGCTTCGGGGCCAGCGTTGTAGGCGGCCGCGACGAGAGCCAAATTGCCGTCGAAGTAACCGCTGAGCTGCGCCAGGTAGCTCGCGCCGTAGCGCACGTTGTCGTTGGGACACATGAGCGAGGACTCGACGAAGGGTTCGTTCAGCTTGTCGGCAACGCGGCGCGCGGTCGGGACGATCAACTGCAGCAAACCGCAGGCCCCGGCGGTGGAGCCAGCGCCGGGATCGAACGCGCTTTCCTGACGCATGATGGCAAAGAGCAAAGACGGCGATAGATTTTCGCGCTGCGCCGCTGCCTGGACCAAGCTCTCGTAGGGTCTGGGATAGAAGCAGTCCCAGGCCCAGGTATTCGCTACCGTGGGCGCAAAATCCAAGATTGTGCCGCGCACCGCGCTCTGTGCCACGCGGTAACGCCGCTCGGCGACGCCCAACGCTCCGTACGCCTGACACAGCGCCTCGGTGCTGCGCGGTGCGTAGGCGCGACTGACGCTTGCCTCCTGGTGCATCAATTCACGCTCCGCATCCCGTGCGAGCCCCACGCGGTTCAGCGCGGCGACGTCAGCGGGCAGCGTGAGCGCGAGCGGCGTGTACGGTGCGCTCGCGGCGCCCTCGGCGATCAGCGGTGGCTGCGGCGCGCCGACGATGCCCAGCCGCCCGCGCGCCGCCAAGCCGAAGAACGACAGCGGTTCGCTGCGCGCGACTTCGGTGAAAGCTTCGGTCGCCTTCTCCTTGTGATTACCGAGCGCGAGCGATAACGCCTCGAGGTAGCGCAAGCGCGCGCGATTCTTGCGATCCTTGGCCAGCGTGGCCAAACGCGCAAAGGCTGGCGCGGCCGACAGCGGTTGATCGGTCTCGAGCGCGCACAATCCTCGTTCGTAGCTGGCATCGTTGCCGAAGCGCGCGCGCTTGCCGAAAGCGGCTAGGTACTTGTCGTATAGCCCGCGCGCCTTCAGGTAGTCACCCGCGATGAAGCGCAGCCTTGCGGACAGGTACTGCGCTTGCTCGGCCCAGTCAGTCTTCGGAAACTGGCGAGCCACGCGCTCGTAGCCAGCGATTGCGCGTTCGTCGAGCTGTGCGCGCGAAAGCGCACGCGCCGCAAAAAATAGCGCGCGCGGGGCGTTGTCCGGAGCTTCGCGCGCTGAGCGCTCGAACAACTCGGCTGCCTTGGAATAGTTGCTGCGCGCCGCGTACAGCGCGAACGCGCGCAGGTAGGTCATGCGCCCAATCGGTGCGGGCGAACCGGGGGCTTTGGCCAGCAGCGCGAGCTCGGCCTCGGTCGCGTCGACGCGGCCGGCTTCGGACAGTTTACTCGCGCGGTCGAGGTGCTCGGATTTCGAGAGCCGAGTTGCGGCGTTGCCGTCCAGCACCTTGAGCGCCAAATCACTCTCGGGGCGTAGCGGCGCAGCCAGGGCAAGCCAACGATAGTCGGCAAGCGCGGTGCCGCGATCGCCAACTTGTGTTGCGAGCGTCGCGCGCTGCGCGCGTGCACGGACTTCAGCGCTGCGCGTGCGCTTGGACTTACCGAGCCGAGCGAGCACACGGTCCAACGCCATGCGTGCCTTGGGCAACGCTAAATCGCGCTCGTACGCGGTCGCCGCAGAGAGCAAGGACTCGGTGTCTCCGCGTTGCTCGAAATACTGCGCCGCCTCCGCGAACGGGCCAACGCGCAGCTGCGCCCGCGCACGAGCTTCGGCGATTTGGGGAGCGAGCTGGGGAACCGCGGTGTGCAGGCCTTCGAGCAGCGTCAGTGCGGCGGGCGCGTCGTCCAGCTCGAGCGCGACCCGCGCGCGCACGAAGCGTACCTCGGCCTGGGCGCGAGAAGCCGCGGGCAACGCCTCGAGCGCTAGGCGCGCATCCGCCCAGCGTTCCGCGCGTACCAGCGCGGCAAACTCGGAATCGCGTGCTGCAGCGGGGGGCAACGACGATGCGCTCGCAGCAACGACGGGCGCAAGCGCGCTCTGTGAAAGCGACGGCAACACGCTAGCAGCTGCGTCGGGCGCGCCGTGCGCGCCGCGATCACAGGCCGCGAGCAGCAGCCACACCCACCACCTTGGTCTCAGAACCCCCAATGGTACTCCGCCCGCAACATGGTGGTGAACGCTTCGCCCTCGCCAATGGTAGAGAGCAAAATGTTGGTACGGAAGGAGACACCCAAGCCAAAATTGCGAGTCGCGGCGTAGTCCAAGCCGAGCACGACAGCTACCAAGGCATCGTTTCGACGAAACGGATCGGAAATCGGCAACGGACCTGCGATGTGCTGAAAGCCGACCAGCGCCGCGCCGTACGGGATCCACTGCAAGATGTCCAACTTGTACGACAGGCCAGCAGCGGCCGAGTAGGCCTGGCCGCGTTCACGCGGGCTCTCCGCGGTCGCCTGGTAAGTGTGGGACGAGCCGAGCAGCTCGAGCTTCAAATCGAAGACGTCCGAAATGCCGTAGCCCGCGTTCAGCCCCAGAGATGGCCCGGCGCCATAGTGGTTCGGGTAAGCAGTGAGGCCAACGCCGCCTCCCACGTGCCACTCCCGCTCGAAGGCGTGCGCGCGGCTCGGAGCCAGCCACACCAGAGCGGAGCACAGAAAACCGAGAACCGAGCCGCGGATCATGAACGCCCGCGAGTGTAGCCCGAGATATCGGCGCCTTCAGAGCATATTTACCGGATCGACGTCGATCGCCATGCGCACCTGGCGATCCAAACTGGCGCGGGCTACGGCCAGCAAGGCGTCACGCAAGGGTTTGCGGTCGGCGGCGCGCAGCACGAAGCGAAAGCGATAACGATTGCGCAAACGCGCCAACGGAGCTGGCGTCGGACCGAGGACCTCGACTCCAGAGCTCACGGCCGCACGAGCGATGGCGGCGATCCGAGCACACTCGGCGAGCGCTTGGCCTTCGTCGAGCGCGTCGAAGCGCACCAGCGCCAACCGTGAAAAGGGGGGGAAGCGCAGCTCTTCACGGTCGCGCATCTCTTGCTCGATGAAACCCGGCACGTCGTGGCGCAGCGCGAACGCGATCGCTGGGTGTTCGGGCTGCCGGGTTTGGATCAACACCCTACCCGGCGCATCCCCCCGCCCCGCACGGCCTGCCACCTGTACCAGCAAGTGAAACGTGCGTTCCGATGCTCGAAAATCGGGCATCGACAGCGCCGAATCCGCGTTCAGCACACCCACCAGCGTGACGTTGGGCAGATCGTGACCCTTGGTGACCATTTGCGTGCCGACCAAGATGTCGATCTCCCCAGCACGCACGCGATCGAGCACTTGTTCGCTTTTGGCACCGGCGGCCACATCGCGATCGAGGCGCGCCACGCGCGCAGCCGGCAATTGTTGATTGAGGGTGGTCTCTATGCGCTCGGTGCCGGACCCTTCTTCAGAAAGCTTGGCCGCGCCGCATTTCGCGCAGCGCTGCGGCACCTCGACCACGTAGTCGCAGTAGTGACACTGCAGTGATTCTCCGCGCGCACGGTGCAAAGTGAGCGAAACCGAGCAATTCGGGCAGCGCACGATTTCACCGCACGAGCCGCAGATCAAGCTAGGCGAGAAACCGCGCCGATTGAGGAATAAGATCGCTTGCTCACGCCGCGCGAGGCACGCTTCCAGCGCGCGAAACAAGGTCAAGCTGAGCAAGCGATCGCCGCCCGGGCCCGCGCCGACGTAGCGCAAATCGACAATCTCGACCTGCGGCAGGACCGCCGTACTGCGCGCGCGCGCGGGCAGCTTCAAGATCTGCAGCCGCCCGCTGCGGGAAAGCGCAATGCTCGCCAGCGATGGTGTGGCAGATCCGAGCAGGCACACCGCGCCCGCGCGATGCGCGCGGAGCAACGCCATGTCCCGCGCGTGGTAACGCACCCCCTCTTCTTGTTTGAACGAGCCGTCGTGTTCTTCATCCACGCACACGAGCCCCAGATCGTGCACCGGTGCGAACAGCGCGGAACGCGCTCCCACCGCGACTTTGAGCTCACCGCGGCGAAGCGCACGCCACATGGCGTGTCGCTGAATATCGCTGAGCCCACTGTGCAGCACCGCGATACGGTCCCCGAGCCGAGCGCGAAAGCGCGTCACCAGCTGCGGCGTGAGCGCAATCTCGGGCACGAGCACGATCGCGCCGCGACCCAGCTCGAGCGCCCGCTGCACGCTGCGCAGGTACACTTCGGTCTTACCCGAAGCGGTCACGCCGTCCAGCAAGAAGCCCTGTTTTTCGCCAAGCTCGAGCGAACGAGCGATGCGCTCGACCGCGGCCGCCTGCGGAGCCGTGAGCTCGGGCGGTATGTCCGGCGGCACCTGCGCAAAGAACGGATCGGGGTGGGCTTCGATGCGCTCGACGCGCACCAGCGTCAGCGCCTCCAGCCGCTTCACGGCGGCGCGCGCGTTGGGCCAGCGCTTGCTCAGTTGGGGCGTGGTTTCGGGGCCGTTTTGGCGCAAATGCTCTAGGAGCTCGCGGGCTCGATCGCCGAGCTTGGCTCCGACCTCGGCGCCCTCCACCGCGCTCACGCGCTGGACCATACGTCCCAGTGAATCGACAGCGAACGACTCTCGCTTCGAGAGTGCCTCGGCCGCGGTGCGTTCCACGGCCGGCAACGCCAGCTCGATCACCGCACCGATCGGCGCGATGTAGTACCGTGCCAGCTCCTGCAGAAAGCTCAAAAGCTCGTCTTGTAGGACCGGCTCGGAATCGACGATGGCGCGCAGCGCCTTCAGCTTGTTTTCGGGAAAATCCGGCGGGTCCGTGCCGACTTCCAGCACCACCCCGAGCACCCGCCGCGGGCCGAATGGGCACAGCACGCGCGCCCCGCGACGTACTTCGGCGAGCAGCTCCGGGGGGACGATGTAACTGAATGCCTGCCCGAGCGGGACGGGGATCGCGACGCGCGCGAAGACTCGTGTCGGCTCTGCCACGATCTGCGCGCCTTCAGCTCACTGCTGCAGCCCGACGTAGTAAGCCAGGGCGCCGATCACGAGCACGATCGCGCCGATCCAAATCCAAGCCGAGTGCCGCTCGGGTGGCAGTGGCGAGCCCGGTCGACTGCGCACCATCGCCTCCAACGAAGCGGGCGGCGGCTCCATGCGCGGAACGTCCACCGACTCCGGCGAATCGTCTGGAGGAGGGGGCAGGTAATGCCGGCTACCCCTGTGTTTGTCCTCGGGCTCTGACACGGAAACCGAGCGTCCCAGGCGGACCCGCGCAGGTCAAGGAGCAACGCCGCAGGCGATCCGCTTCAGGCGCTCGGCGCCTTGTCCAAGCCGAAGCCTTCGTGCAACGCACGCACGGCGAGCTCCGTGTACTTGGCGGCGATGATGCAGCTGATCTTGATCTCGCTGGTGCTGATGGCCTGGATATTGATGCCCTCGCTGGCGAGGATACCGAACATCTTGGCGGCGACACCGGCGTGCGAGCGCATGCCGAGGCCGACGATGGACACCTTTACGATATCCGGATCGTATTCCACCGGCTCACTGCCGTATTCGGCGGCGGTCTTCTCGAGCAGCTCTTTGGCGCGCGGCAGATCCGTCTTGGCGACGGTGAAGGTGACGTCGGTCGTGTCCTTGCCCCCGCGTGAGGGGCTCTGGATGATCATATCGACCGAGACGTTGTGCTCGGCGAGCATGCCAAAGATCTTGGCTACCACGCCGGGCTTGTCCTTCATGCGCACGAGCTGGACCTTGGCCTCACCTTTGTCGTAGGCGACGCCTGCCACAGCCACCGATTCGAAACCTTCTTCGCCGACTACCATGGTACCTGTCCGATCGCTGAAGGAGGACCGCACGTGCACCGGAACTCCGTATTTCATCGCCACTTCGACGGAACGGATCTGAAGCACCTTGGCGCCCAAGGACGCGAGCTCGAGCATCTCTTCGTAACTGATGCGGTCGATCTTGCGTGCCGAGGGGCAGATGTTCGGATCGGTGGTGTAAACTCCGTCGACATCCGTATAAATTTCGCAGACATCGGCTTTGATGGCGGCGGCGATGGCCACCGCCGTCGTGTCCGAACCGCCGCGACCGAGCGTGGTGATGCTGCCGTCCGGATCGATGCCCTGGAAGCCGGCCACCACCGCGATGCTACCGCCCTGCACGGCTTGCAACAGCTTTTCGCCTTCGATGCTTTGAATGCGCGCCTTGGTGTAGGCGGCGTCCGTGCTGATGCGCACCTGGTGGCCGAGAAAGCTGCGCGCGCGACCACCGAGCTGCTGGATGGTCATGGCGACCAGCGCGGCGCTCACTTGTTCGCCAGTCGAGGCGAGCGAGTCGAGTTCGCGCATGTCTGGCGTAGCCGAAATCTGATGCGCCAAGCCGAGCAAGCGGTTGGTCTCACCTGACATCGCGCTCACGATCAGCACGACTTGGTTGCCCTCCCGCTGCGAGCGCAACGCAAGTTCGGATACGTTCCGCATCCGGTCCAGGTTGCCGACCGAAGTGCCACCGAATTTTTGAACGACGAGTGCCACGGGGTTTCGCCTGGTAGCCTCCACGACCTGAGGCGTCAAGAGGGGCGAGAGGGCCGAAAGGGCCGAGAGGGCGGCGAGAGGGCGAGAAGGCGCGTCAAGCGCGTGGAGCAGTGATAAAGTCTCAGGGGGATGTCGCCGCTTGCGCGCTACGTGCTGGAAACGCTCGTCACCTTGCTGGCCATCGTCGCGCTGTCCGTGCTGGTCCTGCTCGGGGCCCGGCGCGCCGGCATGGGCCGCAGCGCAGGTCCCCTGGAACTGGTCGGACGCCTGCCGCTCGACGGCCGGCGTGCGGTCTACCTAGTCCGAGTGGGAACGACGGTCTACGTGGTCGGGGCCAGCGAGGCGGGTATCGCCAAGCTGGGTGAAGTGAGCGACGGCTCGCTCGAGCTGCCCAAGCAGGCGAATCAAAACGAGACGTTCCGAGAGGTGCTGAGCCGTGCGTTCGGTAAACGGCGTTAGCGGCAGAGCCGTGACTTTGGGCCTGGGCGCGGCGTCGATCGTCCTGCTCGGCCCTTCGCTCGCTCGAGCGGCACCCAGCGCCGCGGCCAACGGGCTCGACGAAGCGTTCATGCGTCCGATGACGCTGGTCGTCGTCTTGGCGTTGGCTGCGCTGCTGCCGTTCGCCTTCATGACCTTGACAGCGTTCGTCAAGATCTCCACCGTGCTACAAATCGTGCGCGGCGCGATCGGCGCGCAGAACATCCCGTCGAGCACGGTGATCATGGCGCTGGCAGGCGCGCTCACTTTGCTCGCGATGGCACCGGTGGGCACGCGCATCGAAGCGCGCGCCCGTCCGCTGTTCGAACCGGGCGCTGAACGCGACACCAGCACCTGGGTGATTGCGCTGGCCGAAGCCACCCGCGAACCGATCCGTGACTTTTTGCGAGCCAACGCTTCTAGCCGAGAAAGAGCGCGATTTTTCGAAATCGCGCGCGCCGCCCGGCCGGTCGCGGAGCGTGAAAGCGTGGGCAAAGACGAGTTCGTGATCCTCGTGCCGGCGTTCGTCGTCAGTGAGCTGATCGCCGCCTTCGCCTTGGGTTTCGCGCTCTATCTACCGTTCTTGGTCATCGATCTGGTGGTCTCGAACGTGCTCTTGGCGCTCGGCATGCAGATGATGAACCCCAGCCAAGTCAGCCTGCCCTTCAAGCTGCTGCTGTTCGTCGCGATCGACGGCTGGGGGCAACTCGCCCAAGCACTAGTGACCGGCTACCGCACCGGGTAGTTGGCTCTTGTCGCATCGCGCCACAGCGGCGGGCTCGAGGCCTGACGCCGGGGCAAAGCGCCTCGAAGACGGCTCTCTGCCAGTTCTTTTACAGCGCGCTTTTGGGTGCAGTCGGCGGCCTGAGTCCTGCAATGAGGACCGAAATGAGTCGCCTGATCTTGGTCGCTAACCGCTTGCCCGTGTCGCTCGATCTGAGCGATGGACAAGTCAACGTTCAAGACAGCGCGGGAGGTCTGGCGACCGGCATGCGCGGACTGAGTAAACAGGAGCAGACCTCCTGGGTCGGCTGGCCCGGCGGCATTCCGAGCAGCGACGAACAACGGGCGCTGCTCGATCGAAAGCTGGCCGAGCACTCGGCCACCCCCGTGTATCTCTCGCAGCAAGAAGCCGAGCGCTTCTACGAGGGCATGTCAAACAGCGTCATCTGGCCGCTATTTCACTACCTGGTCGACCGCCTGCCGCTGTTCGTGAGGGACTTCGAGGAGTACCGCGCCGTCAACGAGCGCTTCGCCGACGCGGTGTGTGCCCAGGCGCGCGAAGACGATTTGATCTGGATCCACGACTATCACTTGCTGCTCTTGCCGGCGATCCTACGTCAGCGCCTGCCGCACGCGCGGATCGGCTTTTTCTTGCACATCCCGTTTCCGTCGTCGGAAATCTTTCGGCTGCTCCCGCACCGTGAAGAGTTGCTGCGCGGCCTGCTGGGCGCGAACCTGATCGGCTTTCACACGTTCGGCTACGCACGCCACTTCTCGGACGCTCTACTCGGCAACTTGGGCATAGAACCCGAGCTCGACCGCGTCGACGTGAACGGACGCAACGTTTCGATCGGCGTGTTCCCGATGGGCATCGACGTGCACAGCTTCGAGCGGTTGGCCAACAGCCCCGAGCTGCCGGAACGGACCGCCGAGCTGCGTCGCGCGCAAAACGTGGAACAGCTGATCTTGGGCGTGGATCGTCTCGATTATACCAAGGGCATTCCTCGCAAATTGCTAGCCATGGAGCGCCTGCTGGAACGCAGCCCACGATATCGCGGCAAGGTCCGGCTGCTCCAGATCGCCGTGCCCTCACGTGAAAATGTGGCCGAGTACAAGAGCCTGCGCGCGGATGTGGAAGGTCTCGTTGGACGCATCAACGGCTCGAGCGGCTCGCTGCACGAAGCGCCCATTCACTACTTGTACAAACCCCTCAAGCAAGACGAGCTGGTCGCGAGCTATCGCGCGGCCGATATCATGGTCGTGACACCGCTGCGCGATGGCATGAATCTGGTCGCCAAGGAATACATCGCCTCGCGTACCGACGGTGACGGCGTGCTCGTATTGAGCGAGCTTGCCGGTGCCGCGAGCGAACTCGGCGAAGCATTGACGGTCAATCCTTATGATGTCGAGAGCTTAGCGGTCAGCTTGGATCGCGCTTTGAGCATGCCCGAGGTCGAGCGCCGCGAGCGGATGTCCGCGCTGCGTGACAAGGTGCGCGCGCGTCCAGTCGAGCTGTGGGCGCAGAGCTTCGTCGATGCACTCCAAGCCGGGAAGCGCGAGCCCGAACCTCGCGATCTGCAGCGCGATCCAGCCGAACTCGAGTCCTTGGCTCGAGGTCTCGCCAGCCACGCACGAGTACTGTTCGCGCTGGACTACGACGGCACGCTGGTACCGATCGCCAGAAATCCCGATCTCGCCCGCCCGGACTCCGCCCTGCGCGAACTCTTGGCGATGTTGACAGCCCTCCCCGGGGTCGAAGTTTGTGTGGTCAGCGGCCGAGCTCAGCCCTCGCTGGCCGCCTGGCTGGACCACCTGCCAATCAACCTGGTCGCCGAACACGGCGTGTGGTCGAAGCGCGCCAATGCCAGCGATTGGAAGTGCCACATCGATTCGAGTTCGACGGAGTGGTTGGCTGACGCCAAGAACATCCTCCAAACCTATGTCGAGCGCGCCCCTGGCGCGTTCCTGGAAGAAAAGACGGCGGGCCTTGCCTGGCACTACCGCCTGGTCGATCCCTACCTCGGCCTCGCGCTCGCTCGCGAGCTGCGCGTGCACCTCGTCCGCCATTTCGCACAAACTCCGGTATCCATCTTCGCCGGCCACAAGGTGCTCGAGATACGCCCTCAAAGCATCGACAAAGGTGCCGCCTTGCGCGACTCCCTCGGGTTGTTCCGCCCGGAGCTAGCGGTCGCCGCTGCCGGTGACGACCGCACCGACGAAGACCTGTTCGCCGCTCTCCCCGAAGGCTCACTCAGTCTATGCGCCGGCACACTGGCCACGCGCGCCCGCTACCGAGTCAGCGGACCCGATCAAGTCCGCCGCTTCCTACGCAGCTTCGTCGAAGCCCGCAAAGTCGAGACCGCATGAGTCGAGAAACGTTCGAAGAGGCGGGCGATCGTGATCCTGCATCGCACCCCTCGTCATGCCGGGTTCCGCGCTCGGAGCGTGCGTGCTCGGCTGTGGGCGCTATTCATGAACTCACCAGATCAAGTTCGCTTGCATCCGCGAGCTTCTCGTAGAGCGGGTGCTTCAGGCTGATTCAGCGGTGGACTGAGCGAGCCCTGGAGCTGTCTCGAACTTCACCAGGTGGAGTTCGCTTGCATCCGCGAGCTTTGAGTAATTCGTGGCTTTCCAGGCCGCCGCTGAGGGAGTGTTTGCTCGGCTGGAGCGTCTCGGCAGCTTGCGTGCGTGCTCGCAAGTGATTCGCGCGCACTTGGTGCGGTGCAGGCAACGGCGAGGGCGTTGCTGCGCGGATCACTTGCTCGCCCGCCTTAGCTG
>DATEPG010000221.1:0-54281 GCA_035273265.1 Polyangiaceae bacterium
GCAACGCGAGCACCCGTCCCAATTGCCGAGCGAGGCGGACCACCCCCGCTGCCAGGGGCATCGCCAAGCCGCTGGCGGCCGCGATCACCGCGATTCGCGCCATCGTCGGTGCAATCGCGAGCTTTGCTTCGAAATACAGACTCAACCGAGTCACGCCCAGCGCCGCGCCGATCGCCAAGCCTGCCAGCAGTAGAGCATCCAGAATCAACAGCCGGACCAAGCGCCGGATTTTTGCCCCGGTCGTCCTCTCGCGCGTGCCCGCGCCGAAGCTCTGCAGCCAACTTCCGTACAGCGACACGAACGTCTGCAGCGCACGCGGAGCTTTTCGATCGACGAAGTTGGCAACCGGGCCAGACGCGCGAATGAACCAAGGCGTCGTGAGCGTAGTGAGTGCCGACACCGCGACGGCAATTGGATAGAGAAACGAGCCGGTCGCCTTCAATGACAGCCCGAGCCCCGCGATGATGAAGGAAAACTCGCCAATTTGCGCGAGGCTCATGCCCGATTGCACGGACGTCCGTACGCCGTGCCCGGTCAAAAACGCGCCCAGCGTCACCCCGATGAACTTGCCGCTGACGACGACCAACGTCAGCACGCTAATCGCCAACCAATGCCGCGCAATCACCATCGGATCGATCAACATTCCGACCGAGACGAAGAACACGGCGGCGAACATGTCGCGCACCGGGTGCACCAAATGCTCGATCGGCTTTGCCTCACCGGACTCGGCGATCAACGAGCCGGCGATGAACGCGCCCAACGCCACCGAGTAGCCGAACGAATGAGCCAGTAGCGAGACCGCGAAACAGAAGCCAACGCTGACCACCAAAGTGGTCTCGGGCCGATCCAGGCGATTGATCGCGCGCACGGCGCGCGGCACCACGAGCAAGCCGATCGAGATCAACACCGCGAGGAAGCCGAACAGCTTGCCGGTGGTCTTGGCCATGTCCAACGCCGAAAGACCCGTGCCGCCGGCCACCGCAGTGAGCGTCGCCATCAGCAAGATGGCAATCAAGTCTTCGGCGATCAGAATACCGACCACGAGCTCTCGGAGCGGCCCGCGCACGCCCTGTTCATCGAAGGCTTTGGCGATGATCGTGGTGCTGGAGATCGCAATGATCGAGCCCGTGAACAGGCTCTCGAGCGTGCTCCAGCCCAACAAGCGGCCGGTCACGAAACCCAGCCAAATCATCAGGCTCGATTGCAAAAGCGCGGTCAGGCTCGCGCCCGCGCCGAGCTTCACCAACTTGCCCAGGCTGAACTCCAGACCCAGCGAGAACATGAGCAAGATCACGCCCAGCTCGGAGAGCGTCTGGACGATCCGCTGATCAGCCAAGACTGGAATCGGGACGTTCGGCCCAATGATGAGCCCGGCTAGGACATAGCCGAGCACGACCGGTTGGCGGAATCGCTGAAAGACGACGGTGGTGACCGCAGCGACGCCCAAGACGACGGTCAGGGCCAACAGAAAGGAATGAGCGTCCATGTAATCGTGAGCTCGCCTTTCCGCGGATAGACGGTGAAACAAGACCCTGGCGAGCACGGATCTATTGCCTACGGTTCTAAGCCCAGCAAGCCGGCAAAGCGAGCAAAGCGAGCAAGCAAGATACAGCCCTGAGTCCCCGGATCCATCTCAAAGCGATGAGCTCGATGCGCACGCTTCGGCTTGAGCATGAAAAAGCCTCGTGATAGCTTCCGCCCGCTGAAAATGGTGAATTTCATCGAACGAATGCTGACGCGCTTGGTCGCGCTTCAAGTCACTCGGCCATCCGTCATCCTGGCGCTCGCGCTGCTCAGTATCGTTCCCTCGGCCGCCTTCGTCCGACAGCTGCAAGTCAAAACGGGCTTCAGCGAGCTGCTCCCAGACGACACACCGAGCGTGGTGGAGATGCGGCGGGTCAGCGGCCGGCTATCGAGCATGTCCCTGCTCGCCGTCACCGCCGAATCGAAGGACACCGCCCTGCTGAAACGCTTCGTCGACGAGCTCGTGCCGAAGCTGCGGCAGTTGCCGCCTGACTTGATCGCGAGCGTCGAGGACGGCCCGCGCGAGGCAGAGAAATTCTTCGAGCAAAACAAGCACCTGTACGCCGGCCTCGACGAGCTGAAGGACCTGCACGACAAAATCATCTCGCGCTACGACTGGGAAGTCGCGCGCGCCACCGACAACTTGCTCGACGACGAGGAACCGCAGCCGATTACCGCACAAACGGTCCGCAGCTCGTTCCAAAAGAGCCTCGATCAAGCGAAGGCGGCCACGCCGGGCGCAGACGGCTACTATATCGGTGAAGACGGTCACCTCGCGGTGATTCTCATCCGCACACCGCTGCGCGCCATGGACCAGCGCGCGTTCGAGCTGGAGGCCCACGTCGAACGGCTGATCGAGGCTGGGAACTACCCAAGCGCCGATCCGCAGTTCAAACACGGGTTTACCGGAAATTTGGTGACCAGCGCCGAGGAATACCGGGATATCACCCGCGACCTCACCGAGGTGGGCATCGCCGGTGGAGTCCTGGTACTGCTCGTCGTCTATTTGTTCTTCTTTCGCGCGCGCGCGTTGCTCGCACTTGGCCTGAGCATCGGGCTGGGCATGGTTTGGACGCTGGCATTCACGGTGCTCGCGATTGGCTACCTGAATACCGCCACCGGTTTCTTGATCAGCGTAATCATCGGCAACGGCATCAACGCCATGGTCATCTACATGGCTCGCTTCCTGGAAGCGCGTCGCGATCAAGGGCTCAGCATGCCGGAAGCGCTCAAGACCGCGACCCTCGACACCTGGAGCGCGACGCTCGCCGCCGTAGGCGTGGCGGTCATGTCTTATAGCGCGCTGATGACCACACAGTTTCGCGGCTTCCGTCACTTCGGTGTGATTGGCGCCGCGGGCATGCTGCTGTGCTGGATCGCTACCTACACCGTGCTGCCCGCGCTGCTGTCCAGCTTCGAGCGCCTCAAGAGCTCGCAGGGTGGTGTCGGCGAACGGCTCGGTGGGTTGTACGCCAAGCCGTTCATTTGGCTGGCCAAGCGCTACGCCGGGCCGATCTCGCTGTTCGGTCTGGTCTCGGTCTTGGGCATGGGTGCGGCGACCGCCGCCTACTTCATCTACGACCCGATGGAGTACGACATGACCAAGATCCGCAACGACAAGAAGTCACCCAGCTCGGCCCAGGAACTCTCGTCTCGCATGGCCAAGATCGTGGGCGGGTTGAACCAGGGCGGTCGCGCGGTCTTGGTCGACCGGCTCGATCAGATCGAGCCACTGGTCAAGGAGCTCGAGCGCCGTCGTGATACCGCACCCGAGAACGCGAAGCCGTTCGCCCAAGTGGTGAGCGTGTATTCGCTCATGCCTCAGGACCAAGACGAAAAGATTCGGCTGCTGAGCGAGATCCGAGATCGCATCGACCGAGCGCGCAAACGAAAGCTCGTCTCGGACGAGGACTACCTAGAGATCGAACAAAATCTGCCAGCGACGCTGAAGAAGGTGGAACTGAAGGATTTGCCGGACTTGGTCGTCAGCCCGTTTCGCGAGAAAAACGGCACAATCGGCACGATCTTGTACGTGGGCCCGACCAAGGGACGGAGCGTCAACGACCTTCACTACCTCAAGCTGTGGGCCGACAGCATGCGCGAGATCCAGCTTCCATCCGGCGAGGTGATCCGCGGCACGGGTGATCCGGTGATCTTCGCGGACATGCTCGACACCATCGCCCGCGACGCGCCTCGGGTCGCCTTCTTGAGCGTGCTGGGCACTGCCGCGGTGGTATTGTTCGCGTTCCGCGGGCGCGCGGGCGGCTGGGTCGCGCTCGCCACCTTGTTCTTGGGTCTGACCTGGCTGATCGGCGGCCTGTACTTACTCTCCCTGAAGCTGAATTTCTTGAACTTCGTGGCGCTGCCGATCGCCATTGGCGTGGGCTCTGACTACGCGATCAACGTCATGAAACGTCGCGAGCTCGAGGGGAATGAAGGCATCGAGCGGGCTTTCACCGAAACGGGCGGCGCGGTCGTGGCCTGCTCGATGACTACGATGAGCGGCTATGCCGCGCTCATGTTCAGCGTCAACGGCGCCGTGCACAGCATGGGCATCACGGCGGCTCTGGGCGAGCTGACTACGCAGTTCTCGGCCATGCTCGTGCTACCGGCGGTGCTGTATTGGTTCTCGCGCCGGGCGAGCAAACGCACGCTCGAACTCGCCAGCAGCGGCGCTGCTGACTGATCGACTCCGAGTATTCTGGGCGTCAGGGTGTGCGTGGCTCGCGACAAGCTTGCCGAGCGCGCCCCTCGTGCGCCGAGTTCGGCGAGATGTGCAAGAGCTGGGTCAGCTGAACGTTCGCTTCGTCGTTCCGGCCCAGCGCGCACAGCGCTTGAATACGTGCTGCAGCGCGCTCCTCCGCCAGCGCACCACGCGGAAACTTACGCTGGTGTTCGCTGAGAACGAGCAGCGCCTTTGCCGGCCGACCCGCGCGAAATTCGGTCTCGGCGCGGGACAGCAGCGCCACTTCCTCAGCCAAGCCGTCGCGCGGACGCGGCGCACTCTTGGGTGCCTCACTGGCACGGCTCGAAGCGACAGCGGCGATCGGAGCGCTGGGGCTCGGCAGAACCTCCGCCGGACTGCTGACCCCGGCGGCAGCGCTTGGCAGCTCGCTCGACGCCGTTGCGCTCGGCGCGTTCGGGCTCACCGCACTCGCGACCGGCGCAGACACGGTTTTCTCGCCACTCTTCCAAATGCGCGGGGCAAACAACAAAGCGCCGGAGACCAGCACCGCAGGCCCGACCCAGCCCCATTTGACGAACTTCGAGCGCGACGCGAGCGCGCTGCCTGGTGCCACTGGACTGCTTGCGGAGCCCGTCGCGAGCACCGCTGCATCGCCCAGGCGCGCCCGCAGAGCCGCGAGTACGCGCTCCCGATCAGCTTCGCTGGGGCGCTCGGCTTCCCTGCCTGCCTGCACCAGCGCCTTGCCGTCTGAACTCAAGTCCGACATACGTCTCCTCTTGCGACGCGACGCGCGAGCGCCTCGTTGAACGCCTGCCGGGCGGCGCGCAGCCGGGAATAGGCAGTGTTGATGGGAATATCGATCGCCTCTGAAATCTCCGGAGCCGTCATTTCCCCTAGCTCCGCGAGCACGAAGACCTCGCGCTTGTCGTCGTCCAGCTCATCGAGCACGCTCCAGAGCAGCTTCACTTGATCATTTTGCTCAGCAAGGTCGAGCGGAGTCGGCTGCCGGGGGCCCGGCAAGTCGGCCAGATCGAAGGCTGAAGTCGAATCGAGCTTCGAGCGCCGGGCACGATGGTGAGCGCTGACCACCCGCCGCACGACGCCATAGATCCAGCTGCGTAGAGCCGCAGGCTGCTCGAGTGTGTGGAGTCTGGCGTGGATCACGATGAACACTTCCTGCACGACGTCGTCAGTTGCCGCTGCACTGACCCCGAGGCGCCGCGTGCACGACCACACGAAGTCGAAGTAGTCGCGATAGACAGCGGGAAAATTCTGCACGAGGACTGGCCGCTCAGAGTGGACCTGATCGGGCCTTACCAACGGCGCCGAAGCAACCAGGTCGTGTCCGCTCATCTGTTCTTCACTACGGCAGTGGCGAGCCGGGGCATCTGCCGTCACGAAATCCGCTCGCGACCGAGAATTATCGGCTATTTCGCGAATTTTTCCAGTCAAAGGCCCCACTCGCAGCCCAGCATTGCACCGAGCGCCACCGGGCCCACCCGATGCATTTCCCCGACGCTTTCACTGACAAAGCGCGGTTTCGACGTGGCAATTCGAGCATTCACGCCCAGAACGAGGGCTACGCTGCGACTGAGCGACCAAAGCCCCTGAAAACCGGGACCCACGGACACCCAAGCAGTCCAAGGATCGGTAGAGGAAATACCTACCCCGGTACCACGCGCCGACACGTCGTCCAGCGAGAGCAGCACGCAGGGCGCGAGCTCGAGGCCCGTGAACCGCCAGCCACGACAGACGGAGAGCTCTCCGCTCACGCGCGCAAAGTGAGCCCCATAACCCACGAACAACCGCGACTCGTAGTTCTGCGCGAGCCAGAACGTTCCGGAAACCAAAAAGCGCCAAGCATCGTAGCGCAGCCCGCCCGCCAAACCGATGCCGTAGCTCGCTGCAGGCAACACGCCGGCATCGACGCGCAGCTCGGGCACGCGAAAGGCGAAGCGCAAGCTCGCTGGCTTGGATCCGTTCGATTCGGACGAGCGCCCCTGATCGCTCGCTGCCAGCTTCTCTGGCGCGGCTGACGATGTCGTCGACTCGTGGTCGGTGTCACTGGCTCGATTCGCGGAGTCGCTCGCTCGAGCTTCCGCGTCATTGTCTCGATTCACGGAGTCGCTCGCTCGACCAGCCACGTCGCCGGCTCGATTCTCCGCCAGCGCTGCCGTCGAAGCTCCGCGTAAATCGCGCTCGGTCAGTGGTGCGCCGGAGCTGTGCTCGGTCCGGAACAGCAGCGCCAGCGTGAGTGCGGCTACGCCGCCGAGGTCTTCGCACGAAGTGGCATTGACCACGCGCGATCCATTCACGAGATCGTAGTGAATGTTCAGCGTGAGACGGAAGCGCTCGCCGATGGGCTCGATCCGCCCCTCGGCGCGCAGACGGCTCGGCGCCGCGTCACCCGCGCTGGCACCCAGCAACTCTCGCAGCTTTTGTCTGACCTGAGCTTCCTGCGGACAATTGACGGGTGCCTGCCAGGCGAGCTGAACGAGCGCGCCGCTCTGCGCCACACCGGTCTCCGTAGCGAACAGAAGTGCGAGCGCGGCGCCGGCCGACGCTAGACAGGACGTCACGGCGCCTCACGGATCGAAACGTCGTCGACGTAGACCGTAGACGACGCGGGCTCCAGCTTCTTCACGAAATTGCCGACGTACCATTGGCCCCATTGAGTGTCGTCCGTGATCAACTTGGTCAAATGCAGGGCGGTCACGCCATCCTGCTGTACGGTCACTTCACCATTTGGTAGCGCAGAGCGAACGATGCGAATTTCGATCTGAAACCAGCGGCCAATGGGGATCGGTCCAACGCCAGTGAGCGGCGGATGGGTGCCGGTCAGGAAATTGAACACCGAGAGTTCGAGCTGACCGTCCGAGTTGTTCTTCAGCGAGATGTCCCACAAAGCGTGAGAATCGGCCTCGGAAGTGCGGCCGAGGAAGTGGAACAGGTTCCAATTCCCGTCGCTGGTCGCCAACGCGGGGATGAAATACCAAGCGCCGTAGACCGCTGACTTGGGCATGACGCCTTGCTGCACGCAGCGCGCCTGACTTCGATCGGCGGTAGTGTCATCCGCGTTGACCGTGAACGCGGCCACGAATTTGCCCGTGCTACCCGCGCGCGCGAGCGGCGTTTCTACGATTTCGATGCTGGCACCGTGGCGCGCGTAGCAGTACCCGCGCGCCGAGTGGTAGCCGCACAGTCCGTCCTCGAAGCCCGTCGACCACGGTACCGCTACCGCGTCTTCGCCGGCCGAGCTGCTGGCATCACCCATGCCCGCGTCGGCTGCGGGCGATTCGGAGCACGAGCCAATGACGACCGTGGGCTCGCAAGCGAGCGCGAGCCAAGCAATGGCAAACGTCGCCGGAACCATTGCCAGAACACGCTGATGATCGACCACGCCGCTGGCCATCGTGTCGACGAGCCTCGGCGCTTGTCAACCCCAAATGCCGGCCCGGAACCGGGCCGGATCCGCTGGGAACCTGATGGTTTTCGCCGTCGTCGCGCTTAGCGTGAAAGCGCCACCGTGACGACCGACTCGGGAGGCATTCGGAGCACACCTTGAGCCGGCAGGGCGCCGAGCGAGTACCAGCGTTCGATGCCGCTGAAAACGCTGCGCGTTACTTGGGAGGTCGACCAAACCCCAGGCAGCTTGAGCTGTGCACCGAGCTCGATGGCGCGGGGGTTGATCAAAACCAGGGTCAAATCTTGGCCGGAAGGTGAGAGCCAAGCGGAGACCAAAAGCCCGCTGCCGGCCGTGCTGGCTTCGACCCGCGTCCAGCCCGGGTCGGTGTGAGCGGCGAAGTGCCGCATCGAATGATACGGGTCTTGAATCTTGAACCTCGCCAGGTCGATGCCGAGGAGGGCTTGCGTATTGGCCAGCGGACCCGAGACCGGACCCGTCAACGCTGCTTGCAAATACGCGGATGCGCCCTCGACCACCGTCGCATAGTGAAGCATCAGCGCGGTGCCGAAGCCGTCCGCCTGCATTTCGGTGATGAACACGGGACGGCCATCTTGGCTGACCAGTCTGCCCATCGCCGCGAGAGCGTCGAGATCGACGGCCGCGGGATTCACGCCGTACAACTGGTGAGCGAGCGCATCCGTCTTCGAATGGTCGAGAATCGGCAAGTAGTCGGCAACACTGTCGAAGTCGCTGGTCTCGGGGGCGAGCAGCTTCGGCCGCTTGGTCAGCGTCGAAAACGCGGCGAGCGTGGCCGTCTGTGCCTCCGCAAGGCCCGGGTAGGTGACACGGATGGTCGTCGCCCCGCTCGGCACCGAAACCGTGCCTTCCGCAGGCAAGAACCGGCAAGCCTCCAGCGTCTCGGCGGAGCTTGGCAGCCAGTTGGGGTTGTTTTGAATACCAACGTAGTCGGGGACGAGCCCGACCTTTGCGTACGCTGCCAACGAGGCCAGCCAATGGTCCGCCAAACCGGCGTAGTCGAAGACTCCAGCAGGAGTTTTGGCCAGCGTGCACGTTGTCACGTTGCCACTGCAGAGCAGTGCCCCATTTGCTTTGAGCGCGGCCGGCGGGCTCCAAGAACTGAGGAAGACGCCTAGCGGGCGGCCCAAAGTCGAATTTCCTGCAGCTACCAATTCGCCGGCGGTCGTCAGATCATCGTCCAAGCTATGGCCGTAGCGGTTGCGGAAGCGCAGCACGTCCAGGCCGAGGTCAGCAAAGATCGTTCGATAGAGTTCAGCTTGGTCTGGATGATCCGTGATCTGTCCCTCCC
The DNA here is from genome assembly GCA_035273265.1 of Polyangiaceae bacterium. Lineage (GTDB taxonomy): Bacteria > Myxococcota_A > Polyangia > Polyangiales > Polyangiaceae > PMG-095. Next base: position 8,944 of record DATEPG010000221.1, read on the forward strand.
CGTAGGCGACGGACGCTCCAAAACCGACCAGCTCCTGGTGGTGCGTCTCCGGATCGACGCTGACATCGACCGAGCTCGCCGGCAGGGGCGAGCAAATGCCGGCAATGCAGGCTTGGCTTGGCGAACAGGCCTTGTCGACCCCACAGCGCGGCAGGCATAGTCCAGGCGCGGGCGGCGGGCTGCCCCCGCACTGGATGATCACGCCGTTATCGCTCCCTGGTACGCACTCGCCTTGTTTGGCGTTGTCGCAGGTGGCGGGAGCCGTGCAGGAGCGCGTGCACACGCCACACAAGCAGCGCGTGCCCTTCGTGCCGGCGCACTGACTGTCGTCTCGGCACGCCTCGAGCCAGTTGGTCTGGCTATCGCCCTCTTCCAGGCTGCTCGGAGAGCACCCGAACAGCAACGCTCCCAGGACCAGGGCCAGAGCCCGGGCTAGAAAAACGCGTGCGGTCATTCGCTCTCCTCCTCATCCATCAGGTTCTGACCGCAATAAAAGCTCACCTGATAGGCGGACTTCGCTCGATGCGTTTGGTTGTACTCGGCGACCTCATCCCAGAGCGACACCACTTGACGCCTGACCGTAGCCAGCAGCTGCCGGACCTCGCGCTCACGCGGATGCCCTGGCCAGAGGTCGAAGGACAGCGTGGTGCCTCCGATTTCGTCGGCGGCGGCAGATACGTGCTTGCCACCTACGACCTTGGCGGCCAGCGCCTTCAACACCGCGCGGTGGTGATCCACGACGGCTGCCTCCCAGCCCGCTGCTTGGCCGATCGGGATCAGGCAGCGTTCGGTGGCGTAGAACACGCCTTCAGCACGGTTCTCGATGCGAATTCGCTCGTCAGCGACCAGCCGGCCGATGGCGGCGTCGAGCGCGGACTCAGACAGCGGGACCACGGCAGCCAGCCGCTCGCGGCTAATTGGGCTGGCCGGGTAGAGATGAACCCAGACCAAAGCCGCGTTGGTTTCTTCGAGATCCCCCGCATCACTGGCTCCCAGCTCTTCCAGCTCTTCGGCGTTGGCGGCTCGATAGCGCGTCTCTTTGCCAGTCCCCGTGCGTCTGACTAACCCGCTCTCGACCAGATCGTTCAAAATGCTGCGAACCTTCCCCTCCTCGTCGTGCTTGAAGTGCTGCAGCAGCTCCCCGCGGCTGGCAGACTCCCGTTCGACGAGAAAGCCGTGCAATGCGCCCCAAAGCGTGATGCCTCTCGCCGTCGCGGATTCGCTCAGGCGTTGAACTTTCTGTTGGTACGAGCGCAGCACCAGCCCGAACATGTCGGCGATTACTTTTTTGCCGAGCTTCTGACGTTCGAGCTCCCGCACCAGCCCGACGAACACTTCGTCCGCGATGTGTGAAAGGGGTGAGCGCACGCCATCGGCGGTCGACAGCTGCGCGATCAGGACCATCGTCTGGCGAACGATGGCGTCGATAAGGATTTGCGAGTTCACGCGCGACTCTCGAACATGGGGGCGAGGTAAGACTACGGCATTCAGCCGCCCGTTCGGGGACGAGAAAAATCTCGCGAGTCATAGGCCTAGGCAGGCCAACCAATTCGAACCACCTATTTAGCATGGTTTTTCCGCGCCGCTCGGCGCTGCTGGCTGCGGCGCTCGGGGCAAGTAGCACATCTGCGCCGGTACTGGCACGCGGCATCCTCCGTGGCGACTCGCGGATATCGAGTGGCGTGCGGCGGCCCTGCGCCCGAACAGCTGTACGCGACACTTCCAACCAGCGTGTGAAAAAGGGGCTCAGAATGAGCCGCGCGATTCACAGCGCGGCTTCGAAGCCCTCATCGCAGTACAACGGCGTCACTGGTACTCGTCGCAAGGATTGACGACACCGCTGGGCAACGGATCGATACGCCTGACCGTACACTCACCCTCGCCCCGGAAGTGGCCGATGGTCCGCGCGAGTGAAATCACGAAGTCCCCGATCGTGACCCCGGGAAGACCCGAGGGATTGTAAACGTCGGTGTCGATCTGGGCTTGGCACAGCTCCGAAAGCGATACATCGCCGTCGCCATTGCCGTTTGGACCGTCATCGGCCGCCGCTTTCTCTTCGAAACGAATCGCCGTGGGCTTGGCGTTGCCGCCAGATTGCAGGCTGTCGTAGTAGAGGTGATCGCCGTGCGTCGTCAGCTGGCTGACATCGGTCTTGTTGGTCGTGACGACCACGCCCTGGGTCGAGATGCCGTTCTCCTCGCTGTGACAATCTTCGTAGCTGGTCTGGGTCTTGAAGCCCCAATGAAAGGTCTTCGTCAGGGTCTTCTTTGCATCGTCGGGATCAGGCTTGGTTGCTTCACCTTCCACATACACGGATAGCCCCTCCTGAACCATCATCGCCAGATCCGCCGGATCGGCATCGCCGACGACGTCTGCGTCCGCGACCGCAGTTTTGATCTGGTAGCTGACTCGAGTGTAGGCCCTGGCATCGAGCCCCGAGAACGAGATCAACTCCTTCTCACCTGCCCTCGTGTTGTCCACGAAGTGTGGCTTGTCGAGCTGGGCGGCGATCTTGCCCGCCGCGTCAGCCACCACGATTTCGTGGAAATTTACCAGGAATTTGCCATACTTCAAGGACCAACCATCGATGAACCCGGAGCTCCCGTCGCCCGCCGGGATCCCTGCTTCGATGAACTCTTCACCCCAGGTGGTGAACTGCTCACCGCCGGTGCCCTGACTGGTGGGATCGCTACACCCGACAGCAGCGAAGAACGCCACGCACACGAATACGCACGCCCGTTTGCAAATCATGTTCGATCCTTTCTCGAGGAAGCCAACTAGTCGCCGTAGCTGAAGTGATACGCGCTGAGCTGCGTCAGCCCCTGAGAGAAACCCGAGTTGCGAGCCTCGGTCGGACTGGCGACGCTCCCTGCTGCGATTTTGGAGAAGTCGACCAGGTTCAGCCAAATCGTCGGGTTGACTTCGATCGTGATCGTGCCGTCAGCCGTCACCGTAGCCTCGTCCAAAACACAGCCGTCGACCGCGCCCTCGTTCACGTTCATCGCGATGTCGTCGTAGTCGGCGATCAGACGAAAGTAGACAGGCCCTGCGGCTGGGTCCCCGTGCTTGACCGCTTGCCCCACGGCCAGCGCGAGATGGCCGTCGAGCAGCGGATCTGGCGGAGCATTTCGAGGCAGGACGACACGCGCCGAGCGGTAAATCCCAGTGACTCCAGCACCGTCACTCACTTGCACCGGCGCGCCGGAAAACAAGTCGAACACGATCGGGTTCGCGAAGATCGCCTCACCCAATGCCGTCCCTGGCTGATAGTGCCCGGGGTGTGCCCAAGCCGTGCCTAGGAAGTATCCGGAAAACCGTTCACCGAGGCTGCGCCGTCTCATGAAATGAGCGGTCGGCGGCGGCCCCTCGAAGTAGTAAAAGGCGCCGAGCGCCAGTTTGGCTTCGGCGAGCTTCACGTCCCAACCGAAGCCGGTCGTGAACTCGGACTGCGCTGCTGGCTCAGCGGACAACACGGTGTGCAGAACGACCCGCTTGCCCGCCGTGCCACTTCCGACGTCGGAGCTACAGCCCGAAAGGCAGCCGAGCGAAGCGGCGAGGCACGCCGTTTTCAGCGCTGAATGGCCGTACCGTGACATGATTGAACCTCACAAAAATAGGGTGATCGTGGCCAAGACGCTGCGCGGCGCGCCGACGGTCACGTGCCGCTGTGGGACGAGCGACGGCACCGAGCCGCGTTCGAAGTTCGATGCGAAGGTGTACTCGCCGTCGTACCAATTCCAGTTCAGCAGGTTGAACGCGCGGAGACCGAGCTCGACTTCGCGCAGCCGAACGCTGGCGATGGCGTCTATCAGCGTGTAGTCGTGGCCCATTTCGCCGTACGGCAACGGGCGCCGCGCGATGCTGGTCTGACCGAAACCGAAGTGCGAGCTGATTGGACGATTGAATACGCGGCCGAGCGTCGGCGTAAATGCGAGGTCGGTGCGAATCACGATTTGCGGCGCATAGGGCAGTAGATCGCCTGCGTTGTAGCCGCCATCCGTGTTGCTGAACTCGGAGCGCGTGTAGGTGACGCTCATTGCAGCGCTGAACCAAGAGTTGGGCTGCGCAGCCATCTCTGCGCTCACCCCTGTGCGGCGCGTGGCCGGCGTGCGCTCGTTGCGAGCGGTGACCTGGTTGAAGGCGAGATCGTCCGAGAGCAGCGTGCGAAACACGGCGGCGGTCGCGCGCATCGTCGGGGTTTGATGGCGCAGGCCAACTTCGTAACTTTGGACCGTGGTGAAGGGAGCGGTCTCGCCGGCCTGTAGGCTGCGCGCCTGAGGCGAGCGAAAACCATCACCGTAGCTGGCGAGCGCATGCAATGAGTCGGTCAGTCGGAGATCGACGGTCGCCTTCTTGCCAAAATGGGCGCCCTGAGCCGCGCGGCGTTGCCCCTGCCCCTGCCCGCCGTCGTCCTGCGAGACGTAGGCCAGGCCATCCATGCGCAAGCCGCCGCGGAGCGTGAGGCGACGGATCGGACGGACGGCCAGATCGACGTAGCCAGCGATGTCCGAGGCATGGATCTTGGCATCGAGTTCGTCGAGCGTGACCTGGGAGGTGGCGATCGAGAGCTTCTTCTGCGCTTGTTCGATGCGATCGTAGCGCGCGAAGATGCCGGCTTCGAAGCTATCCGACGCGGAAAAAAGCTTCAGCGAACGGCGATACGAGCCGGTCAGCCCCAGCGTCGAGGCGTCGTTGACTTGCTGCTCCGAATTTCCCTGGGCCGAGGCTTCATTGGCGAGCGCCACCTCGCTCGAGCTGCCGTTCGTAGGCGTGCGCAAGTAGCCAGTGAAATCCTGCCTGAGGCGCATCGAGCGCAGCACGGCGTAAGGGGTCAATGACCAGAGTGAATCGCCATCGCCTCGACGGAGCTCGACGGCGACTTGCGAACGCGCCGAGTCGCCCCCTTGGTTCTGATCGTACGAGCCCCAGCGGTCGATTTTTCCGTTTTCGATATCCGACAAGCGCAACACGCCAGCTGAGTCGAAGCTCGCAGCGTAGGCGGAAGCGAGCACGCGCGCCCTCGCCGAACCGATCGCAAACTCCATTTGCCCGATGGCGGACGCGCGCTGGCTGGCCCGCGCCGGGCCGAAGCCGTCCGTCGCGTACAATTCGAATGCAGCAAACGTCGCGTCCGACCAGCCCTTCGGGTGATAGCCCATGAAGTACCGTCGCGTGCCGTACTGGCCTGTGGAAGCCCGGACGGTAACGCCCGGCTCGTCATAGCCCAGGTCGAGCCACAGCGAGCCTGCTACCGCGAAATCTCCCTGACGCGGATCATAGCTGCCCGGAGCGGAGCGGACTTGCTTGACCACCTCGGCCGGCAAGAAGTTCAGATCCGCATAACCTTGGCTATGAAGGTTGGAGACGTCATTCACCGGCACGCCGCCCGCCCAAATCTCCAGGTCTTGGCCGTGCTGCGCGTCGAAGCCGCGGAAAAAAATCTGATGCGCCGCGCCCTCGCCACTGTGTTGAGTCAGTGCGATCCCCGGCACGGTCAGCAGCAGATCGCTGGCCGTGCGATGCGGCGCCGATGACAGGACGCGCTTGCCCACGACGACCTCGGAGGCACTGCGCGGCGGCGGCGCGTTGCGCAGGCCGAGCACGGTAATCGTCGCGGGCTCATGCCCAGCGGGGGTGGCCTTGGACACCGCGCTGGGTGGTGCTGCTTGCAAAGCGACTGGGGACGGTCGGGTCGCGGACGGCCGCGCCACGAATCGCACCAGAGCTCGAACCTTGGCCGAGACCGGGCTACCGTCTTGCAGCGCCGGACTGAACGACCACTGACGCGCTGCCGCGATGGCCGCAGCATCGAACTCGGGACTCAGACTGGTTTCGACCTCGACGCTCTGGGCTCGACCACTGGCATCAATCACGAGCACGACCGGAACGAGCACGTCGTGCGCCTCTGGCGCGTCGTCGGGCCACCTCGCCAACGGCTGTTCGCCCGCAATCGGAGCCGTGACTTGCGCCTCGGCGACACTGGGTACGCCGACGAGCGAGACCAGCACCGCCAGCACCGAGAGCACGCGCCGCTCGCCAGCGATTGGGCTCAAGCGGGCCTCGCACAGCGACCTGTGTCCAAAGACTCCGGCAGAAACCGCACGCGCGGCTCATAGCACGTAATTTAACAATCGTGCCACATGTTCTCGTTCGCGTTTTGTGAACGATTTGGCTAGAAATTTGCGGCGACTTCCGTGGCAGGCGAGGCCGAATCGTCAGCGCAGCGCCGGAAAGGCCTCCCGCAATCCGGTCAGAAACATTTCCGTACCGACGACCGCCAAAATCAAGCCCATCAGGCGGGTGATGACGGTCAGAAACGAGTTACCCAGGTACCGCACCGAGCGTTCGCCGGCCACGAAACCAAACCAGGTCGTCGCGCACAAGAGCGCGAACGCGACCAAGCTCAACGCTGCGTGGCGCCAGTGTCCCGCCGAGAAACCGATGGCGGTCACGATCGTCCCAGGGCCCGCCAAAAGCGGAACTCCTAGCGGCGAGATGGCCACTGACAGCATGCCCTCGTCGATCGCCAGAGGGCGCGAAGGGCGGGCACCCGGCTCGCCAACACCGGCTTCGCGGATGCGTGGCGTCTGATGCGCTGGCGAGATATGCCCCTGCAGCATCTGATAGCCGATCAGAAAGATGATCACACCGCCGGCAATGCGGAAGGCTGCGATGGTGATCCCGAACATCGAAAAGATCAGCTGTCCGAGTGCCGTGAAAACCGCCACGGTGCCAAAGGCGACCAGCGTCGAGCGCAGCGCTACGCGACGCCGTGCCTCGGCACTGTAGCCGTCCGTCAGCCCCAAAAAGATGGGGATGTTGGCGATCGGATTCATGATCGCGAAGAAGCCGGCCAGCATGGTGCCGAGCAAGGACCAATCGGCAGAATTCATTGCGTGCCCGCTAAGTTCGCTCTCGCCACAGGAGAGGTATACCGCCCTTTGTGTTGCCACGAGCGATTGGCTTGGCTAGCGGGCGCGGCAGCCGCAAGGACACGCGAAGCCCTTGCTACGGCCGCCGGTTCCGTATCGGCAGATCGGCCGGATTTGGCGGCTGGCCGCTAGGGTCTGTGCTTGACACGAACGCCTCGGGAAAGACCTTGACCGCGGTGGCCTGGCTCAAGCTCGGTCCGGGCGACGCCAAACCGAGCACGAGCGCTGCAAGAACGATGAAGTGCTGGCTCTCGTCGCCTTCGATCGAGCTCGCTAGGAAGCGAAGCTGGGCGTCTTCCATGCCCGCCAAGACTTGGTTGTACGCCACCGACGCGCCGCGTTCAGCGCCCGCCGCGAACTTGAGGACGTTGGTCATCGAATCGGTGACCGGTTGTTGCTTGTGTTGGTCTTGGAAGTGCACGGCAACGCTGGTCACGACGTCGCGCGTCGCTTGGGCAGTGCCAGAATCGAGCGCGATGAGCGCGGCGCCCGCGCTGTACGTGGCGATCGCGTCGTACTCCGCGGTAAGCAACGCGTTCAGCAGCGTGTTGTCCTTTACCGGATCCGGGCTCGGATTGACCTTCGCTTGCGCTTGCGGCTGGCAACGTTGATGGATACCGCGAGGCTGAGCGCGGTGGCAGCCGCAGCTGCGCGCACGAGCATCTTTCGTCGACTCAAATGCTTCAAAACGCCTCATCGTGCGCTTCCATGCGCCGCGCCGGCCAAATCTAGACATGCCAGTAATCATTCGACCGAACCCCGCCGAATCGCGCGTGTTGCAGAAACGCGGATCCGCGCGAAGCTTCCGTGAGCCGTGCCAGTGAACCCAGCTCAACCGACTCTCTTCGAGTTGCCGCCGCGCCTGATCGCATCCGCTGCCGTCGATCCAGCACAGCAGGCACTGTCGGCCGTGCTCTCGCCGAACCTTCGCATGGGGACGATGTCCTGGTCGTTCGCGGGCTGGCGTGGCTTGGTCTACGCCCACGACGCTGATGCAAAACTGCTAGCCGAGGCCGGACTCACCGCATACAGCCAGCACCCGCTGCTGCGCACTGTGGAGGTGGACCGCTCTTTCTATGACCCCTTGCCGGAGCAGTACTTCGCTCAGATCGCCGGGCAGGTGCCGGAAGACTTTCGGTTCTTGGTCAAGGCACACGAAGAGTGCACGCTTTTTCGCTTTCCCAAACACGCCCGCTACGGCAAGCGTCAGGGTGAGCTGAATCCGCGCTTCCTGGACCCCGCCTATGCGGAAGGCGCCGTGGTCGCTGCCTGCGCGCCTGTCCTGGGCAAGAAGCTGGCTGCGCTCTTGTTCCAATTTCCGCCGCAAGCCGCTGGGGACCCGCGAGCATTTGCCGATCGACTGCAGGCGTTCCTGGAGCGGTTGCCAGCGGGCGTGCCGTACGCGATCGAGCTGCGCAATGCAGAGCTGCTCACGCCCGCTTACGCACACGCGATCAGCGCCAGCGGCGCGCTGCACGCGCACAACGCTTGGGGAACGATGCCCTCGCTGCTGACACAGGCGCGCCTGATCCCACCCTCTGCGCGCAACCCCCTGCTCGTGCGCTGGCTGATGCGACGCGGCGACGAATACGAGGCGGCGCGCTCGCGCTTTTTGCCCTTCAATCGCTTACTGGAACCGGATCTACCGACGCGCTCCGAGATTGCGCTGCTGGTCAGTAAAGCATTGGCGCACGACGTCCCGGCGTTCGTTCTGATCAACAACAAGGCCGAAGGTTGCGCGCCCGCCAGCATCCTCGAACTCGCTCGAGCCATCGCGCCGTGTCTCGACTTGAGTCGCTGACGACCGAGGCCCCGCCGCAGCAGGAACGGCCGTTTTCTGGAACCGATTCCAGGAATCGGGAATTTTTTAATGAGGCGCTTGCAGAACGACACGCCTGAGGCAAAAACGAGCTGCGCGGCTACCCGACAGAGTTACGCTGCGTAGGTGTCTTCTTCTCCTAGCTACTCGCGTGGGTTGTCTTACTGGCCGCTTTCGTTGTTCGCGCTAGCGTCCCTTCATTGTCAGCAGACCGTGTCACCGTCCGAAGCTGCGGGCGGCTGCACGACGGCGGGCGCGGCCGGGCTGGTTCAGCCGATTGGCAGCGCAGGTGGCGCAGGCGCCAGCGGCAGCTCGGGGATGGCCACCAGCGGCGGGGCCGGCGGCGGAATGAGCGCTGGCTCCGGCGGCTCTGCAGGCAGCGAACTCCGTGGCCCGACGCCAGCGGCGAACGGCGCGAATTTTCCGTTTCCCCAGAACCGGCACAGCCCGAACTGCAGCTACCCCAACTATCGCAACGCGGACGTGAAGGCCGCCTTCGAAAAATGGAAAGCCGACACCGTCACAGCCGACGGCGCGAATGGTTTCCTACGTGTCAAGCGACCGAAAGAGCCGGGGTTGGAGCCGAACTCCACCGTCTCGGAGGGCATCGCCTACGGCATGCTGATCGCCGTCTACATGAACGATCAAGCGTTGTTCGATGGGCTGTGGAAGTACGAACAGACGTGCCTGAACATGAACGGACTGATGGATTGGTACATCCTCGCTGACGGCAAGACGCGCGGACCGAATGGTACCGGCGCCGCCAGCGACGCCGACGAAGACATGGCTTGGGCCCTGCTCATGGCGGACCGGCAATGGGGCGGCAATGGCAGCCTGGGCGACAGCTACCTGAACATCGCCAAGAAGCTGATTGATATCGTTTACAGGACCGAGATTCAGGACGACAAGCTGCTCAAGCCGGGTGATGGTTGGGGCGACTGGAACACCATCAACCCTTCCTATTTTGCACCTTCGTATTACCGGGTGTTCGCCAAGGCGACCGGCAACGACAAATGGAACCAGGTCCTCGATACGTCGTACGAGATGCTGCAAAAGAGCTTGAATGCGGCGAGCAAGAACGTGGACAACGGCCTCGTGCCCGCCTGGTGCACGAGCGAAGGTGCCCCCAACGGGGGGGTCTTCAAGGAGGGGTCGCCTACCCACTACCAATACGACTCGTGCCGGACACCGTTCCGGATCGGGCTCGACTATTGCCAAAACAAAGAGCCGCGCGCGCAGAGCTATGTGGCGAAGACGAGCCAATTTTTCGCCGGCATCGGGGCAAAGAAGATCGTCGATGGCTACAACCTGGATGGAACTCCCAATCCGGCGAGCCAAAGCGGGCAGTCCGCGGCCTTCGTCGGGCCGGCAGCGGTCGGTGCCATGAGTAGCGCGAGCTACTCACCCTTCCTCCAAGAGGGCTATGACGGCGTCGCGACGATGCAGCTCTTGGTTGGCGGCGACTACTACGATGAATCGTGGACCGTGCTCTCGCTGCTGATGATGTCCGGAAACTTCCTCGACTATACGGCGATTTCGCCACTTTGAGCGGCTTGGGGGGAACGGCACCGCAAAAATGCCGCACTGCGGAGGGGTCTCGGACCGCCTTCCGTTCCTGCGAGAAGAGTGTGGAGCGAGACTGTGCATATCAGCCACGGTCTCGCGGAACTGCGCTGGCGAGGACCGCGCGGGCGCCATCCGTTTGCTACTTTACGGCGCTCCAAACCACGCGCATGTTCCGCGCATGCGCTCACAGGGACCGGCATCCGGCTCGAGAGAAGTGACCCTGCAGCGGCGCGTCCTGATCGTGGACGACGACGCGGACTCAGCCGATCTCTTGGTACATCTCTTGGAGATGCGCGGGCACGTCGCACGCAGCGCCAATAGCGCCTCCCAAGCCGTGGCAGAAGCAGCTGAATTTCTGCCAGAGGTCGCAATCCTGGACGTTGGCTTGCCGGACATGTCCGGCTACGAACTCGCTCAACTGTTGCGAAAGAGCGAAGGCCTGGCCAATTGCAAGTTGATCGCAGTCACCGGTTACTCCGGAGATGCGGTGCTTGCCCGCAGCAAGATGGCTGGCTTCGATATGCACCTCGTCAAGCCCGTCGATCTTGAACTGCTCGCCCGCAGTGTGCTCGTCGGCGACGAGTTCGAAGCCAGGCTAGAAGCGAAGTAAGGTCCTCGAATGGCCAAAGTCGGTCGCTGGCCGTCGAGGCTGCCGGGCTGGTAAGGCGCATACGCTGAGCCCCTCAGCCCTCTCCACGCTGCTGCGAGACCAAGCTGGTCAGTCGCTGCGCGACTTCTGTAGCGATCTGGAGCCCGTTATCCAGACGGTCGTGGCTCAGCGCGTACAAAAGCCCGCCACACTGCCGCCAAGTCGCGCGACTGATTTTGGCAGGAGCGCTCAAGAACACTGGGGCATCATCGCGACGGGCGTCCGTGGGCACGGAAAGGAGTCGTGCGATATCCACGAGTTCGTCGATGAATGACGGCGCCGCCTGCGGATCCGCGCAAGCGTTCAGCTGCCCCCCCACGTGAGACAGCTCTAAGAGCAGCTCGCCTTGCTCGTTCATCTTGGCCCACCCTGCAACGACGGTGCCAGCCAAAAGAATGGCTCGCGAGTCCGGCCATTTGTGTCTCGCTCGGCCAGGTGCAATCGCTGCGATCGAAGCGGAGCTGGGCGATCGGGTTTGCTAGAGTGGGCGCGTGAGTCAGGCGGGAACTCCGGCGCTGCTGATCGACACCTATTCGCTATTTTTCCGCGCGTTTCATGCGTTGCCCCCGATGTCGACGAGCGCGGGCGAACCGACTTCAGCGCTGTATGGCTTCTCGTCGTTGCTGCTCAAGTTGCTCCGCGAGCAACGAGGCGCAGCGTTGGCGTTCGCGCTCGATGCGCCGCAGGCCACCTTTCGACACGATACTTTCGAGGACTACAAGGCTGGGCGCAATGCCACCCCTTCGGCGCTTTCGGCGCAGTTTGGCCGTTTGCAGCAACTGCTCGAGGCGCTTGCGGTGCCCGTATTTCGCTGCCCAGGCTTCGAGGCGGACGACCTTTTGGCAACACTTGCCAAGCGTGCGCGTGACCTGGAGACGCCTGCCCTGGTCGTGAGCGGAGATCGCGACTTGCTGCAGTTGGCGCGTGGCTCCGTGCGCGTACACTTCGTGGGTCGCCGCGGCAAAGAGGCAAGCGTCTACGACGAAGCGGCGGTATCCGCTCGCTTCGGCGTGGCGCCCGAGTTCCTCCCCTCATACATTGCTCTGATCGGCGATCCCTCCGACAATTTGCCGGGTGTTCCCGGTATTGGCGCGGCGACCGCACGCAAGCTCCTGGCCGGTAAGCGCAGCTGCCTAGAGCTGTTCGAGGACCTCGAGCGCGTGAAGAGCGCCCGCTTGCTCGGTACGCTCCTGACCCACCAAGCCCAGATCTTGCGTACCGAATCACTCGCCCGGCTACGCGAAGACGCTCCAATTGCCGCCACGGTGGTCGGCTGGTCAATGCCTGGCCGCGCTGCGTTCGCATCGCTCGCAAGAATCTTCGAGGAGCTGGAGTTCAAGAGCCTGCTGACTCGCTTGGCGGCCCTGTCGCATTAAGTGACCCGTTGCGCTGCTTGAGTCGCTCTGCCACGTCACATTGCACTTTGGCGCGCTTGGTGGCTCCGAGGCGAGCGGCAACGCCCCAAGAGCGGCTGAACGTGAATCAGCCCCGGGCGCCCTGAGCGACCTTGGCTGAAGCGCGATCGGCGAGAAATCGGCCGAGGTAGCGAGCGGTGTGGCTTTCCGCACAGGCCGCGACCTGCGCGGGGCTGCCCGCAACCACGACTTTACCGCCTTCGTCGCCCGCGCCAGGACCAATGTCGATCACCCACTCGCTGCTGGCAATCACCCGCAGATCGTGTTCCACCACGATCACGGTGGCGCCCGACGCGACGAGTCGCTCGAGCTGCGTCAGCAAGCGTTCGACGTCTGCGGGGTGCAGGCCGGTCGTCGGTTCGTCGAGAACATACACGGTACCAGCACGCTGCGCGCGCTGAAGCTCGGTTGCGAGCTTGATCCGTTGAGCCTCACCACCCGACAACTCGGTCGCGGGTTGACCCAACCGTAGATAGCCGAGACCGACTTCGCGCAGCACCTCGAGTGTGCGAAGTAGCGCGGCTTCGTCGACGAAGAACTCCCAGGCCGCGTCCACCGTGAGGCTCAGTACCTCGGCGATGTTCTTGCCTCGGTAGGCGATTTCGAGTGTCTTCTGATTGTAGCGAGCACCGTGACAGGTCGAACAGGGCGCATACACGCTGGGTAGGAAGAGCAGCTCGACCATCACCGACCCCTCGCCCTCACAGGTCGGGCAGCGGCCTTTGGCGACGTTGAACGAAAAGCGACCAGCGTCATAGCGCCGCGACTTGGCCAATTTCGTGCTGGCGAATAGCTTGCGCACTTGATCGAACAGGCCAGTGTAAGTGGCTAGGTTCGAGCGCGGTGTTCGACCTATCGGGCGCTGGTCCACCTGAACCAACCGTTTGACGCCTGCCATCCCGGCGACGATCCTCCCCTCGAGCTCGGACTCGGCGTTGCGTTCGAGTTCTTCGCCGTCAGCGTCTGGATCTGCCAGCTGCTCACCCAACTCGCGGGCGAGCAATGCCACCAGCACCTGACTCACGAGCGTCGATTTTCCCGATCCGGACACGCCCGTAACACTGGTCAGCACACCGAGTGGAAAATCGACGTTCAAGTCCCGAAGGTTGTTGCGAGTTGCGCCGCGCAACTTCAGGTACCCGGTCGGCGAGTGCTCCTTGCGCGTAGCCAGCGCGCCGTCTGGGAACAGGTAGCGACGAGTCAGTGATCGCTCGCACGTGCGCAGGCCTGCCAGCGGACCGCTATACAAGATCTCACCGCCGAGCTCACCCGCGCCCGGTCCGACATCGACCACCCAATCGGCGTGGCGGATCACGTCGATCTCATGCTCGACGACGAACAAGGAATTTCCCGCGGTTTTTAGCCCGTCTAGAGCGCGCAGCAGGGCCTCTGTGTCTGCTGGATGCAGACCCGCAGACGGCTCATCGAGCACGTACACGACGCCGAACAAATTGGAATGCACCTGCGTCGCCAAGCGCAGTCGCTGCAGCTCACCGGGCGAGAGCGTGGGCGTGCTGCGCGAAAGGCTCAGGTAGCCAAGACCGAGATCGAGCAGCACAGCGAGCCGCGCGCACATGTCTTCCGCGATCCGGCGCGTCACGATTGCCTTTTCCGGGTGCGCTCGTTCCAGTTGCGTCAGGGAGTTGGGCGAACCCGCCGCGTACGGGCGCAGCGTGCTGGCCAGCCGCTTGAGCGGGAGGCGTGAGATATCGGCGATGTCGAGCCCTGCAAACCGAACGCCGAGCGCTTCGCGGCGCAGCCGCTTGCCCCCGCACTCGCCGCACTCAGTACTGAGCATGTACTGGGCGACGCGGCGCTTCATCAGCGCACTTTGCGTGGTGGCGAAGGTCGAAAGCACGTGACGCCGGGCGCTGCTGAAGGTGCCCTGGTAGCTCGGCTCCTGCTTGCGTTTCAGCGCGCGCTTCACCTCCGCCAAATCGAAGCCAGCGTATACCGGCACGGTGGGCTGATCTTCGGTGAAGAGGATCCAATCCCTGGTCTTTTTCGGCAAATCACGCCAGGGCACGTCGACGTCGTGGCCGAGCGTCGTCAAAATATCGCGCAGGTTTTGGCCCTGCCAGGCGCTGGGCCAGGCCGCAATCGCGCGTTCGCGGATGGTCAAAGATGGATCCGGGACCATCGACGCTTCGGTCACCTGATAGATGCGACCGAGGCCATGACAGCTGGGGCAAGCACCCTCCGGGGTGTTGCTCGAAAACGACTCCGCGTACAGCAGCGGCTGCTGCTTCGGATAGTCACCCGCGCGTGAAAAGAGCATCCGCAGCAGATTCGAGAGCGTGGTGACACTGCCTACGGAAGAGCGGGTGGTTGGCGTCCCGCGCTGCTGTTGTAGGGCAACGGCCGGCGGAAGGCCGTCGATCTGGTCGACCGCCGGCACTTCCATCTGATGGAACAGGCGCCGCGCGTAGGGCGAGACCGATTCCAGATAACGGCGCTGCGCCTCCGCATACAGCGTCCCAAACGCCAAGGACGACTTACCCGAGCCAGAAACACCGGTAAATACCACCAAGCTGTCACGCGGGAGCTCGACGTCGACGTCCTTCAGGTTGTGTTCACGCGCGCCTCGCACACGCACGAATCCTGGGCGTCCCAGACCTCGCATGGAGTCTGCCATCAAGCCCTCCCTGCAACGACTACGCCGGCGATGGCAGTGACCCGGCCGTCCTCCGGCAAACGCGCCACGTGATCGAGCATGGCGGGAAAGCGCTTGCCATCTTCGTCCTGGACCAAGAAAAAACGCAATCGAGTCGTGTCCAGCCCCTCCAACGCATCGCTGGCCAAAAGAGCTCGAAAGCGGCTACCGCCACGGCCCACCGGGTACTCAATCTCGAGCACCGTGAGTACTCCGATGCGCCTCCCGAAACGATTGAGCAGCTCGGCCACGGTGAGTCGCCCCGTCATCCAGCCTTGCTGCTGGTTACTTGCGGCTGGCCAAAAGCGCGGCCTCGGCCACCGCGGCCACCAAGATGGCAGGTTCCACCGGCTTCGCCACGTGCGCTTGAAACCCTGCTTCCAACGCCAGCCGTTGATCCTCTCGGCGGGCGTAGGCCGTGAGGGCAATCGCCGGAAGTCGCTCGGGCTTGAAGCCACGCGCGCGAATCGCGCGTATCAACTCGTAGCCGTCTTCACCGGGCAAGCCGATGTCGCTGAGCATGACATCCGGTAGCGATTCCGCGAGTACCGAAAGGGCCTCGGCCGCACTACCCGCCTGACTGATTTTTGCGCCCTGTTGCGTGAGCATCGTGACCAGCAGATCCCGAGCGTCCTCGTCGTCTTCGACGACCAGAATCTTGATGTTGGATAGGCGACCAATCGGTAGATCGTGATCGATCACGCTCGGTGGCGGGCTCGGTCGATCGCTTTCGCCGCTGCGAGAACGACGCTGATTGTCGCTGGGCAACGTGATCGAGAAGGAAGCGCCGCACCCCTCTCCCTCGCTGCGTGCACTGACCGACCCTCCGTGCGCTGCCACGATGTGGCGCACCAATGCCAGCCCCAGTCCCAGTCCGGAATGGCGGCGCGTGGCTGCGTCGTCCTCTTGTCTAAAGCGATCGAAGACGTGCGGCAGAAATTGCTCCGCAATGCCTTTGCCCGTGTCATGAACGGACACGCTGACCGATTGTTCGGAGTGCTGTAGCTGGACCCGGATCTTGCCGCCCGCAGGCGTGAACTTGACCGCATTTGCGAGCAAATTGCCGATCGCCTGCTGTAGGCGATCGCCATCGCCGCGGACGCGCAGCTCCTCGTCGGGGGCGATCAATTCGAGCTTGAGTGGCTTTCCGTCCGCCGACGGCTTGACCGCGTCGAACGCCAAGCGAGTCACCTGGGCCAAATCCAGACTGCTCAACTCGAGATGCAATTTGCCAGAGATCATGCGCGTCGTATCGAGGATGTCCTCGATCAACTGCACTTGAATCTGCGCGTTTCGTTGAATCGTAGCCAGCCCGCGCCCCAATGTCTCTCGGTCGAGGGTGCCCTCGCTGAGCAGCCGCGCCCAACCCAAGATCGAGTTCAAGGGCGTGCGCAACTCGTGCGAAACCGTTGCCAAAAACACGTCTTTCGCGCGGTTGGCTTCATCCGCCGCTTCACGCGCTCGACGCGTCGCCAGCTCCGTTCTTTTGAGGCTCTCGTGCAGCACCCGCGCGCGGGCCAAGGTGCCGACACGCGCGCGCAGCTCCGCGGGATCGAAGGTCTTGGTGACGAAGTCATTGGCGCCCGCCGCCAGCCCTTCCAGCAAATCATCCTGGCCGCCCGTTGCCGTCAGTACCAAGATGGGCAGCGTGGCCTCGTCGTAGCGCTGCCGCAAAAAGCGACACACCTCGAGCCCGGACATCTGCGGCATGTGCCAGTCGAGCACGAGCACGTCCGGAGGTTCGCCGTTGGCCAGACGCTCGAGCACCGGTGGGCCATCGATGAATAGCTCGACATCGTACTCCTCCGTGAGCACACGACGCGCGATCTCCCGTTCCAGCGGGCTGTCGTCAACCAACCAGATCCGAGCTCGCTCGAGAGTGTTCGGGGACGACGGTCGAATATTCAATGGGCTCCTAGCTGATTCGGTCTGCCAAACCTGGTCTGGCCACGCGCGGGACGATAAACCAAAGCTAGCGAGGCGAGGGAGTAATAAGCGGCCACCGTTGTGGCATTGCGCCTCGCTGCTCTATTTTCACGCCGCCTCTTGCCTGGCCTGCGAAAGGGGACCGAGCCCGAGCCAGCCGTGCTTGACGGGGCGCGCAGCGCGCCATAGCGTCCGTCGAGGCTGCGTAAAATGACCGAGATTCTGGTGGTTGACGACAGCAAAGTCATGCGCGACATGATCGTCGCCTGTCTGCGCGCGATTCCCGAGACTAACTTCAGCCACGCCTCCAGCGGGCTCGAGGCCATCGAGCGGCTATCGCTCGCCAGCTTCAATCTCTTGGTACTCGATCTCAACATGCCGGATATCGGCGGCATCGAGGTGCTCGAGTTCGTGCGCGGTCAGGACACTCTGCGCGCGCTGCCCGTTTTGATCGTCACCACTCGCGGCGATGACCAGTCGCGCGAGCGCGTGCTGCAGGCCGGAGCCACCGGTTTCCTGGCCAAGCCCTTCACCCCTGACGCCATCATCGCCGAAGTCCGCGCCATCCTTGCCGATCGCGCGGAGCACGTCGCGTGACGGGAGCTGCCGACCTCAAGGAGTTCATCGCCGCCTACCTCGTCGAGGCTGAAGAACACATGACCGTCGCCAATGCCCAACTGCTGGCGATCGAGAGCGCGCAGCGCAGCGGTGACACGAATCCACGCGCGGTGCGTGAGACCTTTCGCTCATTGCACACGATCAAGGGTTTGTCGGCCATGGTCGGCATCGAACCGGTGGTCGCGATTGCCCATCGCATGGAGAACTTCCTGCGCGATTCCGATCGCTCGGGCGGCGCGCTGCCCCAGTCGGCGATCGATGCTTTGTTGCGTGGCGTGCGCGCGATCGAGCAGCGCGTCGCCGCGCTCAGTCGAGGCGACACTGCCGCGCCGCCCTCGGACGAGCTCCTGACGGCGCTCGACTCACTCGGCCTTCCGGCAGTTCCCAGCGCCCCGTCCCCGGCCGCAGTACTCGACCTCGATCCTGCGATGCTCGCCAAGCTGGCGCCGTTCGAGGTCGACCAGCTCTTGCGCGGTATAGCCGCTGGCCAGCGCGCGCTGCGCGCCGAGTTCAGCCCCTCCCCGGAGCGCGCCGCACACGGCCTGACCATCAACTCGGTCCGTGAACGCATGGCCCAAGTCGCGGAAATCGTACGGGTCTTGCCGCGAGCCGTGCCCGCGAGTCCGGAGGCTCCCGGAGGGCTGTGCTTCGTACTGCTGCTACTGACGCGAGCGAGCGACGAAGTGATCGCGGATGCCGCCGGCCTGAATCGCACGAGCCTGCACAGCATCGCGCGCGCCGTGCCGGGCCCCGCGCTGGAAGCCGTGCTCGTTCCGGCTCTCGAAGCCGCTTTGGATGGCGCAGAGGACGGCCGGATCGATACTCATTCACGGCGCGGCGTGGTGCGCGTCGACGTGAGCCGCCTAGACGACGCAATGGAGGGCCTATCCGCGCTGATCGTCACTCGCTTTCGCCTGGCTCGGTCGATCGCCGGCTTGACCGAACGCGGCGTGAACACGCGCGAGCTGTCCGAGATCATGAATGACAATGCGCGGCAGCTGCGCGACCTACGCGCCGCCATCGTGCGCGTACGGATGGTCCCTGTGAGCGAGCTGCTGGAGCGGCTTCCGCTGCTGGTCCGCGGCCTGCGCCGAGCCACCAACCGCTCGGTCCGAATCGAACTGGAAGCAGGCAACGCGGAGCTGGACAAAGCGGTCTCGGACCGCCTTTTTCCAGTGCTCGTACACCTGGTGCGCAACGCGGTCGACCACGCCATCGAGACGCCGGATGAACGGCTGCGACGCAGCAAGCCGGAAGAGGGACTCTTGCGCATCACCTGCAGCGCGCGCTCCAATACTCGGCTCGAGATCACGGTCAGCGACGACGGACGCGGTATCGACCGGGCCGCGGTAGCAAAAAAAGCCGGGCGGGCCACGCCCAACGACGACGCTGGGCTCTTGGATCTGCTGTGCATTCCTGGACTCTCCACGCGCGACATCGTGACCACGACCAGTGGCCGCGGCATGGGCATGGAAATCGTGAAGCGCACGGTCGTGGACGAGCTCGGCGGTGAATTGGAAGTCCACAGCCAGTTCGGCCAGGGCACCACCTTCACGCTGCGCGTCCCGCTCACGATCTCGATCGTCGACGCTTTTTCGTTCGAGTGCGGGCAGGAGCGCTTCGTCGTGCCGGTGACCATGGTCGACGAAATCATCGAGGTCGACCCGGCTCTGCTGGTGCAAGTCCCCGCCAACGATGACGGCAGCCCAGCGGTCGACATCATTTCGCGGCGTGGGGTGGCAGTGCCAATGATCCAGTTGGCCGAGGTTTTTCGCCTGCAAACCAGCCGCAAAGGCGGAAGCAAGGCGATCGTGGTGCGCCGCGCGGGGTCACCGGTGGCGTTCGCCGTGGATCGCATGTTGGGTCAACAAGAGGTCGTAATTCGGCCAATCAGCGACGTTCTAGTGCGCGCGCCGGGCGTTTCGGGCGCCACCGACCTGGGCGATGGTCGCCCCACGCTCGTGCTCGATCTAGTCGCCCTCAGCGCCAGCTTCAACAGCGCCCATCAGCTGCCGGCGAGGACCCGATGAAGCTACACGTCGTGTTCAGTCTGGCGGGAGCCGAGTATGCCTTGCCGTTCGATCGCGTACTCCAAATGGAAAGCTACACGGGCGCGACACTCGTACCGGGCGCGCCGCCCTACGTCGACGGCATCGTGACCGTGCGCGGTTTGGTCGTGCCCGTGCTCGATCTGCGCACGCGCTTTGGGCTGCCCCGCACGGAGCTGAGCTTGGATGCGCGTATCATCGTCAGCGAATACGAGGGACGCGTCGTCGCGCTTCGCGTCGACAGCGCTCGCGAGGTCCTGAAGCTGGACGTCGACAAGAACCAGCCCGCCCCTAGCATCGTCAGCGAGCGCTCCTCGGGTTTCGTGCACGCGGTCCATCCGCTGGGCAAACGCTTGCTGCTCTTGATCGATCTACCGAAACTCTTAGGTGAAAATAGCCATGACCGAAAGCCTCCCGCCCTTCCCGAAGATGGCTCGAACCCACGACCTCAGCTCTCAGATTGAGTCGGTCGCACAGTCGCTGCGCGCTACGACCGATGAGATAGGCGCGATCGAAGCAGCCGCGCTGCGGCTCGCCGCCGCCGGCAATGAGCGTGCAGCGCTCGGCGACCAGGTCAATGCCGCCACCGAGTCGATCGCTGCCTCGGTCGAGGAAACCAGCGCCACGACCGTGAAAACAGCGCGGGCGCAGCAGGCTCTGACGGAGCTCGCGCAATCCTTGCTGAGTGACGTCGAAGAATCCAGCGCCGCGCTGCGCGAGGTATCGAGCTCGATCGGGGCCGTCAAGAAAGACACACAGCTGCTAGCCGAGTCGACCGAGGGCACGGCAGCCGCAATCGAAGAATCTGCTCGTTCAATCCGCGGCGTGACCGGCAACGCCCAAGATTTGGCCGCCGCCAGCGAGCAACTGCTGGCCACCTCGATCGAGATGGCCGCGGGTTTGAGCGGCATTTCTACGCGTGCCGAGAGCAACGCCTCGATGATCACGGAGGTCGGCGCCACGGCGGAAGAGATGGCCAAGGGCATCGAGCGGCTGACCGGCGACGCGCGTGACGTCACGGCGCGCATCGCCTCCGTCGCGAGCAGCACAGCCGCGATCGCCAAAGGCATCGCCAGCGTGGCCGAGCGGGGCGAGAATTTGGCGGCTTCGGTCCTGGAAACCGCCACGACCACCGAGCAGGTGTCACGCTCGGCGGCCGCTGCCGCGCTCAGCTCCAAGGCGCTCGAGGAAGCCAGCGCCGAGAACGCCTCGACGGTGACGGAACTGGCGGCGTCGGTCGAAGAGGTGGCCGCGACCTCGGAAAAGAACTCGCGGGTCGTGGAGGCCAACGCATCCACCATCGAAGAGCTGGCGAAGTCGGCGCAAGCGGTGTCGCGCTCCGCGGAGGACATCGCGCGCCTGGGGGAAGCCAGCGCCGCCGCCAGCCAGCAAATGGAAGCTTCCACCCGGCGCATCGCCCGCGTGTGCGACGAAGCTCGCGGCGTCGGAGAGCGCGTGACCTCACTCGCTCGCGATGGCGGAACCACCGTTGGACGCTCGATCGAAGGCTTGGCCAAGATCCGTAGTTCGATCACGTCATCGGCCGGTGTCATGAAAGAGATGGGGCAAAAAGTGGACGAAATCGGCGATTTCGTCCAGACCATCAACCTGATCGCCGACCGTACGAATTTGCTCTCGCTGAACGCCAGCATCGAGGCCGCGCGTGCTGGTGAGCACGGGCGCGGCTTCGCGGTCGTGGCCGAAGAGATCCGTGCCTTGGCCGACCGCGCGGCCACGGCCAGTTCGGATATCGCCAAGATCATCCGCGCGCTACAGAACACGGCGCGAGAGGCGTTGGCCGCCACCCACGAGGGCGAGCGCGTGGCGACCGACGGTGCTTCATTGGCCACGGACGCCGAGCGTGCGCTAGCGGCAATCTTGGGCGGAGTGCAAGAGCTCGGTCAGTCGGTACGTGAGGCAGCAGAAAGCGCAAACGAACAAGTCATGGCCGTGAAATCTCTGACGGATACGTCCGGGAAAGTCCGCGAGCAATCGCGAATCATCGCCACGGCCACTGGCGAGCAAGCCAAAGCAACCCAAGACCTCGCGCACAGCGCCGGCGAAATGCGGCAAATGGCCAAGCAAACCACGCTCGCTTCGGTCGACCAGGCCCGCGCGCTCAGGGACGTGGTGCGCGCCAACGCGCAATTGGCCAACAATGCCAAGCTAGTGGCCGTAGGCGCCGCAGAGCAGGCCGGCGCGGCCGCGGAATTGTCCAAGGTTGCCCTGAACATGCGAAGCCAAACCGATGCCACATTGGCAAGCTTGAGCGAGCAGAGCACCTTGGTGAAGAACATCGCAGGGCAAGCGGAGGAATTGCGGGCCGCGACGGAACGCACGGTGTTGGGACTGAGCGAGCAGGCTAAAGGCGCGAGCGAGATCGCCAAAGCGATCGACGCGGCTCGCAAGGACGCAGCGCAGACCTCCAAAGGCCTCGCCGAGCAAGCCAAAGCCGGCCACGAGCTGGAGGGCGCCGCCAAGCAAGTTGCCGCTTCCGCCGCCGATGTCACCCGGGCCAGCTCGGAACAGAGCAAAGTCGTCACATCCCTGGCCAAGAGCACGGATGAGGTGCGCCGCATCGCGCGTCAGACCGCACGCGCCCTCGAGGAACAAAGCGATGCCGTCAGCTCGCTCGCCGACACCGCCAACAAACAGAGCAAGTCGATCGCGGCCATCCGTCTGGCCCACGTCGAACAAGGCACCGCCAGTGAGCAGATCGCCTCCGCCGTCAACGACATGCGCGCGCGCCTCCGAGAGACCGTCACCGCCTCCGCGCAACAGACCAAGGGCATCGCGCTTTTTGGTCGGGAAATGGAGGCTCTCTCCAGCCAACTGGCCAAAATCCGTGCAGGAAACCTGAGCCAAGTCGAAGCCATGCTGGCTCTCGCCGAGACGGCGGTCGACGCGCCGAGTTCCGCATGAGCTCGGTCTCGAGCAGCGCGTCACTCGGCGAACACGAACGCTTGGAACGGATCAGAGAGCTCGCGCTGGCTGGTCTCGCGGCGTTTCCGCAGCTGATCTCCGAACTGGTCGATGCCAATTGGACTGTGCGGCGCGCGGTGGTGGCCGCTCTGGCGGCGGCGGATTCGACCGCCATGCCGCTGCTGGTCGCAACGCTGCGCGATTCCCGCGAAAACGAAGCCAAGATCGCCGGCTTGGTCGATGCGCTGTCCGCGACCTCGAACCCGGTCGACGAATTGGTACTCGCCTTAGCCGACGACGACAACGCAGCCGTGCTCTGTGACGCCGCGCAGATCTTGGGTCGTCGCGAGAGCGCCCAGGCAGTGCCCAAGCTGAAGCAATTGACTCAGCACGCTGACGACAACGTGGCGCTCGCCGCGGTCGAAGCGCTCGGCCGCATCGGCGGCAAAGACGCCCTCGAGTCCTTGTTGGCATTGGCCGAGAGCCGCAATTTTTTCCGCACCTTCCCGACGATCGACATCCTAGGTCGCAGCGGCGACTCGCGCGTATTGCCGACTTTGCTCGCGCTTGCGGGCGATCCGCTGTACGGCGCAGAAGCAGTGCGCGCGCTGGGTCGCCTCGGAGATCCCTGCGCCGTTCCCTCACTCTTGGCTCAACTCTCCCGTGCAACGGGCGGGCTCGTGGGCGCGATCGCGCTTTCCCTGGTAGCCATCCACGATGCAGCCGAGCAACGCTTCGGTACCGGCTTGTCCGTCGAGCGGCTAGTTTCGGGCTCGACCAAGTTGAGCGAACTGCGGCAACGCCTCGCGCTCGGGCTCAAGCGCGCGGACGTGGCCGAGCAACTCGCGCTGAGCCAAGTCTTGGCTTGGGTCGGGGAAGAGAGCACCGTCCCAGTGCTGCTGGGCCTACTGCGCAGCGCCCCCGCAGTCGCACAGGGCGCCGCGCTTTCACTCAAACGCTTGGGCGCGGTCGCCGAGCCGCAATTGATCGCTGCCCTGCACGCCGGAACCAGCGAAGAGCGCCGATTGTTGGTGCCGCTGCTCGGCGGCAAGCTTTCCGCACGCGATCAATTGGTGGCCTGCCTGGACGACGAAGATCCAACGGTACGCGCATTGAGCTGCGATGCGCTGGCTCGCACCTCCGATCCATCGGCCGTGCCAGCCATTTTCCCGCTCCTTTCCGATCCCGACGCGCGCGTGGCACAGGCGGCCCTGGCGGCGCTCCAGTCGCTAGGTAGCGACGAAACGCGGCGCTTGGCGCTGACCGCCGCGGTCTCTACGGACGCACGCCTGCGGCGCGCCGCCCTGCGCATCATTGGCTACTTTGGCTACCCGGAAGGCTTGGAAGCCCTGCTGGAAGCCTCGAAGAGCGCCGATGAAAAGCTACGCGAGGCAGCCATCGCCGGCTTGCCGTTCATCGACGAGCCGCGCGCACAGAGCGAGCTGTTGTTGGCCGCACGTCACGTGTCGCCGAGAACGCGCACCTTCGCCATGCGTGCCTTGGGACATAGCGCCGGCGATCCGCCTGTACTCGCCCAGCTGCGCTCGGCCCTCGGCGACGCGGACGCTTGGGTTCGCTACTACGCTTGCCAAGCGCTCGGCCGATTGCGTGACGACGCTGCCACGGACCGGATTGCGCTGCTGCTCGAGGATCCATTCGGACAGGTCCGGGTGGCAGCGGTCGAAGCCTTGGCGCTCCTGCGCGGCCCACGCGCGTTCGAAGTCTTGTGCGGAGTCCTGGGCGCAGCGGACGCAGACCTCAATCGTGCGGCCTTACTCGCGGTGGGAATGTCCAAGCGGGTCGAGGCGCTCCCTCAGCTGCTCCTGGCATTGGCCTCCACGGACGGGGCCACGCGTCTGGTGGCGCTCTCGGCACTGGCCGAACTCGGGCTCCCCGAAACGCTGCCGGCCATCGCGCGGGCAACGCGCGATCCGGACGAAGGCGTGCGCGTCGCCGCCACTGGCTTTCTCTCGGCGCGCTCGGACCTCGCCACCACGAACGAGCTCATCAATCTGCTGCTGGACGCGCCAACACGACAACCACTGATCCGCGCCTTGGCCAAGCCAGGTCCCGATCGCTGCCAGGCAATCTCGACGGCGCTCGGCCACGCGGACGATGCGGCTGCTGGCGCGCTGATTGCAGCGCTGGCGCGCATGCATACGGACGAGTCGTTGGCGACGATCCGCGCCGCGCTGATTTTGCCGAACGACGCCGCGCGTCGGGCGGCCGCCTCCGCATTGGTCGCTGTGCAGGACTCGGTCAGCATTCCCGCGCTCGAGCGCGCTGCGCTCTCGGATCCGGACGCGGAGGTGCGGCGAATTTGTGCGGCAGCGCTGGCGCGATGAGCCTCAGCCTTCCTCTATCGCCACAGGTGTTCGCCATCCTCAGCGCGCTGATCGAAGAGCGCACGGGCCTGCACTACGACGTTACGGAGCTCGAGCTGTTCGGCGAGCGAGTGTCGGGCCGGGCGACGGAGCGTGGTTTCGAGTCCTTGCTGGATTACTATTATTTCTTACGCTACGACGCCGCCGCCGACGCTGAATTCGCGATCTTGGTGGAAGCGTTGGTAGTCAACGAAACCTACTTTTTCCGGGAACTGGCGCCGCTCCAGGTCCTGGTCGAGGAGGTCGTGCCCCGCTTGCTGGCCCGGGGTATCAGGCCACGCATTTGGTGCGCCGCTTGCTCGACCGGCGAAGAACCACTCACCCTGGCCATGCTACTCGATAAGGCGGGCATTCTGGACCAAGTAACGATCGTAGCCAGCGACATCAGCGCGCGGGTGTTGGCCCACGCGCGCGCCGGCGTGTATCGGCGTCGCTCGCTCCGCTCGCTTCCGTCCGGCGTAGTCGGTCGCTGGCTCGAAGGCGACGAGAACAGCATGCGGGTCGCACCACGCATCGTCCACGCCGTTGGTTGGCAGCGAGCCAACTTGGTCGATGAACATGCTCTGGCTGCGCTCGGATCGTTCGACATCATCATCTGTCGGAACGTGCTGATCTATTTCAGAGAGCAGACGATCGAGAAGGTGGTCGATCACCTGTGGCAGCGGCTCACGCCTGATGGGCAATTACTAGTCGGCGCGTCCGAATCTCTACTCCGTTTCAAGGTGGCGTTCGCGTGTGAAGAACAGCGCGGCGCCTTCTTTTATCGAAAGCAACCCAAATGAGCACCATTCGCGTGCTGGTCGTGGATGACTCGGCGTTCGCGCGCAAGGTCGTGCGCGAGAGCTTGCTGACGAGCCCCCAAATCGAAGTCGTGGGCAGCGCTCGCGACGGCATCGACGCGCTGGAAAAAATAGCCGAGCTCGCCCCAGATGTGGTGACGCTCGATTTGGTGATGCCAAACCTAGACGGCCTGGGCGTCTTGGCCGCGCTCACACCCGACCAGCGCTCGCGCGTCGTCGTCGTCAGCATGGCCGACGGCGAGAGCGACATCGGTATCGCGGCGCTCGGCTACGGTGTGTTCGATCTGGTGCACAAGCCGACCGCGCTGGCCGTGGCCAGCTTGCACAGCATCGCCGAAGAACTGGTGAGTAAAGTTCTACTCGCGGCTGCGCAACCGCGTAGTCGAAAGCTCGGGACCGAGACCGAGATCGAGGTCGAGGTCGAGGTCGAGCCGAATCCAACGCAAACGAGGCACTCGGATCGAGTGGTGCTGATTGGTACCTCGACTGGCGGGCCACAAGCCTTGACCCGACTGCTGAAAGGGCTGCCCGCTGACTTTCCGGCCCCGATCGCGATTGTGCTGCACATTCCCGTCGGTTACACGGGCCCCTTCGCCGAACGCTTGAATATCGAGTGCGCGATCGAGGTACTCGAGGCCGAGGAGGGCCTACCCTTCCTACCCGGCCGCGCGATCCTGGCTAGAGCCGGGGCGCATTTATCGATCGTCAGCACCGGCGACGCGCTCACCGCGCATCTCGCTCTGGAACCGAGCGACTCCGTGCATCGCCCGTCGGTCGACGTGCTGTTCGAAAGCGCTGCGCGCTGTCTAGGCAAGCGCGCGCTGGCGGTGGTTCTGACGGGCATGGGTAGTGATGGCCTGCTTGGGGCGCGTGCCATCAGCGAGGCAGGCGGGCAAGTGCTGACCGAGACCGAAGCCACGTGCGTCGTATACGGCATGCCACGAGCGGTCAAGGAAGCGGGGCTCTCGTTGGCCGAGATCCCACTCGGACGAATGGCCGCAGAGCTCAGCGAGCGAATTTAGGCAGCGCGCCCCGCGAGGCTCTCGGCGCCCGGCCCTGCCGGCTCCCGCAGTACAGCGCTGCAACCGAGTTCGCGCAGTGTCGTGCGGAGGGCTTCGTCGAGCGGCGTGTGTGGTTCGCTGCCCAAGAAGGCGCATAGCTTCCGGTTGTCGAGCTTGAGAGCAAAGGTCCACAGGTACCTCATCTCGATCATCTCCCGAAATGTCTCGATGAAGGGCGCCAGCAGGTAAACGAGAAACCAGGGGAAGCTCCAAATCCGCGCGTTCGGCACACCCGCCGCTCGGCGCGTGGCTTCGGCGATCTCCACGCCGCGCTCGAACCAATGACCCTCGAAATGGAACAGCTCGAACGGTTCGAGCTCTGCCTCGCGCTCGACGAGTTGCACGATGGTCTCGGCGAGATCCGGCAGGTACGCCCAAGCGTGGCCGACATCGCGCGCGCCGGGATAGAGCAGAAAACGCGGCGGCTTGCCCGGTTTGACCAAGGCCTGGCTGAACCAGCTATTTTGCGAAGCAGCGCCAAAGAAGTCGCCCGCGCGAACGATCAGCACTTTTGCGCCTTCGCGTGTGGCCCGTAGCAGGCGCTGCTCCATCGCGACACGGATCGCGCCTTTGCGTGTTTTCGGCCGCTGCGGGGCAGACTCGGCCACGACTGGAAATGTTTCCGGACCATAGTTGTAGACCGTTCCCGGAAGCACCAGGCGCGCGCCCGACGCCTGCGCTGCCGCGATGCTATTTTCCAGCATCGGCAGCGCCAGGCCCTGCCAATTTCGGTAGCCGGGCGGATTGGCCGCATGGACGACCAGACTGACGCCAGCGGACGCCCGAAGCACGTCTGCTGCGTTCATCGCGTCGCCCTTCACCCAATCGATCGCAGCAAGCGAAGCCATGCGCGCCTTCGCTTGCTGCGGGTCCCGGTGCAGAGCGCGCACTTGGAAGCCGCGCTGCAAGAGAACGCGCGAAAGCTCGCTGCCCAAGCCGCCCGTCGCTCCGATGATCAATGCCGTTTTAGCCATGGTTCGAAGATGGGCTCGATCCCGCTATAAACAAATTGTCGAAATGGGGATACCAGCTATACATATTCGTATGAAGCCCGCTCAACCCGGTTGGGAGCTCTATCGCTCGTTTTTAGCGGTCGTTCGCGAGGGCAGCCTGTCCGGCGCGGCTCGCGCCTTGAGTCTGACGCAGCCCACCATCGGTCGCCATATCGACGCGCTCGAGCAGGCGCTCGGGGTTTCCCTATTCACGCGCTCGCAAGCGGGCTTGATCGCAAGCGTTGGCGCGGGTCTCCTGGTCCCCTACGCCGAGGCTATGGCCAGCGCCGCGGACGCGCTGCAGCGTGCCGCGTCGGGCGAGGCGGAGGACGATCGCGGCGCCGTTCGCATCACCGCCAGCGAGATGATCGGCAGCGAGGTCTTGCCTCGCGCGTTGACTGCGTTCCGCCAAGTGCATCCACGCGTGATCGTCGAGCTCATGCTTTCCAACCGCTCGGAAGATCTGCTGCGCCGCGAGGCGGACATCGCCGTACGCATGGTCCGTCCCAGCCAAGCGGCGCTGTTCGCGCGCAAGGTGGGCGTGCTTCGGCTCGGCTTTCACGCGCACCCTCGCTACCTCAAGGCACATGGCAGCCCCCAGACCATGGACGAGCTGCGCGAGCACCCACTGATCGGCTTCGACAAGGTGCCCAGCGTGAGGCGCTTCGACAAGCTGAATTTCCCGTTCGACCGTGACTCGTTCACCTTCCGTTGCGACAGTGACATCGGCCAATATGCAGCGCTGCGGGCGGGCTTTGGCATTGGCGTCTGTCAACTGGCCCTCGCTCGTCGAGATAAGTTGGTGCCCGTTTTGCCAGGCGCGTTCAGCTTCACCTTGGAGACCTGGCTGGTGATGCACGAAGATTTGAAGTCGACCAGGCGCATGCGACTGATGTTCGATCACCTGGTCGACCATTTGCGCGAGTACATCGCGTCCCAAGACGGTCCCTGATTGCGTCGTGTGGCTCAGGGCACCAACAACACCTTGCCGCGCGCCTTTCGATCGTGGATGTACTGGTGCGCGGCCGGCGCCTCGGCGAACGGAAAGCTGCGATCGACGTGTGGTTCGAGTTCGCCTCGTTCGTACATTTCCAGGAGCGCTGCGAGCTGCGGCTCTATCAAATCCGGGCGACCGAACAGATGAGCCATGTTCGTGCCACTGACGGTCTTGTTGTCGCCCATCAGCTGCATCGGGCTCCAGCGCTTGACCGCGAGCACGGAGGCCGCCGCGGACAGCCAACTGCGTGTGTTGCCGGTGGCCACTGCGGACAGCCCGAACGCCACGAGCCGCCCGCAGGGGGCCAGCAGATCATAGGCGCGAGTCCACGACTTTCCCCCCACGGGGTCCAAGATCAGATCGATGCCGCGATCGCCGACGATGGCGCGCGCTTGCTCGGCAAAATCTCGACTCGAGTCGAGCATGTGGTGGCAGCCCTGCTCGCGTAAAAATTCGTGCTTGGAAACGGCTGCGCTGCCAAAGATCGTGCACTGTCGCGTTTTGGCGATTTGAATCGCAGCGAGCCCCACGCCGCCCGCCGCCGACAAGACGAGCACGCTCGATTTACGACGGAGATGCCCCGTAAACAGCATCATGTTGTGGGCGGTGAGGTAAACGACCGGGAAGGCGGCGCCCGCCTCGAAGCTCATGCGCTCCGGCATTTTCATGACCTGCGCACTCGGCACGGTCACTACGTCGCTGTAGCCGCCGAAGTAGCACATGGCGAGCACGCGCTCGCCGATCGCAAAGCCGGTCGTGTGCTCGCCGAGCGCGTCGACCACACCGGACACCTCGTAGCCCACCACGCAAGGCAGCTTGGGTGCATCCGGGTATAATCCGACGCGCGCCATCAGATCGGCGAAGTTGATGCCGCAGGCGCGCACCCGAATGCGCAGCTCCCCGGACTTGGGCGTGGGGTCGGCCGCCTCCCGAACCTGCAACACTTGGGGAGCTCCGGCTTTCGTGATCCAAACTTGGCGCATGCGCCGCTATGGAACCCCAGACCGAGTCGATCCTCTAAAATATTTCGGGCTGTGTTGATCGATTTTTGAACCACCCGGACACTATCCCTTTCGAGCCTGAAAAACGCCTCGAAATCGCGGCTTTTTCGCCCGGCCTGCTGCTTCAATCGGGACTCCGGGGCCTGACCGCGAAGCGGTCTCGGAGGGATGAGCGAAGGAATGTCCGGGCAGTAGCTGGATCGACGCGCCCGACCGATCGGGCTGCGGAGCCGGTTACCCCATCACTACCCATGGCGCCAACCACTGTTTCGCCCTGACGTCCGAACGCTCCGAGGCCGCGATCGGGTGCCACGTCCCGATCGGTCGCGACGCAAAAGCAGCTCGTGCATCCCGAGCGCGAACCGGTGCAGGCTGAGCCGCAGTTTCGCTGCCTCAGCCAAAGGAACACCATGGATCTCGAGCTCACGGGAAAAGTCGCTGTCGTTACTGGAGCCAGCAAGGGCATCGGTCTTTCGATCGTACGGGCACTGCAGGCAGAAGGCGCGATCGTGGTCGCGGGCGCACGCAACACCCAGAGCTTAGAGGGCTTGGCGGGCGTGACAGCGGTCCCGATCGACCTCAGTACGGCAGAGGGCCCTGCGCAGCTCGTGGCACGCGCCGTCCAACTTCACGGCAAGGTCGACGTGCTAATCAACAACGTGGGCGCGGTGCGCCTGCGGCTCGAGGGATTTCTGGGCACGAGTGACGAAGAATTCGCGTGGGGTATGAACATGAACTTCTACTCGGCGCTGCGGGCAATGCGTGCAGCGATCGAGCAGATGCTGAAGCAAGGCGCTGGTTCGATCGTCAGCGTGGCTTCCGTGAATGCTTTCTTCCAACCGGATGCGGGGACCATCGACTACGGAGCAGCCAAGGCAGCGCTGGTCAACCTGAGCAAATCCTTGTCACAGGAGTTTGGCCCGCGCGGGATCCGAGTCAATTGTGTGTCTCCGGGACCGGTCGTGACCGACCTTTGGTTCGGCGCGGGGGGAGTTGCCGATACCGTCGCCCAGGCCACCGGCACTGACACGGACAGCGCGCGCGACAAGGTCGTCGCCAGCATTGGAGGCTTTGCCACCGGTCGCTTCACGACCCCAGAGGAAGTAGCAACGCTGGTAGTGATGCTCGCGTCGGGGCGCATCGCGAACGTCACGGGCAGCGAGTTCGTGATCGATGGCGGCCTGATCAAGACCACCTAAAGCGCGCTTGCCTCGGCCCACCAGGCAACGCTGAGCGTCCTTGCGTTCAGTCCTCCC
Organism: Polyangiaceae bacterium; assembly: GCA_035273265.1. Lineage (GTDB taxonomy): Bacteria > Myxococcota_A > Polyangia > Polyangiales > Polyangiaceae > PMG-095. The sequence goes on from DATEPG010000221.1 coordinate 39,983, forward strand.
GTAAGCGTGCCCGTGCCCGTGCCGGAAGGTGGAAGCCTCTTTCGGGTACGGGCACGGGCACGGGCACGGGCACGTTTTACGGGTGCCCGAGCAATCAGGGACAGAGCCTAGTGCGGCGCGCTCATTCGCCGCCCAGGCGATAGCCCACGCCGGGTTCGGTCAATAGCCAGCGCGGGTTCGACGGATCGGCTTCCAGCTTTTCGCGCAGATGATGCATGTAGACGCGCAAATAGCCGGCGTCGCGAACGTAAGCCGCGCCCCAGACTTCGCGCAGCAATTGTTGGTGGGTCATCACGTTGCCCTTGGCGCGGAGCAACACCCACAGCAAGCGGTGCTCCGTTGCCGAGAGCTTGATCTCACGATTTTGCACGAAAGCCACGCGCCGCAGAGGATCGACACGCACGCCGTCGATTTCGCGGGCACCGCTGGGCGACACGTTGCGCAAGCAGGCGCGGACGCGAGCAAACAGCTCGTTTTCCCGAAATGGCTTGGTCACGAAGTCGTCCGCGCCGTTGTCGAGCGCTTCCACGATCGAATGCTCGTCCGCGCGCATCGAGAGCACCACGATCGGCACCGGGCAGTGTCCACGGATCTGCTTGGCCAGATCGATGCCGTCGATGTCCGGCAACCCTAGGTCGAGTAGAACCAGGGACGGTGCGCTGCGCGAGATGAAGGACAACGCCTCGGCACCGGTACCACACTCGAACACCTCATAGCCCTGCTCCTGCAGAATCAGGCGCAGCACCTTGCGCATGGGCGCCTCGTCCTCGACGACGAGGATGCTGAAGCGGGCTTCGACTGCGGCAGCGGCTTTGGTCATTCGATACTGGGAAGCCGCTGGGTGGCCTCGGCAATCGCTACTTTACTGGTTGGCAGGCTCAGCGTCACGAGCGCACCGCCGCTGGCTGCCGAGGCCATGGTGATCTCGCCGCCATGGGCGCGCAAAATAGCCCGACAAATGGTCAACCCCAGGCCAACCCCACCGTCACTTCGCGGAGCATTGCTGCCGCGACGAAATTTCTCGAAAACCAGCTCTCGGTCAGCGGCCGCGACCCCCACCCCGCCATCGGCGACCTGGATCTGAACCCTGCTCTCCAATCGCTGCGTATCGATCGTGAGTGGTGATCCGGCTGGCGAATAACGCAAGGCGTTGTCGAGCACGTTGAGCAGCGCTTGCTCGAACAGGCGAACATCGAGATCGACCAACGGTAAACCGCGCTGCGCGTTTACCACCACGCTTCGTCCGGCGAGGCGATGCTCGATGCGGCGCAGCGCATCCGTCAGGACTTCGTCGAGCGAGGCGGGCAGCACCTGCAAGCGCAGCTCACCGGACTCGACGCGAGTGATCGCCAGCAGGTTGCGCAAAAGTCCGTCCAAGCGCTCGGCTTCGTCTGCGATACCTGTCAGCATTTCACCGCGCAACGATGCGTCCATCGTCACGTGATTGCGTACCAGCATTTGTGATGAGGCCGAGATGGTCGCCAGCGGCGTGCGCAGGTCGTGAGAAACGGAGCTGAGCAGCGCCGCGTGCACGCGCTCGACCTCCGCCTCCAAGCGCGCTTTCTGCGTGCTCCGCTCACTGCGCAGCGCGCGGTCTTGTTCGCGCCGCAAGCTCTCGGTAAGCCCGCTCACCAGCGCCGATACGAACACCATACCCGCCAGGGTTACGGCGTGGCCAACCTCCAGCGAGAAGGTAAAACTGGGCGGCAAAATCAGAAAATCGAAGGCCACGACACAGCCCATCCCGGCAATGATCGACGGCCCCAAGCCGAAGCGCCAAGCCACGACCACGACCACCACCAGGTACAAGATGACCACGTCCGCCAAGGACAGGTAGCGCACGCCGAACACGGACAATGCCGTCGCAATCGCCGTTGCACACAGAGCGGCTGCATAGCCGAGCCACTGCCTTCGCCAGGTCCACATACTTGCTTCGGTGTGGGCGACCATGGCCGCCCCAACCCTCGGGCGCAAGTCCCGAAAAGCCGCGCGCCCTGGCTTGGGGGGCGATCGCGATCCCGCAGCGCACCTCGCAGCGCGCCCTGTTCCCACACTGGGAAGCCGGCTGAGTACTCTAGGCCGAGGCGAGCAGCGGCAAAAGCGGCAGCGAATGCGCGGGCTTTACGAGCTTTGCCAGGAGCTGAGTCAACTCCCCCTTGCACGAGCCGCAACCAGTACCAGCACGAGTGCAGTCACCGAGCGCCGCCACCGAGTCCGCGCCGGCGGCGATCGCTTCACACACCACTTGCTCGGTCACCTTGTTGCAGTTGCACACCACGCGCTCCCCTGCGGGGGCCGCCACGCGCTGCAAACACAAGAGCTCGAGAGGGTCGTCCGGGATGGTATCGCCGCGGTCGAATAGTTGAACCAGCGCCGCCGTCGCAGCGGTATTTCCAACCAACATGGCGCCCACCAGCTTGCCGTCACGGACGATCAACTTCCGGTAGCAATCGCGGCGTTCCTCCACGATCTGCACGACCTCGTCCCGCTCCAGCTCGGGTTCGAGGGCGCCCATCGAGGCGACGTCGACCCCGGCCACTTTGAGCCGAGTGTACAACTTCGAACCGCGGTAACGATCCTTCGATTGGCCCGTGAGCACGTCGGCCAGCACCGCCGCTTGTTCCCAGACCGGCGTAACGATGCCGTAAATTTTTCCGCGATGTTCGGCGCACTCGCCGAACGCGTACACCCCGGGCACCTCGGTCGCCAGCGTGTCGTTGACCAGAATGCCCTTGTTCACGGGCAGGCCGGAGGCGCGAGCGGTGTCGACGCGCGGACGCACGCCGCAAGCCAGGACCACCAAATCAGTCGAGAGCGTGGTGCCGTCGTCCAATACGACGCCGGTGACTCGCTCGTCGCCGTAGATGGATTCAACCGTACGGCCGAGGCGCGCGAAGATGCCCGTGCGGTCGATCTGGCGCGCCAACATTTCGCCCGCAATCTCGTCCAACTGGGCATTCATCAGGATTTTCGAGCTTTGCACGACGGTCACGTGCAAGCCCATATCGCTGAGCACCTTGGCGGCTTCCAGGCCGAGCAGCCCACCACCCACGATCACCGCGCCGTCCCCCGAGCGCGCATACTCGCGCATACGAATGCAGTCCGCGATCGAGCGATAGACGAACACGCCCGAGCGCAACTCGCCATCTTCACCGCGCATGCCTTCGAGCGGCGGGACCAAGGGCTGGCTCCCCGTGGCCAAGATCGATACGTCGTAGCGACGATTCTGACCGTCCGCAGTCTCGACGACTTTGCGCAGCGTATCCAAGCGAGTCACGCGCGTGCTCTGGATCAGCCGGATGCCATGGGCGTCGTACCACTCGGGCGTCTTGGTGACGATTGCGTCCGGTGATTCTCCGCTGAGCACGCGGCCGAGTAGGATGCGGTTGTATGCGCCGCCGCGCTCTTCACCGAACACGGTGATCTCGTATTGCCGAGTGGCGTCACGACGCACTAGCTCGTCGAGCAAACGACAAGTGCCCATGCCATTGCCGACGATGGCTAGCTTCTTCTTGCGGATGTTCACGACGATCCCTTCACGGTAGCGTTGGCGGCCCGCGCGCGCACGGCGCAAACCTTGAATTCGGGCATCCGGCTCAACGGATCGAGCGCCGGAATGGTCAGCAGATTAGCGGCCTGACGGCCACCCCAGTGGAACGGAGCAAACAGCGTGTCGGGCCGAATATCCGCGGAAATGCTGACTCGGAACGAGACACTTCCGCGCCGGCTCTCGATCAACAACTGCTCACCTTGGAGGACTCCCAGATTGGCAGCCAGCCGCGGGTGGATTTGCACCAAGGGCTCGGGCTTGGCCTCGCGCAAGGGTTCGACCAGGCGCGTCTGCGCGCCACTGTTGTAGTGCTCCTTGTAGCGCCCGGTCGTGAAATAGAGCGGGTAGTTGTCGTCTGGCACTTCCGCGGAAGGCCGATACGGGACCGGGTTGAAACGTGCGCGCCCAGAAGGAAAGGCGAAGCGGTCGGCGAACAGCCGCGGCGTCCCGGGATGGTCGGGCGCGGGGCACGGCCAGAACACGCCTTGCGAGCTGCGGATCTTGTCGTAGTCGATGCCGCTGTAGTCGGCCTTCGCGCCGCGCGTCGCCGAACGCAATTCATCGAACACGGCCTCCGAGGAGTTGAAAGAAAAACCGCGCTCGACGCCCAGGCGCGCTGCCAGCGCGCACAAGATCTCGATGTCCGTCTTCACGCCCAGAGGCGCCGGTCGCAAGCGCTGGCGCAGGATGACACGGCCCTCGAGGTTGGTCATGGTGCCCTCTTCTTCGCCAAATTGGGCGATTGGCAGCACGACATGCGCGTTCTCGCAGGTCTCGTTCAGGAACGCATCACACACCACGAGCAGCTCGAGCTGAGCCAACTTGTTATTGATGTGGCTGGCGTTGGGCGAAGCCACGCTGACGTTCGAGCCAAAAACGAGCAGACCACGCACGCCGCCTTGTGGGCCCAAGGAATCCAAAAGCTCGTACGCGCTCTTGCCTTTGCGTGGCAGTTCATTGGCATCGATGCCCCAAACGGCTGCGATCGCTTTGCGGTGCTCGGGCTCTTCGATCAACCGGTAGCCCGGCAACTGATCGGCCTTCTGACCGTGCTCGCGGCCACCTTGTCCATTGCCCTGGCCGGTCAGACAACCGTACCCACTCGCGGGCTTGCCGACTTTGCCGAGCGCGAGCATCAGGTTGATCATGGACATCACCGTGTCCGATCCCTTCGACTGCTGTTCGGCACCGCGGCCCGAAAGCAGCATGCTCGACTCGGACTCGGCCAACAGGCGAACTGCACGCAACTGCTGGGCAATCGTCACCCCCGTCAGGCGTTCGATGAACGCCGGGTGACTGGTGAGAACGCTGCGCTCCAGCTCTTCGAAGCCCTCGGTGCGCGCAGCAATGTACGCGCGGTCGATCAGCTTTTCCTCGAGCGCCAAGTAGAGCAGGCCATTGGCGAGCGCGAGGTCGGTGCCTGGCGTCAGCTGCAAGTGCAGCGTGGCCGTGCGCGCGGTATCCGTGAAACGCGGGTCGACCACAATCAGGCTGCCGCCGCGCTGCTGCTGCTCGTACACCCATTGCATGATGGGCGGCATGGTCTCCGCGCAGTTGGAGCCCCACAGCATGAGTGTCCGCGTCTCGGCAATGTCCGAGACCGGAAAGGGCAGCCCGCGATCGATACCGAACGCGCGGTTCTGGCCGGCCGCGGCCGACGACATGCAGTAACGCCCGTTGTAGTCGATGTTCGACGACTTCAGCGCGACGCGTGTGAACTTCCCTAGCAGATAGGCCTTCTCGTTGGTGAGCGCGCCGCTACCGAAGGTCCCGACCGCCGAGGCCCCGTGCTCCTTTTGCAAGGCCTGGATGCGTGTGGCGATGTAGTCGAGCGCGGTTTCCCAAGATACAGGCGCGAGCTGACCGCTCGCGTTCCGCAGCAGCGGCCCGAACACACGCTGAGGGTGATCGAGCAGCGCGCCGGAGGTGAAGCCTTTGATGCACATCTGCCCGCGGTTGACCGGAAAATCCGGATCCGCCTGCACCTTGAGCTCTTCGCCCGCGGCCGTGCTGGGGGTCACGGTCATTCCGCATTGGAACGCGCAGTACGGGCAGTGCGTTTTGATCGGACCCGAGGGAGTAGACAACGAAAGCATTCGCGGCAAGGCGTCGGATAGCGCAGGGGCATCCGCGCGCGCGCTCATTCCGAATCTCTCGTCGAGACTGACACTTGAACTCGACCAGTTACGATGCGGACCGGGAAAACGGCCAGGCGCACGCTCGGATCATCCAAGCACTCTCCGGTCTGTAAGCTGAAGTTCTGCTTGTAGATCGGAGACGCGATTTTCGGCACGCCTGCGCGGTCGCCGACGATTCCGCGCGCGATCACGAAGGCGTTGCTGAACGGATCGAAGTTCGACAAGGCAGCGAACTGACCGTCACGCGTGCGAACGATCGCGATCTGCTCACCGTTGACCAGAGCCGCGACTCCGGTTCCGGGAAGCACGTCGTCGATCGCGCACACGTCTCGCCACTCGTTGGCCTCACTGGCGACGCGCGCGGATTCTACCGAGACTAGCATGGACATGATTGAATGGACCCTCAGGCAGACAACACAGGGAGGCGGATCTTGCGTGTTTCGACCAGGCTTCGCTTCTCGCTCCACGAGGCGGGCCGGTGCTGTTCCCGCTCGCGCACGAAGGCCACGCTGGGGTCCGGCTCGTCGGAATTCACGAACGAACGGAAGGCCCGTAGCTTTTCCGGGCTCTCGACGGTCGTCTTCCATTCGCACTGATAGGTGCCGACGATGCGCGCCATGTCCGCCTCCAGCTCCGCTGCGATCCCGAGCTGGTCGTCGATGATCACGCTCTTCAAATAGTCGAGCCCACCCTCCAGATTGTTGAGCCAGGAGGCGGTGCGCTGCAGGCGATCCGCGGTGCGCACGTAGAACATCAAGTAGCGATCGAGGTAGCGAACCAACGTTTCTTCGTCGAGGTCCGTGGCGAACAGCGCCGCATGCTGCGGCTTCATGCCGCCGTTGCCGGCTACATACAGGTTGTAGCCTTTCTCGGTGGCGATGATGCCAAAGTCTTTGCTTTGCGCTTCTGCACATTCTCTCGCGCAGCCCGAGACCGCGCCCTTGAGTTTGTGCGGAGAACGCAGCCCCTTGTAGCGATTCTCGATCCGGACCGCAGCGCCCACGGAGTCCTGAACGCCGTATCGGCACCAGGTGCTGCCGACGCAGGATTTCACGGTGCGCAACGATTTTCCGTAAGCGTGGCCCGATTCGAAGCCTGCCGCCACCAACTCTTGCCAAATTGCCGGCAATTGATCGAGGCGCGCGCCGAACATGTCCACGCGCTGCCCACCGGTCACCTTGGTGTACAGATTGTATTTCTTGGCCACCATGCCGAGCGTGATCAGTTGATCCGGCGTCACCTCACCTCCCGCCAAGCGCGGGACGACCGAGTAGGTACCGTCGCGCTGGATGTTCGCCAGGTAGCGATCGTTCGTGTCTTGTAGCCCAGTGTGCTCGGGAGTGAGCACGTAGTCGTTCCAGGTCGAGGCCAAGATGGAAGCGATCGCCGGCTTGCAGATTTCGCAGCCCTGGCCTTTGCCGTGGCGCTCGATCATGTCGTCGAAGGAGCGAATCTCTTGCACGCGAATCAGATGCGCGAGTTCCTGACGGCTGTAGGGGAAGTGCTCACAGACGTGATTGGTGACGGTGACGCCGGACTTCTTCAGCTCCAGCTTCAGCAATTGATCGACCAGGGAAACGCACGAGCCGCAGCTCGTGCCTGCTTTGGTGCAGGTCTTGACGGCTCCCAGCGTGGTCAGCTTTTGGTCGCGAATGGCGCCGCAGATGGCGCCTTTGTCGACGTTGTTGCAGGAGCAGATCATCGCCGCGTCCGGCAGTGCGTCGACGCCGAAGCCGCTCTTCGCGCCACCCTCACGCGGCGGGAACAGCAGATCTTCCGGATGCTCGGGCAGCTTCATCTCGGCTTGCACGTGGATCAGCAGCTGGCCGTAGGCCGAAGCATCACCGACCAACACGCCGCCCAAAAGCTTGGTCTTGTCGGCAGAGACGACCAGCTTCTTGTACACGGCTGAGTGGCCGTCGAAGACGGTGAACACGCGCGATCCCGGCGTCACGCCAAAGGCATCGCCAAAGCTGCCGACGTCCACGCCCATCAGCTTGAGCTTGGTGCTCATGTCGAAGCCGTCGAAGGCGAGCGCCTCGCCCGCAATCGTGGCCGCGGCGACCTCTGCCATGCGATAGCCCGGCGCCACCAAACCGTAGGTCTTGCCGTCGAACGCGGCACATTCACCGATCGCGAAAATGCGTTCATCGCTCGTGCGGCAGGCGCCGTCGATCACCACGCCGCCGCGCTCGCCGAGACGCAGGCCCGAGTCGCGAGCCAGCTTGTCGCGCGGGCGAATACCCGCGGAAAAGACCACCATATCGACCGGGAGCCGCGTTCCGTCGCCGAGCAACAGCGCGTTGACGTGCCCATTTTGGTCGAGCAAAATTTCACGCGTCGTGGTGTTGCAGCGCACCTGCACGCCGAGCTCCTCGATGCGCGCGCGAAGCACTCCTGCGCCCACATCGTCGACCTGGAGCGGCATCAGGCGTGACGCGAATTCGATCACGTGCGTCTCGAGGCCGAGCGTGAGCAACGCCTTCGCGGCCTCCAACCCGAGCAGCCCGCCACCGATGACCACCGCGGTCGTGGCGGTCTTGGCGGCCTCGCGGATCGCAACCAGGTCGTCGATCGTGCGATACACGTAGCAACCGGGTTCATTGCAGCCCTTGATTGGCGGCACGAACGGGTAGGACCCCGTGGCGAGCACGAGCTCGTCGTACGCGAGCTCACGCCCGGACGAGAGTTTGATGGTGCGCGCCTTGCGGTCGAGCTCGACGGCAGCGTCACCGCGGACGACCTCGACGCCTAGCTCCTCGTACTGCCCTTCGGAGACGAGCGACAAGTCGGCGTCCGACTTGCCCTCGAACCATTTGGACAAATTCACGCGGTCGTAAGCCAGCCGCGACTCCTCGGAAAGCACCACCGTCTCGTATTTACCGAGCAGGCCGCGCTCGGCAGCGGCCTCGACGAAACGGTGGCCGACCATGCCATTGCCGACCACGATCAAGCGCGGCTTGGGATTTTCGAAGTAGTTCTTGGACACTGGTTTCTCCTCAAAACGGATGAACGGTCAGACTCATCCACGGCAACAACGAGCGGCGTCGGACGCTCTATATGCGCATGGCTTGGTTTCGCGTGAGTTTCGCGTGAGTAGTAAGTCGCAATCAGATTGAATCAAGAACGAGGCATGGCCGACGCGCGGCGTTCACCGCCGTGTTTGATGTCGAGATAACGCATCAGCGCCATCACCAACGGCCCCATCTTGGGATGCTCGGGCATGACGTGTGGCGCCACGCCATGGACTTCGATGATCGCGCGACAGGTAGGACCGACAGCGCCAACCACCACGTCCTTGCGCAGCGCATCGAGCAATTCACGGCTCAGGTCGAGGCGTTCGGCGACCTGATACAAATGCCGAAACTGGATTTGACAGGTGATGGCCAGCGCGTCCACCGAACGATCGACGATCCGTCGTACGAGCTGTTCCAGCGGCGCCGAATCCGTCGGGAATTGCCACTGATACAGCCAAAATTCCCTGAGATCCGCGCGACGAGCGAGCAGCGTTTCGGACAGCGTCTCGCTGCGTTCGCCGTAGTTGAACAGCAGCACCCCGCGCCCGGAAATCTCCAGCTCACTGAGCGCGTCGATCAGCTCCGCCGCAGTGAATGGTTCACGCGCGCTCAGCGTGGGCGGCACACCGAAGCCGCGCAGTGCGGCGGTCGGCTTCGGTCCGCGACAAACCGTCGTGGCATTGCGCAGTGACGTCACGAGCTCAGCGTGACGGCCGAGCTCTTGCGCCAACTCGAACAAGAGCGATACCGCGACGCCAGTCATGAAGATCACGACCTCGTGTCGGCCAGCGCTCAACTCGTCCAATAGCTCACGCACTGCCTCGGGCTCGATGCGCGGTGCCTCGCGCACCGCCGGCACGCACAGCGGTGCTCCCCCGTGCTTCTCGACCAAGCGCGCGAGTTCGCTCTTCATACGCGCTTCGAGCAACGCCACTACCGGGCGGGTGCTGCTCTTGACTGGGACCGACAACTCCATCGTGATCCGCCCCTACAGCAACCTTCGTGCCACGAGCCGCTTCACCCTCATAAGTGGGCCTATTTCGTCCTGCGAAACAGCCGCGAAATCAGAGCAGAAACATACGACCAACAAAATTGTCGTAACCCCGGCGAGTGCTCTTACAAAATTGTTGGGCCTCTCAGATGTTTTCGCATTGTTTCTAGCACCTCAGCGCAAGCCTATTTTTCAGCCATGGATCGACGAGCTGAAACGAAGCGCAGGTTGTTCACGGAGCCGAAACCGACAAACTTGTCGGGCGGTCAGCGCCGAAACCGCTTGGTCGCAATGCCCAGCTTGCCCACCTTGTATCGCACCACGCGCTCGGTCGTCCCTAGCGCTCGGGCCGCGCCCACCAAGCTGCCTGCCTCTGCTTCGAGCGCTTCCTCGATTAACTGCCGTTCCAGACGCTCGACGGCCTCGACCAAGGTCAGCTTTTCTTTGCCCGCGGCGGCCACGCGAAACGCTTCCGGTAAATCCGACTCTTGGATCACCGATCCCTTGCACACCACGACCGCACGCTCGATCACGTTCTCCAGCTCGCGCACATTGCCCGGAAACGGCTGGCGGCTCACTAGATCCATGGCGGCGGTCGAGATCCGCCCGATCTTGCGCTGATGTTCGGCCGCGAATTTGCGCATGAAATACTCGGCCAACGCAGGGATGTCCTGCGGGCGATCGCGCAGCGGCGGAAGCGTGATGGTGAAGATATTGATGCGGTAGTAGAGGTCCTCGCGGAAGGTACCACTGGTCACGGCGCGTTCGATGTCGACGTTGGTGGCGGCCACGATGCGCACGTCCGGACGCAGGGTCTCGGTGCCGCCGAGACGCTCGAATTCGCGAAACTGCAGCACGCGCAAGAGCTTGGCTTGCGTCGTCATCGGCAGCTCGCCAATTTCGTCGAGGAACAGGGTACCGCCTTGCGCCAGCTCGAAACGGCCCTTTTTCCGGGCGTGCGCGCCAGTGAATGCGCCACGCTCGTGTCCGAACAGTTCGGACTCGAACAAGGATTCAGGCAGCGCGGCGCAGTTGACTTTGATGAAGGGCTGAGAGGCGCGCGGCGAGTTTTGGTGAATCGCGCGAGCGACGAGCTCTTTGCCCGTGCCTGACTCGCCGCGCAGCAGCGCGGTTGCGTTGGTTCGAGCAACTTGGCTGACTTGCTCGTAGATTTGCCGCATCACGCCGCTCTCGCCAATCATGTTGGCGTATTCGAACTGCGTGGCGCCTGGCCCGACGGCCACGGTTTCGATCAGCGCAGGGTCGCTGCCGGGGCGCGCTTCTTCTTCTCGCAGGGTCTTGCCGATCAAGCCCGCAACGACGTCCAACACCCCCAGACGTTCGCCGAAGCCGCTCGGGTCGCGATGCCGGAAATAGGCCGAGAGCACCCCAACGCAGCGCCCGCGAGCGCTGACCGGAACTGCAACCAGGTTCCAACCGATATCGGCCCAGCGCGACAAATCCGCAATTTCGGAGAGCGCCATCGGATCGTGACGCAACACCGGGACGACCACCGGCTGATTCGTCGCTGCCACGCGGCCCGCTGCCCCGGCCGAATAGCGCGGACGAAACGCATCCGGATCCAGGCCCTGGGATGCAGCAACAGTGAGCGACTGTTCGTCGCCATTGCAGAAATAGACGACCGAGCGACCGGCGCCTAGCCGGCGCTCCAGCACGCGCAACGCTCCTCCCAAGCGCGCCTCCAGCGGTCCCGCGGCCGCCAGCTCGCGCCCCACTTCACCGACGGCGATTAGAACTTCCGGGGTCGGCCCGGGCCGCTGCTTCATCGCCCATAGAATACTCGCAGCGCGAGGCATTCTGCTAGCGCGCCGCGCACAATCAGCGAGTCTCAACGCGCGACGCCGGTCGCGCGACGCACGAGCAACCGGATTCGACGCGAGCGCGCGCGCTGCAGGTCGGCCGGCCACGTTCCCGCAAGAACGGCGCCGATCCCCGGCGGGGGCCCAGCGAGCGGCGTCAGGACTCGATATCCCCGCACTCCCGATCGCGCACTACTCGGAGCGTGTGCTCAGATCGGTGAAACCAATGCCGATCCGAAACGCAGTCGACGACTGATCGTAGCCGCGCAAGGTTTCGCCGTAGCCGGTGAAAAACTGCGTGTACAAATAGGGTGTGAAGCGCCAAAAGTCCCCGTAGCGAGGCCGCCAACGGCCGTCTAGCTCGAGGCTACCGACGCTCCAGTTTTTGGTGCCCTTACGGACATGGCTGGCCAGCTCCCAGTCACCGAGCCAGCCGCGACCGCGATCGCTGCCGACGCTGATTGATAGCTCACCGTAGCCCTGGTAGCTGGCGATGTCGGGGTTGTCTTTCTTCCCGAACGGCGGCGCCCAAACTTGCAAAGTGGTCGCAAGGTAGTGATGCGCCGCATCGTAGCAAGCATAGCGCGACTCGCCGTACACGCGATTCCAGCCGTGCGAGTTTTCGCCTTGTTCGCCCGTGGATTCGTGAATGACCCCTAGCCGCTCGAAGAAGAAGCCACAACCGGGCTTGGGCTCGTAGCGTCCAGGCACGTGAAAGTAGCTATAGAACAGCTCCGGCGCGTAGTTGTTCTCGACGAACGGCTGCGACGGCCGATAGATGTCCCAGAGCGACTTTTGGGTGAACGCGAAGTACACACCATGCTGTCCACGGTTCGGCCAGATGTCGAACTTGGCGCTGAATTGGAACTTGGCTTCCGTCTCCATGCTAAAGCCGGTGATGAAGTAGTTGTCCTTGTAGAAGGTGAGCAGATCGAGCTCGGCTTCATGACTCGGCGCGCCGGTTGGGCCCGGCGGCGTTCCTCCAGGCGAGGCTTTCCGAGTCGGTTCGGCGGCACCTCCCACGCGGGCCAGCGAAAGCGCGCCGAGCAAGGAAAGCAGGCAGCGCGAGCGTCGGGAGATAGCCATCGCGCGCGCAGCGTAGCGCGCGCCGCAGCGGATCCGGCTACGGATTCGCGGGATTCAACAGCTCACTCAGCGGCATTCCTGCCTCAGGATGCCGATCTGCAGGCAAGCCGGCAATCTGCCGAACCGTCGGCGCAAGCTCTGCCAAACGACGCGGGCTCGGCGCCGCGACGAAGCCGTTTGCGCGCACCGCGCTGCCGGCTGCAATCAGCCAAACCCGGGCCGACTCCGGGAACTTCGAGCCGTGCTCGACGAAGCTGTCGGCGCGGCCGTGATCGGCGGTCACGAACAGCGCGGTGCGCGTGCCCCGCGCCGCGAGCCGCTCCAACTCTTGATCGAGTTCGGCGATCCGGGCGTCGGCTCGGCGGCATTCAAGTAGCCAGCATAGTCGTTCAGGTGTCCAAACTCGTCCGGCTCGCCGAGGCCCAGGAACAGGAACCTCGGAGGGCCTTCAAAGCGATCGAGTGACAACACGGGAACGTCTGCTCGGCACTTCTGGTGCGCCTCGAACGCGGGTCAGGCGAAGCGGCTTGGCATGATGTTCGCACCCGATTAAAGCCGGCATTCTAGGGAGCAATCATGAACAACGCCAACAATCGCAAAGTTCGCTACGCCGTCATGGGCTTGGGCAACATCGCCCAGGTGGCAGTCCTACCGGCCTTTGCCCACGCCCGCGAAAACTCGGAGTTGGTCGCGCTGGTCTCATCCGACGAGCACAAACTGAACGCATTGGCCGAGCGCTACCGGGTGAAGATCACCGGCTCATACGAAGACTTGGATCGCATCTTGGCCAGCGGTGCCATCGATGCGCTGTACGTAGCTACCCCCAATACCGAGCATCGCCGCGCCTTGGAGCGGGCGGCTCGTGCCGGAGTGCACGTGCTGTGTGAAAAGCCATTGGCCGTCAGTGTTGCTGACTGCCGCAGCATGATTCAGACCGCCGATGACGCAAAAATCAAATTGATGACCGCGTATCGCCTGCACTTCGAGCAAGCCAACTTGCGCGCAGTCGAGCGCTTGCGCAACGGGGAAATCGGCGAGCCGCGCATCTTCAGCTCGGTCTTTTGCCAGCAAGTTCGCCAGGGCGACATCCGCACGCGCGCTGACTTGGGCGGGGGCGCGCTATTCGACATGGGCGTCTATTGCGTGAACGCTGCTCGCTACTTGTTCCAGGACGAGCCGATCGAGGTGACTGCGTTCCGCATTCAGGGAGACGATCCGCGCTTCGCGGACACAGATGAAGTAACCTCGGCCATCCTGCGTTTTCCGGGGAACCGCATCGCCCAATTCACGACCAGCCAAGGGGCAGCTCCCGTCTCCGAGTTCCGGGTGGTAGGAACGTCGGGCGACTTACAGCTCGAGGCGGCCTACGGCTACCACGCCAAGAGTGAGGAGACCTTGACCATCGAAGGCAAATCGAAAACGACGACCACACCCCAGCATGACCAGTTTGCACCAGAACTGGTGCATTTTTCCAAGTGCATTCTCGAAGATCGGGAGCCTGAACCCTCCGGCATCGAAGGCTTGGCAGACGTTCAGATCTTGGAATCGATCGTGCAGTCCGCTGCGCTCGGCAGAAGACTCACTCTCGCTCCCACCCACCGCGATCAGCGGCCCAATGCGCAGTTGGAGATGCGTAAGCCTCCGCTGCCGAAGGTCGAGACAGTGGATGCGCCGTCGCCGACGGCGACCAAGTGAGA
>DATEPG010000222.1:0-20851 GCA_035273265.1 Polyangiaceae bacterium
ATTCAGGGACAGACCCTAGCGCCCGAGCAGCCGTCGGGCGACGGCTGCTCGAAGCGCGCAACACCCGCGCTAGACTGACACGTTGAAGTCGCGCAGCGCGGAATTGAGGCTCGTCTTCTTGTCGGTGCTCTCTTTGCGCTGGCCAATGATCAGCGCGCAACCGATTTGATACTCGCCGGCGGGAAACTTCTTGGTGCGCATGCCGGGGATGACGACGCTGCGCGCGGGGACGCGGCCGCGGTACTCCACCGGCTCCGAGCCCGTGACATCGATGATGGCGGTGGAAGCAGTCAGCGCGACGCCCGCGCCGATCACGGCCTCACGCTCGACCAACATGCCCTCCACGATGATCGCGCGGGAGCCGATGAAGCAGCCGTCTTCCACGATCACCGGTTGCGCTCCCGGCGGCTCCAGCACGCCGCCCAGGCCGACGCCGCCCGAGAGATGACAGTCCTTACCGACCTGCGCGCACGAGCCCACCGTGGCCCAGGTATCGACCATGGTGCCCGAGCCCACGTACGCGCCGATGTTCACGTAGCCGGGCATCACGATCGCGCCGGACTCGACGAATGCACCGTAGCGAATCGTGCCCGGCGGCACGACGCGCACGCCGGCTCGGTCCAAGTTCTTTTTGAGCGGGATCTTGTCGTAAAATTCGAACGGGCCGATTTCGATGCGCTCCATCTTGGCGATGCCGAAGTAGAGCAAGACGGCCTGCTTCAGCCAGGCGTGGGTCGTCCACTTGCCGGGTGCGTCCTGAGTTGCCACGCGGAATTTGCCCTGATCCAAGTCGGCCACGACCTGGGCCACGGCGGCTTTGTATTCGTCTTTCGCGAGCAGCGAACGGTCGGCCCAAGCGGCTTCAATCAATGGCTGGAGTTCGGACATGACAAGCCCATTACCGGTGCTCTGCGAAGGTCGCAAGACCCGCGCCTCTCGAGGGCAGGAAGCACGCAGAGAAAAAGCTCAGCCGGCGTCGCTCGTACAGTGCGCTCTGGTGCGCTCGGGAAACGCAAACTGCAAGCTGGGCGTTCGCTCGTCCCAGACCAAGGACACCCCGGATAAGCGCGCGATGGCGGTCAGGCAGGTCAACGTCGGTTCGATGACGCCGCGCGCGATCAGGATCAAGTCGTCGCTGTCGGCGACTTTTCGGTGGTCGATGTTCACGCGATAAGAGCCGGATTGATCGCGATCGACCAGCACGTGGGGCGTGCCGGGGCCGCCGCGCGCGACCAGCTCGACGCCGAGCGCGAACAGCGCAGTGGCGATGCGCGGGTTCAGCTCTACTTCTACGTCGGCCTCGACGAAGCTCATCGTGGCCATGATGTGCTCGCGGTTCCAGGAGCCTCCGCTGGGCGGACCAGAGAAGCTCTCTTGCAGCAGCCCCGCGAGATCCACCGGGACCGAGCGACCGGATACGGCTTCCACCAAAAGATCGAGCAGTCCACGCGCCGTGTCGAGCTCGAGTGACAAGCGCGTGATCACTTGCTCCAAGCCGAGCCGCGATTTCGCGCTCAGTGGGCGGTGAGCGGCGGCCGCGAGTTCTTGGTCCAGATGCAACAGGCGCGGCGCAAAGTAGTCCTGCAGCGCGAGCGTTGCTTCGGCCATCCCCGCGTGGTCCGCTACTCGGGCAAGTAGGCCGTCGACGGTGGCGCGCATCGGTGCGCAGCCTGCGGCTACATCGGGCAGTACGGAGATCAGTGCCTTCGACCCGACTCGTACCGAGTGCAACAGCTCCGCAAAATTACGGAGGGCGCTCTGCGCCTCACGCAATGTTCCGCGCGCTGCGTCGAGTTCACCGCTACCGAGCGGATCGGCACGGGATTCTGGGGGCGGCTTCCCGCTCTGCATTGAGGCCATCAGGCTAGACCAGTTCTCGCCGCTGGGGTGAGAAGGTCGCCCGGCCCGACGCCTTCGGCGCGCGGGCCGTTCGGACGGGCGACAGCCGGCCCACGCTGGCCGGCGTCAACGGTCGCGTAGCCGTAATCAGAGTAGCTCGGCGCCCTGAAAGTAAAAGCTCGTCTCGATGCGGCCGTTTTCCGGCGAATCGGATCCGTGCACCGCGTTTTCGCCGACATTCGCGCCGAACTGTTTGCGGACGGTGCCCTCGGCCGCCTTGGCCGGATCCGTGGCGCCGATCACGTTTCGCAGGTGTTGCACGGCATTCTCTCGCTCCAGCGCGATTACGACCACCGGACCGCGGGTCATGAAAGTGCACAGCTCGTCGAAGAAGGGACGGTCGCGATGAATTGCGTAGAAGCCTTCAGCCGTGCGTCGCGAGAGCTGCGTTTGGCGGAGCCCCTGAACGACGAAGCCCTCTTCCTGGAGGCGTTGCAAAATCGCGCCTTGTTTTCGTTTTTCGACGGCGTCGGGTTTGATGATGCAGAGGGTGCGCTCGAGAGCCATATCGTTCTCTTTTCCTGCCAAAAAGGCGTGCTTAGTTCCGCGCACTCATAGCAAGACTTCCGGCATTGACAATGCCGATTTGCGAAGCCGCTAGCGTCTGGCTCCCAGAATCAACGCCCGGCTAGCCCGCTGCCGCCCGAGCGCTCGCAGCTGCGCCGGGTTTGCGACGTGAACAGCCGCTCAGAGCAAACCCCCATCACTCCCTTTCGGGGCGACTTGGCGGCTTGCTGGCTAGTTCTGGCAGCGGCGCCTGACGCTCGCAGGGAAACAGGCGCAAAGCCGAACAGGCCAAGTCGTGAGCACACGGACGCCGCACTGGTCATTCGGCTGTTGTCAGATAGCCTTCTGGGATGCGCTCTGGTTTCTGGCGAGACGGATCGGTATTCGCTTTGGCAGTCGGCCTGGGCTTTGCGGCCTGCGCTTCCGTGTCCAGCTCGGGAAGTGGAGCGAGTTCGGCAAGCGCAGTGGGCTCGCGAAGCGCTGCGAGCTCGGGAAGCGCAGTGAGGCCGGGCCCGCGTGACGCTTCCGACAAAGCGCTTCCGGGTCTGCCGCCGCCCAAGGCCTCGATGGACCTGGAACAAGCACGGCGTTACATGCTCACGTTGGTGAACCGTGATCGCGCCGAGCACGGTCTGCCCCCCGTCGTCATGGACGAAGCCGCGACTCGTGCCGGTCAACGTCACGCCGAGGACATGGCGCGCGTCGGCTACACCGCGCATTGGGGGAGCGACGGCTCGGTTCCGGAGCAACGCTATTCCGAAGCCGGCGGTAGCGACTTCGTGCAAGAGAATGCCGGCTGCCTCGCTGACGGTAAGGTGCGAAAGTTGGAGGCTGCGCCGCGCTTCACGGCGGCGGAGCTGGAGCGGGTCGAACGCGCCTTCATGGACGAGAAGCCGCCGCGCGACGGTCATCGTAGGAACATCCTCAAGCCGAGTCATACCGGGTTCGGAGTCGGCGTGGCCAAGCCCAGCGGTGCGGGTCTCGCCTGCTTGTCGCAAGAGTTCGTGGACGACTATGGAGACTATGGCGCGTTGCCGAAATCCGCGCGCGCGGGAGACATGCTGACCATTTCGGGCGACGTGAAGGGGCCCGTGACCTTCGGCGGTGTTGGTCTTGGCCGCATCGATTCGGCAGCGCCGCTGGCCGCTAGCTATTTGAACACCACCTACACGTACGCCATCCCTTCACCCAGCGAGCTGTACTTTCCGAAGGGGTTCGTGACCAAAAAGCCGGTCGAAGTCAGCGGCAAACACTTTCAGATCGAGATCCCGCTCGGCAAACGCGGCCAGGCAGGTCGTTACGAAGTCAGCATCTGGGGAAAATTTCCGGGTGCTGGACAGCGTCTCGAGATGATCAGCCTGCGCGTGATCGACGTGCACTGAACGCGCGCGCATTTCGAACATGGTGCGCCCCCACTACATCCGCGCGAAAGGTGGTTGCGCGTGGCAGTCGACGATTCGACAGCTCGAATGCCCGGTGCGTCGTTTTCTCGACGCTTGCCTGACCGAGAGACCACTTTGTTACAACAAGCTGTAGAGTCGTCTTTCTTGCCGTTCGAGTTCTCGGAGCAGTTATGAAATTCGTTCGTGGTTTCACGGTCGTGACCTTGATTTCGGCCTGTCTTCCGCTGGCGGGTGCCTGCGGTTCGGCAGTGGAACCACCCTTCTTCTCGGAGCGCGGGGGAGCCGCAAATCCTGGCGTTGCTGGAGCTGGAAGTGCCAATGCGGGGCTCAGCGAGGGCGGCGCGATTGACCCGGGCGGTACTGGCGGCGCCAATCTCAGCGTTGCTGGCGGTCCCAGTGGCAGCGCGGGCAAGAACGGGTCTGGCGCATCTGGCTCGTCCGGCGCATCTGGCTCAGCTGCTGGTGGCGGAGGAACCAGTGGCGGTGGGAAGGGCGGCGGCGGCGCCGTGAGCGCAGGCGCGGCGGGCACTGCTGCCGGTGCAGGTGGCGCGAGCGAGGGTGGCAGTGCGGGCAGCTCGGGCTCGGGCGGCACGAGCGGCAGCGCATCGGGCTCTGCTGGCACGAGTGGCAGCGCATCGGGCTCTGTTGGGTTCTCCGGTTCGAGTGGCTGGACGGGCTGGGGCGGCTCGAATGGTTGGAGCGGTTCGAACGGTTCTGGAGGCTCGGGTGGTGCCCCCGTGTGTCCCGCAAGCCCGCCCTCGAAAGACGACCTCTGCCAGGTCACGACTCCGAATAGCTGTTTCTACGCCGGTCGGGCGTGCAGCTGTTTGCCCAGCTCGGGCGGCATCAATCCGACCAAGAGGTGGGCCTGCTACGGAGACGGGGCGCTTTGTCCAGAAGCGAAGCCCACAGCGGGGACCTCCTGCAAGTCGAACGCCAACGCGGAGTGCCCCTATCCTGGCAACGATTTCTGCGTCTGCTCGGGCGGGAAACTCGATCCGCACTGGGTGTGCCAAGCCAACCCGCCGGTGTGCGCCAATGATCAGCCCGAGGAAGAGAGCTGCAACACGGTTCGAACCTGTTCCTGGGGTCCGAACAAGGACCTAGCCTGCTTCTGCAACGGCGATCGCTGGGGCTGCGAGGGCAGTTTCTGACGACGGGTTGCTAGGACGATTTGGGCGCCGCTGCGGGCAGGGGCGGCGCTGCTTCGGCCACTTGAGCCTGCGAGGCGTCGCTGAGACGAATGGAGCTCACCGGATGTGCCAACGCGCTGCCGGCGTTGTCCACGATTTCGATGATGCCGAGCAGCAGGCCCTGCCTGACCTCGAGGAACTTGGCGCCGTCCGAGGTTTCCACGAGCGCGACGATTTCCAGGTTCATCGCGGAGTCGGTCAAACCGATCAAGCGCACGCTGACGCTGTCCTTGACGACCATCGAGTCGTCGCGCAGCAAGCGCTCGATCCCTTGCAATATCTGGCTGATTTGCTTGGCCGGTGAGTGAGTGATGCCGAGCACGCTGTAAAATCGCATGCGATCCCGCGCGGTGATCGTCTCCACCCGCATCTCGGCCAGCTTACCGTTGGGAATGGTGATCAGCGTGCGATCCACGGTGCGGATGCGGGTGGAGCGTAGACCGATCGCTTCGACCGTGCCGCTGATGGTATCGACTTGAATCTGATCGCCTTCGCGAAATGGCTGATCGATGGCCAGCGAGAATGCCCCGAACAAGTTCTCGACCGTCTTCTGGGCGGCCAATGCCAGCGCGATGCCGCCGATCCCGAGCCCGGCGATCAAACTCGTGACCGGGTAGCCTAGCTCGGCGAGCACCGCCACGAACGCGAAGGCGGCGACCACGAATTTCCCGAGCCGCGCGCCGAGCATCAAGAGCGAGGCTGCAGTGACCGAGTTCTTGGCCCACTGTGAAGAACGGCTCACCGTGTGCTGCGAGAGCTCGACTGCCTGCCAAAGAGCCCAAAACAGCGCCGCCAGCAGCGCCGCTGACAGACCGCGACGCACGAAATCGTCCGCCGGCTCGTACAAACCGAGCCAGGGCAAGAGCGCGTAGCTGGTGATCACGGTCCAGGCGAGCGTGGTGGGACCGCGCAGCTTGCGAGCGATCACGCCGCTGTGACTGGGCAGCCAGTGTTTGAGCACGAGCCCCGATAGACGCGTGATCGCAAATCCTACCAAAAAACCGGAAAAGAGCAGCGGAGCGAGCGCCAGCCATTGCCACCAGCGAAGCTCGTGCGGGCCGAAGCGCAAGGACCACTTGGGCAACCGTTCGAGCAGCCAGCGGTTTTCGAGATGAGCGTACCAAGCGTCGATGCGCGCGACCGTGCTCGCCGAAAATACCCAACGCGCGCCGTTGCGATCGACGCGACGAACGATCAGGACGGGCTCGGGCTTGCCCGCCGAGCCCGGCACGCTTCCCAGCTCGTCACGATCCGGAGCTGAACCTTCGTCGGTGTTCCCGCGCGGATTCGGAGATAGCTTCTCGACGTCGATGAATAGGTGGCGATCGAGCACATCGCGCAGACGCTTGGCCAAGATCGGACCGTCGGCTCGGTCGACTGCGGACAAGTCCAGGTAACGCGCGGCGTTTTCATAGTCCGCGCTGCGGGTGTAGCGCGCGAACTCGCTCATCGCGGCTCGTGGCGAGTCGGGTGCGACCTTCTCTTCCGGGGGCGGCGTGGCACTTGCTCCAGCGCTCGCGCTGGCGCCGGGCTTGGCCGCGCTCGGCGTGAGTGGCCCGAGTTGGTTCGCGGACGCTCGTGCAGCCAGCGCCGCGCAGAGCGCAAGCGCGAACGCGGCGAAACATCGCCTGAAGACAGCGGTGAAACGCGCTTCGAATGACATCGCGCCCGAGACTTCGACCAAAACCGCGGCGCTGCAAGGGGGCTACGCGAATGCTGGCGCAGCCCCCTCTCTTTCAGCGGCTCGTTCCGCTACGGTTCGCCTATTTTAGCAGGCTCTTCAGCGTCGAGCCCATGTCGCTCGGGGTCGGCGCGACGCGCACGCCGGCGGCTTCGAGCGCTGCGATCTTGTCCTTGGCGGCGCCCTTGCCGCCGCTGATGATCGCGCCCGCGTGGCCCATGCGTTTGCCGGGTGGAGCGGTCGTTCCGGCGATGAAACCAGCGACCGGCTTCTTCATGTATTTGCCGATGAACTCCGCGCCCTGCTCTTCGGCATTGCCGCCGATTTCGCCGATCATGATCACGCCTTCGGTGTCGGGATCGTCGTTGAACAGTTTGAGCACGTCTACGAAATCCATGCCCGCTACCGGGTCGCCGCCGATGCCGACGCAGGTCGATTGACCCATGCCGAGCGCCGTCAATTGTCCCACTGCTTCGTAGGTCAAGGTGCCCGATTTGGAGACCACGCCGTATTTACCGACGCGGTGAATGTGACCAGGCATGATGCCGATCTTGCACGCGCCCGGTGTAATGATACCCGGGCAGTTCGGGCCGATCAGGCGGCCCTGACGACCCTCGATCGAGCGCCGTACTCGCACCATGTCCATGACCGGGATGCCCTCGGTGATGCACACCACCAAGGCCAGCTCGGCGTCGAATGCTTCCAGGATGGAATCGGCCGCGCCCAGGGGCGGCACGAAGATGCAGGAAGTATTGGCACCCGTCTGCTTCACGGCTTCAGCCACCGTGTCGAAGACAGGAACGATCACTTTCTTGCCGTCCGGACCCTCGGCTTCGAACTTCTCGCCGCCACGGTTGGGCGTGACGCCTGCGACGATTTGCGTGCCATACGCGATGCATTGCTTGGCGTGGAAGGAGCCCGCCGAGCCAGTGATCCCTTGGACCAGGACCTTGGTGTTCTTATCGACCAGAATTGCCATGCTCTTGTACCTTCTTCACGCAATGCGCACGGCGGCGACGATCTTCTTGGCACCGTCGGACATCGTGTCCGCGGGCTGAATCGCTAGCCCGCTGTCTTTCAAAATTTGCTTGCCGAGTTCCACGTTCGTGCCTTCCAAACGCACGACCAGTGGCACCTTGAGGCCGAGCTCCTTGGTCGCAGCGACGACGCCCTCGGCGATCACGTCGCATTTCATGATGCCGCCGAAAATGTTGACGAAGATGCCCTTCACCTTGCTACTGGAGAGGATCATCGAGAACGCCTTCTTGACTTGATCCTTGGTGGCGCCGCCACCCACGTCCAAGAAGTTCGCCGGGTTGCCGCCCTCGTGCTTGATGATATCCATCGTGGACATCGCCAAGCCCGCGCCGTTCACCAAGCAACCGATGTCGCCGTCGAGCGACACGTAGCTGAGGCCAGCGTCCTTGGCTTCGAGCTCGACCGGATCTTCCTCGGCCTTGTCCATCTGCTCGACCCACTCTTTGTGGCGGCCAGCGGCGTTGTCGTCGAAGGTGATTTTGGCGTCCAGCGCCACGACCTTGCCGTCCTTGGTGACCACCAGCGGGTTGATCTCGCACAGCGAGCAATCTTCCTTTTCGAACAAGGCGCCGAGCTTGCCCAGCAGCTTCACGAAATCGGCGACGGTGTCCTTGGGGCTCGGGGTCCCTTTGCCGATGTCCAACGCGTAGGCCAGCTTGCGTGCCTGAAAGGCGCCCAAGCCGGTCACCGGGTCGATATGCTCGATCAGGATCTTTTCTGGCGTTTCCTCGGCTACGGTTTCGATCTCGACGCCGCCTTCGGTCGAGGCCATGACGGCGATGCGGCGTGCCTCGCGGTCGACGACCAAGCCCAGGTACAGCTCACGCGCGATGTCGAGCCCCTGCTCGACGTACAAACGCTGCACCTTTTGGCCGTCGGGGCCGGTCTGGTGGGTGATCAGCTGCATGCCCAGCAGCTTCTCGGCGACGCCCTTCACCTCAGCCGGTCCGCCCTTGACGACCTTCACGCCGCCGCCCTTGCCGCGTCCGCCAGCGTGGATCTGCGCCTTGACGACGACCACTGGGATCTTGGTCTCGTCGATCAGCTTCTTGGCTGCTTCCTCGGCCTCGGCTGGCGTGAACACGGGGTAACCCTTGGGGGTTAAGATGCCGTACCGCTGGAAGATCTGTTTGCCCTGGTATTCGTGGATTTTCATGTGGAAAAGCTCAGGACTTGGCTTTGACGATGTCGACCACTTTTTGCACGCTGTCGGCGCTGGTCTTGAGCATCGCTTTCTCTGCGGGGCTCAGCTCGATCTCGATGATCTTCTCCACGCCGCCCGCGCCGATCACGACCGGTACGCCCAGGTACAAATCCCGGTAGCCGTACTCGCCTTCGAGATAGGCCGCGCCCGGCAGGATGCGCTTCTGATCGTACAGGTAGGCTTCCGCCATGGCGATCGCGCTGGACGCGGGCGCGTAGTAGGCGCTCGTGCCCATCAGACCCACGATTTCGCCGCCGCCCTTGCGGGTACGGTCGACGATCGAAGCCAGGCGTTCTTCGGAGATCAGTTGCTGGACGGGGATGCCGTTGATGGTCGTGTAACCGAGCACGGGCACCATGTCGTCACCGTGGCCGCCGAGCACGGTGGCGCGCACGTCTTTCACGCTAGCGCCGGTCTCACGCGCCAAAAACAGCGAGAAACGTGCGCTGTCCAGCACGCCGGCCATGCCCACGACCTTCTCGCGCGGCGCGCCGACGCGGCGCTTGTACTCGTAGACCATGGCGTCGAGCGGATTGCTGATCACGATCACGAACGCGTCCGGACAATACTTCTTGGCGTTGTCGGCGACGTTTTGGATGATCGGCAGGTTCGAGCCCACCAGGTCGTCGCGCGATTGGCCGGGCTTGCGCGGGATGCCTGCGGTGATGATCAACACATCGACGCCCGAAAGGTCTTCCCAGTTGGAAGTTCCGGTGACCTTGGCATCACTGCCGGAGAGCAGGGTCGCCTGCTCGAGATCCAGAGCCTTGCCCTGGGCGAACTTTTCTTTCGCCGGGATGTCGAACAACACCACGTCCCCGAGCTGCTTGGTCACCGCGAGGTTCGCGAGCTCGCCACCGATGTTACCCGCGCCGATGAGCCCAATCTTCTTTCGTGCCATGTCGAATTACTCCTGAGTAATGCTGCTATCTGTCGCCGAACGAGAAGTGGTCCGTACCACTTCTGGGAAAAGTTTCCGTCGAGCTGAGTGCCAACGCCTGCGGGTTTTTCCGCGACGGTGACGGGCAGAACGGGTGAGCGGAGTAGACCAGCAGCAATCGGGCAGCAACCGCCCATCCGTTCGGGCTGAAACCTGGCAATACAGCGGTCATTTTGCGCCCCGGCCCGAAGCCTGCGGTGCGAGGTCCTGACGTCGGGTCGTTCGTTCACCGCTCGGGGCGGGCAGCACGACGGCGAGGCAAGCTGTGCCGAGCCCAAGCCAGAGCCCTCGGGCGCGTGACCAGCGGCCCGCCGTTTAGCTGGCGCTCGCCGAGCAAGGCGGGTAATTGGGCGCGACGATTGCCGGTCGAAGATTGCTCGCTGATCGGCGAAACACATTCGCAATCGAATGGACGACGAATTACCTAGACGAAGATTTCTAGACTGAGTCGGGCCTGGTATCGAATTGCGCACGCTGTCATCGCAGTAACCGCGCGCCGCAGCTCGAGCGAAAAATTATAGTCACTTCCGGTGCTGCACGGCGTTTAGTCTGCGGTGCACGGCGTCGAGGTAAGACAAGTTTTCGTCCCGTGTCCGGTTCGTGACACAAAAAGCGCGTGCTACATCGCGCATCGTCCGTAATAGTCGGCACACAGTTTTTTCGAGGAGCGAGATCTATGCAGAGTACGCGGTTCAGCGTGTTTGCGATCGCGCTGTCGGCCGGCGCATTGATCGCTGGTTGCAGCGGATCACCCAGCGCCAATCAAGCAACGATCCCCGATGCCGCGGGTGCACCGGGCAGCGCAGGCGCTGCGAGTGCGCTGGGTAGCGCCGGTTCGGGTGCGCAGGCGGGTGCGTTGGTACTGCTGGTGCCGCAGGAAACAGCGGGCAACACCGGCGTCGGCGGCTCGCCGAGCGTGCCCTATCCGGATCGGCTGCCGGACGGCTTTTCGGCTGCAAATATGTTCGGTGGCTACCTCGTGGGCGACGCCATCAGCGCCGAGCCCGGGCAACCCGGTGAAACCCCGAACACCAACAGCGAGGGCTGTGGGACCACCATCTTGGCCGTGATTCGCGACTTCAAGATCGACGGTCAGAACTTCGGCGGGGACAAGATCGGTGACGATAAGAAGATGGTTCAGCCCACGCTCGGCCCCGATCGAAAGCCCGTGTTCGCGCCTTCAGGGCCCACGCTCACGGTCAAAGATCCCAGCCAGTTCAACGATTGGTACCGCACGGTGGACGGCCTCAACAAGGCTTACAAGCTCGAGATCTGGTTCGGTCCGAACAATGGCGTGAGCAGCTTTCAGAGCACCGAGTTCTTTCCGCTCGACGGCAAGGGCTGGAACGACTTGGATCAAGAGTTCGGTCACAACTTCTTTTTCACGACCGAAATTCACACGCGGTTCAAGTACGAAGGCGGCGAATCCTTCAAATTCACCGGTGACGACGACGTTTGGGTGTTCATCAACGGCAAGCTGGCGATCGATCTCGGCGGCGTGCACCCGGCGGCAGAAGCAGCGATCGATATCGATGCGCGCGCCGTCGAACTCGGTTTGGAGAAGGGCAAAGTGTACCCCTTCGACATGTTCCAAAACGAGCGTCACACGTACCAATCCAACTTCCGCGCAGATACCAATCTGAATTTCGTGGACTGCGGCACGATCGTCCCTGAAATCCCGAAGTAGAGCTGTTTTGGCGAGTCGCGCTGCGGATAGCACGAGCTGCTTCTTGTTCGTGTACGGCTCGCTCAAGCACGGGCGAGCCAATCACCATCAGCTTCATGCGGCAGAGTTCCTGGCAGCGGCGCGTACCGCCGCGGGCTTCGCCTTGCGTGTGATTGATGGCTATCCGGCGCTCGTGCCGGGCGCGCGCGCGATCGTCGGCGAGCTCTATCGAATTGCCGCGGACGCGCTGCCGGCGCTCGATGACTTCGAGGGTCCCGGCTACGTTCGCCGCGAGATCGATCTGGGTGGTGGCCAGCGAGCGTTCAGCTACCTGGCTCGGGTGCCCGCCGCGGGCGCGCCCTATCCGGGCGACGACTGGCCAATGTTCGCCGATTGAGCCTGATTGAGCGTGTGTGTGCGAGTCCTACCCATGGCTCGGTGAGTCATGCGCACCTTCGCTCTCAACCTGGGCAAGCTTCGGCCGTTTGCCCTTGAGCCACCGATGGTCACCTTCTCCGACGCAGCCAAAGTCGCGGTCGATGTGCTCGTCACCCCAGTTTGGCTGGTCGACGTCGAGCGCGCGGATCTGGTTTGGGCGAATCGTTCGGCACTGACGCTGTTCGCTGCGCGCACGCTCGAGGAGCTGCTCGCGCGCGCTCGGATGGGTGAAGCCAATGGCTTCTTGCTGGCGGAGCTGCGCCGCTTGCTGCCCGGCGCTCGCCTCGAGAGTGAGTTTCGCGTTCTCCAGCCGGGCTTCGAGCTGCTGGTCACCTGTACCTTCACCGGTCTCGACGCTGACTCGGGTCAGAAGTTGGTTTTGGTCGAGGCGCACGCCGATCGAAATGCCCCGACCTCGCTGCGCGCACCCGAGTTCGAGCAACGCCTCCAGAGCCGCGACCGCATGGCATCGATCGGAACGCTGACCGCCGGCGTGGTACACGGCATCAACAATCCGCTGTCGTACGTGATCGCGAACCTGGAATACGTGAAGCGATTGCTCTCGCCGGGAGCGGGGGCGCTGGAAGCAAATGCCCTGGCCGAGCTGGGCGACGTGCTCGACGACAGCTTGGACGGCGCGGAACGCGTTCGCAGCATCGTTTCGGATCTGGGTAGCTTTTCGCGCCCGCTGGACGCGCGCGTCGTGGCCGTCGATCTGGAACGCGCGACCGAACGCGCGCTCGGCGTCGCAGCCAACGAGATCCGTCATCGAGCGCGTGTGGTGCGAGAGTTTTCCGCGATTCCGGCGGCGCTCGCGACGGAGGCCAAGCTCGCCCAAGTGATCCTGAGCGTGTTGATCAACTCGGCACACTCGATCGAGACGGGTGCGGTCGATCGCAATGCCATCACGGTGCGGACGCGGCTCGACCCGCACGGTCGTCCGACGCTGGAAATCGAAGATACCGGTTGTGGCATCGCCAAGGAGAACCTGAGCCGGGTCTTCGATCCGTTCTTCACGACCAAGCCGGTGGGGGTTGGTACCGGCCTCGGCTTGTCGGTTGCGCATCGCATCCTGCGCGAGCTGGAGGGCGAGATCCACTTGGATAGCGTGCACGGTCGCGGGACGCGCGTGCTGATCACGCTGCCGGCAGCGCCGCTCTCGTCCACGTCATTGCCCATACTGGAGAGCTTGCCCGCCTTTGCCAGCGATCGCTTTCGCGCGCGCATCCTGGTCATCGACGACGAACCCGCAATTCTACGCGCGTTTCGCCGAGTGCTCTACTCGCACGAGGTGGTGTTGGCGACCTCCGGTCCCGAAGCCATGGCCAGGTTGGCCGAGAACCGGAACTTCGACGTGATCTTCTGTGACGTGATGATGCCGGAGATGTCGGGTGTCGAGGTGTATCAGCGGATCAGTGAGCGCCACCCGGGACAGGAACACAAATTGGTGTTCATGACCGGCGGAGCATTCGACGAACCCGCGGCGCAGTTCATCGACTCGGTCGAAAATCCGACTTTGAAGAAGCCGTTTGCCGGCAACTCGGTGCGCGCGCTGGTTGCGGCAGTCACGCGGCTTTCCTAGCGGCAGGCGTCAGTCACGCGACTCGTACACGTTCATCGCGGGCAGCTCGAGCGCGGTCAAAAAGCCGCCGTTGCCACAGCCGGTATCGATTCCGACCACGTTTTCGCCCGCCCACAGATCGGTGGGGTCTTCCGGCGTGTAACCCGAGAGCTCGGGCGGCAGATACTCGGTCCGGGTATGACCGAACACGACCAGTTTGCCCCGGTAATTGCGAAAAAAATGGTCGTCCCGCAGCCACAAAAGCACGATTGGGTCGGGCGCTGCACTCGGGTGGAGGAAGCCCTCCCCGCTCCGCGGCAAGCCCGCGTGCACGTAAATCGCGTGCTCGTCCTCGTACCAATAGGGAAGGTGGCGGAGCCAATCGACGACCGGCGCGGGGAAGAAATCTCCAGAAGTAAAGCTCTGTGACTCGCCCTGCTTGGGCAGCTCATTGTCGCGTGGCACGGGGCCGCCTACGAACGAGCGGTAAGCGGCCAAGCAACCATTGCCCGGCGGCGTCACGAACTCGTCCCAGCCACGGTCGATCACGCGCAACCAGGCATCCTCGTGGTTGCCGCGCAAGGCCACCACCTTGGCTGGCGTCTTCTCGTGCAGCGTGCGCACGAACTCGACCACCTGGGCGGAGGCGGGCCCTCGATCGATATAGTCGCCCAGAAATACCACGGTGTCTTGCTCGTCGAGCTTCGGCAGGCACGACATCAGCTTGTACAGGTGTGTGGTCTCACCGTGGATGTCGCCGATCGCGAACGTGCGCTTCGCCATGTCGGATTCACGCTATCATCAGCGCGCTGTTCTAGTCACCCCGCAACGCTCAGCTGCTCGCGGCCGAGTGGTCTGCTAGTTTGGGCGTGACCCGTGCAGCGCGCTTTGGCCTTCACTAATCGCTTGAGCTTTGGATTCGCCTTGGTGTGCGGAGCTGTATGCTGCGAAAAGGTGGCGACGCAACGCTCGGGTCGCGCGCAGCTGACCGCGTCGAGTGTTGCCGCGATCGGTCCAGCGTCAGCGGAGCCAAAGCCGATCGCCGTCCCAGTGCTCGCCCCGCCCGAGCCGCCCCAGTTGGACCCTGACGGTGACGATGACGCTTCGAACGACGAACCCGGAAACCCGCTCGGCCCGGGCCGGTTCGAGCGGGTCGGGCGCGCGCCGCTGGCGCTTCAGCGCATTTGTGACCTAACGGTCCTGGGAGGCGCGTTGTATGCCGCCCACGCTACTCGCCCGCTCGGCTTGGACGGCGCGACCATCACTCGATTTCGCCCTGCCGACTCGCGACCCTTCTCGATCGCCTTCGACTGGAATCGAGCGGGTGAGCCCAGCAAAGGCGGCGGCGCCGGCCAAGGCTTTTTGCGCGTGCACGCGATCAAAGGGCGCTTGTTCGTGGCGGACGCCGATCCGCCCTACAACGGCTTCGGCGTCTCCGAGCCGGGGACCGAGGGCTTCGTGTTCGTGTCGAGCGCCGAGGGCGAGTTCGCCCCGGCGCGCATGCCGGGGCATCGCCTACCCCGCGCGCCGGACGCCTCCGGCAAAGCGGGGGCTCTGATATTGCCGCGCGCTTACCACGTGATCGACACCATCCGCTTTCGGGGCAACCTGTACGCCGCGACCGGCGCGGTACCACCGGGTGAGCGCGCCTGGCACGGCCCGTCGCCGGGAGCGCTGCTGGTCGAAACCGAGCTCGGTGCGCGCTTTGCCTACGCCGCAGATTACCCGAGCCCGTACCAAAATGGCGTTTGGCGGCTGACCTTCCTGGTGCGTTTTCGTGATCGTCTGTACGCGGGGCTCCAGGACTACGACCAGCGCGAACCGAACGACTACGTCTACTTTGCGCCGCCCCGCGAGCGGGCGTTGATCAGCGAAGAGGATGTGCACGCCGCGCGGGTCACCGAGGCAGGAACGGCGCAGACACTCCGCTGGTACGCCGACGGCGGCAAGTTGTATTGGATCGCCTGGAATCGTGAGGGCGTTGCCCTGCGCGTGAGCAGTGACGGTGATCACTGGCGCGTCGTCGCGCTGCCGAGTGACGTGGGCGTGCCGACGGACATCGTTCGCTTTCGCGGCGCCCTGCACGTGCTCGGCTCGCGTGGCTTGCTACGCCTGGATGCGACGGGGCCGACGGTGCTTTCGCGGATCGTGGACAAGCGCTCGCCCTTTCAACTCGACGACAGTTTCTGCGCGGCACCGTTGGCCGTTTTTCAGGGGGAGCTGTACGCGGGCGGTCAGCGCGACGGCGCTTTGTACCGTTTCGAGCCAGATATTTAGCGGAATTATACCACCACCAGCCTCGAGCACGGTGTAGGCTCCGCGCCCTTCATCGTGTCTATCGTCACCGCACAAAACGTTCATCGATCTTTTGGCAACCACACCGTCTTGCGAGCAGCAGACATGTCGATCGCTCCCGGCGAGCGTGTGGGCGTCGTCGGCTTGAACGGCGCAGGAAAAAGTACGCTGTCACGTATCCTGGCGGGTACCGAGCCGGCTGATTCCGGCAGCGTCGCGCGCAGGCGCGGTGCGTCCGTGGCGTACCTCGAGCAGGTGCCGCATTTCGAAGGCGATCCAACGGCCTTCGAAGCCGTGACCAGCGGCTTGGTCGGTTGGTCCGAAGCCGTCGCGCGGCACGAGGCCGCGAGCGCATCGCTCTCGCGCGGCGAGGGGAACTTGGAGCTCTTGCTCGAACAGCAACACGCCGCGCAGAGTGACGTCGAGCGCTTGGGCGGCTGGGATCGGCAGCACAAGGTGGAAGCCTTCTTGGACCATCTCGGCATTCGCCGCACCGAGGCCAAGGTCTCGAGCATGAGTGGTGGCGAGCAGCGGCGCGTGGCGCTCGCGCGCGTGCTCATCTCCAGCCCAGACTTGGCGATCCTCGATGAGCCGACCAATCATTTGGACGCCGAGACCATCGAGTGGCTCGAACAGTACTTGATTGAAGAGTACACGAACGCGATCTTGCTCATCACTCACGATCGCTACCTGCTCGATCGCGTTGCCGAGCGAACGGTCGAGGTCGCCAACGGCGAGGTGTACAGCTACGACGGCGGCTACCAGCTGTACCTCGAGCAAAAAGCCGAGCGCATGGCGCATCTGGAGCGCACCGAGTCGAACCGTCAGAATTTCTTGCGCAAGGAGCTGGAGTGGCTGAGCCGCCAGCCCAAAGCACGCAGCACCAAGCAGAAAGCGCGCATCGATCGGGCAGAGACCGCCAAAGCCGTGACCGGCCCGCGCATCGAACGCACGGCCGCGCTCGAGCTGGACATCGTGCGCAGCGGCAAGACCATCTTGGAATTGCGCGACTTGCGGGTCGAAATCGCGGGCCGAGTGCTGATCGAAAACCTGACCATGTTCCTCACCGAAGGCGAGCGCGTCGGCATCGTCGGTCCCAACGGCAGCGGCAAGACCACGCTGCTGAAGACCATGTTGGGCGAGTTACCTCCCGCGGGCGGCACGGTGGTTCTCGGACAGAACACCAAAGTGGCCTACTTCGATCAGCGCCGTTCCGGTTTGGACGACAGCAAATCGATTTGGGACAACGTGGTCGGCGATCAATCCAAAATCGAGCTCGGCGGTGAAATCATCGAGCCTCGCTCATATCTGGAGCGCTTCGCGTTCGACCCGCACAAGCAGCGGCAGCAGGTTGGATCGCTGTCGGGCGGCGAGCGCGCACGCGTGGCCCTCGCGCGGCTCTTGCGGCAAAGCGCCAACTTGGTGATTCTGGATGAACCCACCAACGATTTGGACACGGCTACGCTCGGCGCGCTGGAGAGCATGCTGGTGGACTTCGGCGTCACGGCGCTAGTCGTCACCCACGATCGCTGGTTCTTGGATCGCGTCGCGACCAGCGTGCTCGCGTTCGAAGAGGGCGGGAAAGCCATCCGCTACCCCGGCAACTACGAGACCTACCGGCGCTTGAAGGCGCAGCAGCAGAGTGAGCGCGCCTCGCGTCCACCGCCGCCCAGCGCGGCCCCCGTTGCGGCAGCAGCGCCTGCCCAGAAAAACGCAGGCAGCGCCAAAAAGAAGGGCCTGAGCAACAACGAGCAAAAAGAGCTCGGCGGGCTCC
Source organism: Polyangiaceae bacterium (assembly GCA_035273265.1). GTDB lineage: Bacteria > Myxococcota_A > Polyangia > Polyangiales > Polyangiaceae > PMG-095. The sequence goes on from DATEPG010000222.1 coordinate 17,600, forward strand.
CGGACGCGATCGAGAAGGCCGAGCTGCGCGTGACCGAGTTGGGTCAAACGCTGGCGGATCCGAAGACCTACGCCGCGGGCGGCAAAGAAATCGCCCGCGTCACCGCTGAGCTGGATCGCGCCAAAGCCGAGGTGGACAAGCTCACTTCACGCTGGGAAGAGCTCGAGCTCAAGCGGGCCGAGTGAAAGCCGAGCTGTACGCGCTCACCCACCGTGGCAACCCGGGGGACGTCGCGTTTTACGGCAACGTGTGCCGCGGCGCGAAGAGCGTACTCGAACTCGGCTCCGGCTCGGGCCGGCTGCTGACCGCCCTGGCCAGCGCCAAGCGTCAGCTCGTGGGCCTCGAACTCGACCCAGAGCTGCTCGCGCTGGCCAAGCGCAATCTCGGCTCCCTGCCAGCGGCCCTGCGCAAATCGGTCCAGCTCGTGCGCGCCGACATGCGTGATTTCGAGCTGCCCCGGCGCTTCGAGCGCGTGCTCCTGCCGTACAATGCCCTGTACTGCTTACTCACCCAACGCGCGGCGCTGGCCTGCTTTCGCGCCGCGCGCCGCGCGCTCGAACCCGGCGGCCTGCTCGCCCTGGACGTCTGGAACGCCGAGCCCTTCCAACGCAATCCCACGCAAACCGGCGTGGACGACCCCGACCCGATCGTCACGCTCAGCCACGCGGGCCGCACCTGGGACGTGTTCGAACGCTCGCGCGTGCGCCGCTCCCAGCAACGCTTGGACGTGAGCTACAGGTACGTGCCGCGTGAGCGGGGCAGCGCGTTGGAAATCCCGATCGCGCAGCGCTACTACCTGTCAGGCGAGATTTCGGACCTGCTGCAGCGCGCAGGCTTCGCCATCGAAGCGCGCCAGGGGGACTTTTCAGGCCGACGTTTCAGCGTGCGCTCGGCGCAGCTGATCGTGCTTGCGCGCGCTCTCTGAGGCGAGTGTTCATGCGCTGGGCGCCTGGCAGACCGTTGCCTGAGAGGCACGCCGGCGCGCAAATCGTTTGGCGGTTCCGGTGTGCCTTGACCAGGATGCGAGCCCGGGTAGCCTTGCGCATGGTGCGGCTCCAGGGTGTGGGGTTGATTGTCATGTTGGGGACTAGTCTGCCGGCCTGCGGTACCGATGGCGAACCCGAGGCGCCCGCGCTTTCGGGAGTGACCGCGATCTCGGCCGGTTTCATGTCTAGCTGCGCGCTTCTCGAAGACGGCACGGTCAGCTGTTGGGGGTGGGACTTCGACGACAGCATCTCGGCCGGCGCGGTCACGGTTCAGCGTATCGCTGACGCCGTCAACGTGTCCGTCGGAAACAGCCATGCGTGCGCGGCCTTGTCGGATGGCTCAGTCGACTGTTGGGGTAAATTGTCGAGATTGACGAGGGCGGTAGGCGCAGGGCCTGCTCTCGCGCTGCCTGTGGACGGATTATATGAGGCGAAGGCCGTGGCCGCGGGGGACAACCACCGCTGCGCGCTGTTGGCCGATACGACCATCAAGTGCTGGGGTTGGGGTGCGCTCGGGGATGGTTCATTTACCGACCGTATGGGCATCTGGCTGCCGGTGTCCGTGACGGACCTCAGCGACGTGACTGCCGTTGCCGTCGGCGGCTTGAGCAGCTGTGCGCTGACCGCCGACGGTCAGGTGAAGTGCTGGGGTAGCACCTGGCACGAAGGCGCTCCAGCAACCGATGAAACCGGCGCCGCTCGGATCTATTTAGCGACCTCGCTCACACCTCGCGCAGTCGAAGGGCTGGCTTCGGCCAACTCGATTGCGACGGGCCAGTCTTCTTTCTGCGCTGCACTCGCAGACACGACTGCAGCGTGCTGGGGAAACGGCTACCTCGGCGACGGCACGGGCAGGAGGATCTCGGTCACTCCAGTGGCTGTCTCCGGCCTGACCGGCGCGATTGCCGTATCGACAGCCGATTCTCACAGCTGTGCACTGCTGGCCGACGGTCAGGTAAGTTGTTGGGGTTATAATGGTTCCGGTCAACTTGGGGATGGCAGCACCACTTCGTCGTTCGTGCCGGTGGCGGTGACAGGCATTGACACGGCGGTTGCCGTCTCCGTGGGAGCCACCCACAGTTGCGCGCTGCTCGCGGATCGCACGGTGCGTTGCTGGGGCGGGCATGCAGGCGGTTGTGCGAACGGGACCTGCCGCAGTTCGCCGATCCCGGTGGTGGTGCGAACTGCACCGTAGCTCGCGAAGGTCCGGAGCCATTCGCTGGCGAGCCAACCCTGCCAGCCTTGCGAGATGGCCGTGAAGACCGAGCGGAACTCGCGGCGCGCCTACTCGAACGAGAGCTCGCGCGGGCCTCTCTCTCAGATCAGTTGGACAGACGGCCACCTTGCAGCCGCGGAAACCGCCACTCGTAACGAGCACCGAGTTGCACAACGCGCGGCGCTGTTGTGTCGAGCTGTGCAACGGCCGCTTCGCGCGGCCCGCGCGCTTCTCCGTCGTCGCCCACTTATCGCCGAACAATGGTCATCGAGTTGGTGTGGCGCCGAGGGAGAGGGGGATGGCGCGCGGTGCGGCGGTGGATAGGGCGCAGCTTGTTTTGCGGCCGCCGGGGGTTCAAATCGCGGGGGCGATATTACCGCTGTACCACGAGGTATTCTCGGTGATCCGCGTAGCGCTGGCCGCGTGAGCGTAGGCGATGTCGGGGAATGATGGAGTGAATGACGGCCGGCGAACCCCACACCAAGCTTGCTCACCTGCTTGCAGACCGGACCAGAGCTATCCACACAGCCGTCGATGCCGCAGTGCACGCGTTGCCTGTGACAGTTGCAACTTTTACGGGGGGGGCTTTTCGACGCTCTCGTGCCTTCGACGCTCTCGTTGCGCTTGAAGTCCGCCCAACTGGAACTGTAAAGCGATCAGCGCGTTCGGATCGTTCTCGATTTTTTCTCGGATAGCGGTGGCTGTGGCCCTGATGCGCTCACTTCGAGCCAAGACGGGCAAGCGTCCGGCGGCGTATGCGCCGCCCATGCGCACGATCACACGGGTGTCGTTGGCAATGCGAAGTAGTCCCTGAGCGAGAAGCTCCACTTCGACCGGGCTCTCAGCGGTTTCCGCGGCGCTTACGATCGCGTACGTCGCATGATTTGCCAGCAGAGTTCGCTCGTCCGAAAGCGCGAGAGCCGCACACGTGAGGAGCGCCAGCGTTAGTGCTCGCACCTCTGCAGAGTCGTCGGCCGCGAGCCCGAGGCGCAAACGCCGCGTATGCTCTGTCCACAGTCTGAGCGCACCTAATTGGTGTTTGGTGCTGCT
>DATEPG010000223.1:0-47254 GCA_035273265.1 Polyangiaceae bacterium
GCACTGGGTCGATCACACGGACGAGGTGATCGGCCGCGTGAGCGAAATCCAAACTCAAATCGTCGACCAAGAGACTGGGATCCGCGGCTACCTACTCAGTGGCGATCGTGAGTTCTTGGCGCCGTACGAGCGCGCGCAGCCTTTGCCGATGTTCACGGCGGTGCACCAGCTAGTGGCCGACAACGCCTCGCAGCAGGTGCGGATCGACGCAGCGCGCGCACGCTACGAGGCGTGGTTCAAGCTGACGGAACCGATCGTGCTTGCCGCCGATCCGACGCCGTTTCGAAGTCGAGAGTCCATGCGGGAGCGTAAGCGGCGCATGGACTCGGTTCGCGAGTCTTTGCAGAACGTGCTCTTGGTCGAGCAAGGGCTGCGCGTCGAACGCGCGGTGGCCTATGCCGACAGCAACCGGCTGCTGACGTTTCTGGGCATCCCGCTGCTGTTGGCGTTGGCGCTTTCATTGGGCTTCCTATCGAGGCATCAATTGAACGCGGTGTCTGCAACCTACCGTGGGCTGCTCGAGGGCGAGCAGGCAGCGCGCAGGGTGGTCGAGAATCAAAATTGGATCCGCACCCAAGAGATGAAGGTGTCCACGGCCGTGCAGGGCGATCCGCCGCCCGATGAGCTCGCTCGGCGAGCGCTGGGCGAGCTGTGCACGCACAGCGGCGCGGTTTCCGGCTCATTCTTCGTGGCGGAAGCGGGCGGCTTTCGACGTTACGCCAACTTCGGCTCGAGCGGCGAGCAGGCTGACTGGTTCGCCCCGGGTGAAGGGCTCGTGGGGCGCGCCGCGCAGGGCAAGACGCTGCTGCACGTCAAAGACGTACCCGCGAATTTCGTCAAGGTGCGTTCGGGCTCGGGTGAGCGAGTACCGGCCGAGCTCGTCTTGCTACCTGCGTGCGTGGACGGGAACGCGATCGCCGTGCTCGAGTTCGCGTTCTTCGCAGCCGTGGAGGAACGCGTTCTCGAGCTCTTGTCGCGTGTCGCCGAGACGATCGCCATCGCGCTGCGCTCGGTGCAGCAAAAAGAACGCTTGGCCGACCTCTTGGAAGAAGCCCAGCGCCAAGGCGAGGAGCTACAGGCCCAGCAAGAAGAGCTGCGCGTGGCCAACGAGGAGCTGCAGCAACAAGGTGATGTACTGCGCAACACTCACGCGCAGCTGGAAGAGGGCAGGGAAGAGCTCGAGGTTACCAATTCAAACCTGTCCCTGCAGCGCGACGCCCTGGAGAAGGCGCAGCGCGCGCTTTCCCAGAAGATGAGCGAGCTCGAGCGTGCCAGCCGCTACAAATCCGAGTTTTTGGCGAATATGTCGCACGAGCTACGCACCCCGCTGAACAGCTCGCTGATTTTGGCCAAGCTCTTGGCGGACAACAAGCCCGGCAATCTGAACGACGAGCAAGTCAAGTTCGCGTCCACGATCTACTCGGCCGGCAATGACCTGCTGGCCTTGATCAACGACATCCTCGACCTGTCGAAGATCGAGGCCGGAAAAATCGACCTCCGCGCGGAACCGATCAGTCTCGGGCGCTTGGTCGATCCGGTGTCGCGTACGTTCGAGCCCGTTGCCAAGCAGAAGGGCGTAGGTTTGACCGTGTCGCTCCCTGATTCGACGGCAACCATCGAGACCGACTCCCAGCGTGTGCAGCAGATCTTGAAAAATCTGCTCTCCAACGCGTTCAAATTCACCGAACGCGGTACGGTGTCGTTGACGGTCGAAGCCGATGACGCAGGCTATACCTTTGCGGTACGGGATACCGGGATCGGCATCGCAAGGAGTCACCATGCTGCGATTTTCGAAGCATTTCAACAAGCAGATGGCACGACCAACCGCCGCTTCGGCGGCACTGGCTTGGGGCTGTCCATCTCGCGCGATTTGGCGCTCATGCTCGGCGGAGAATTACGTGTCGAAAGCGAGCTCGGTCAAGGCAGTTGTTTCACGCTGACCTTGCCTCGGGTATTCGTGCCTGGCTCGGGCACTCCGGATCGCCCGCTCACTGCTGCGCGCGCTGAAGCAACGTTCCTCGTTAGCCAGCAAGTAGAGCCGACCCCTGCGCCACCGGCGGCGCGGCAGGCCGAGACCCCGGCATTCCCCGACGACCGCGAGCAGATCGACCCGCAGCGACGCTTGCTGTTGATCGTCGAGGACGACGTCGCATTCGCCGAGATCTTGGCCACTTTGGCCCGCGAGCTCTCGTTCCAGTTCTTGGTTGCTCATAGCGCCGAGGAAGGCGTGCGTTTGGCTCTGCAGTTCTTGCCGGCGGCCATCATTTTGGACGTGAATTTGCCGGATCAACTGGGGCTGACCGTGCTCGATCGGCTGAAGCAGAATGGCAGCACGCGGCACATCCCCGTGCACATGATGTCCGTCGAGGACTATTCGCGGATGGCGCTGTCGATGGGCGCAGCCGGCTACCTGCTCAAGCCGGTCCGACGCGAGGATCTGGTGACGGTCTTTACCGACATGAAAGAACGTCTGACGCGTTTGCGCCGGCTGCTGGTCGTGGAGGACGACGCGGCGCAGCGCGAGGCAGTGACGCAGCTGCTCGGCAGTGAGGAAATCGAGATCGCGGCCGTGGCCACCGTGACCGAAGCGCGGCGGCAGTTGGCCGCGGGCTCGTTCGACTGCGTGGTCACCGATTTGTCTTTGCCGGACGCGTCCGGTTACGACCTGCTGGAGAGCATGGCGAAAGACGATGCGTACGCCTTTCCACCGGTGATCGTGTACACCGGGCGTTCGCTCACCGCCGATGAAGAACAGCGCTTGCGTCGCTTTTCCAGCGCGATCATCGTCAAGGGGGCCCGCTCGCCGGAGCGCCTGCTCGACGAGGTCTCGCTGTTTTTGCACCAGGTGGAAGCAGCGCTACCCGCCGAGCGCCAGCGCATGCTGCGTCAGGCGCGCGACCGCGAAGCGGCCTTCGCCGGCCGCAAGATCTTGGTGGCCGAAGACGACGTGCGCAACATCTTCGCGCTCAGCAGCATTTTGGAGCCCAAAGGTGCCAAGCTGTACATCGCGCGCAACGGCCGGGAAGCGATCGAGCACCTGGAACGCACGCCGGAAATCGACCTGGTGTTGATGGACATCATGATGCCGGAGATGGATGGGCTGGAGGCCATGCGCCGAATTCGGAGGCGCGGCGAGCGCTTCAGCAAGGTGCCGATCATTGCTCTCACGGCCAAGGCCATGAGCGACGATCGAGAACTGTGCATCAAAGCCGGGGCCAACGACTATGTGGCCAAACCGCTGAACGTAGAGATCCTACTCTCGCTGGTGCGAGTGTGGCTTCACAAGAAGTAGCCGTGAAGATGCCGGAAGAACTCGACATACGCCTGCTGCTGGACGCCATCTACCAGCGATATCACTACGACTTTCGTAGCTATTCAGCGGCTTCCATCAAACGCCGTTTGAGCGTGGCCAAGCTGCAAATGAACGCGGAGACGCTGCCCGTGCTGCAAGAGAAGGTGCTGCGCGATCCGCAGGCCTTCAGTCGCCTGTTGCAGTTCTTGACGGTGGGCGTAAGCGACATGTTTCGAGATCCGAGCTTCTTCCGCGCCTTGCGCGAGCAGGTCGTACCCGAGCTCCGCACCTATCCGTCGATTCGCGTTTGGGTGGCCGGCTGCAGCACGGGAGAAGAATTGTATTCGATCGCGATCCTGCTGCGTGAAGAAGGCTTACTCGATCGCTCCACGCTGTACGCCACGGACATCAATCCGGAAGCCCTTCACAAGGCCGAGCAGGGACTGTATCCGCTCGAACGGCTGCAAGCCTTCACCGAGAATCACCAACTCTCGGGCAGCAAGTGTTCTCTCTCCGAGCACTACACGGCGGCCTACGGCTCGGCGGCCTTCGACCGCAGCCTACGCAAGAACGTCGTCTTTTCCGACCACAGCCTGGCCACGGACAGTGTATTTGCGGAAGTGCAGCTCGTCTCCTGTCGCAACGTGCTGATCTACTTCGATCGCTCGCTGCAAAACCGGGCTCTGGGCTTGATGAAGGACTCGCTGTGCCGGCGGGGCTTCCTGGGCTTGGGCTCGAAAGAGAGCTTGATGTTCTCCCAGCATTCGGCGTCGTTTCGCGATTTCGTGGCCACAGAACGGTGGTTTCAGCGATGTTAGCCCCGAACCTGCAAGAACATTTGCTGGCTTGCGAAGCGATCGTTCTGGGTGCTTCTGCGGGCGCGGTCGACGCGCTGAACCAGCTCTTGCCGACGGTGCCCCAGGCGGCGCACGTCCCAATCGTGGTCGTTGTGCACCTACCACCCAACCGACCCAGCTTGCTGGTCGAGCTCTTTAGCTCGCGCTGCCAGGCGCGGGTCAGGGAACCAGACGACAAACAGCCGATTGACGCTGGCACCATCTGGTTTGCACCTCCGAACTACCACCTGCTCTTCGAGGCCGATCGCAGCTTTGCATTTTCCACCGATCTGCCCGTGAACTTCTCACGTCCTTCGATCGACGTGCTGTTCGAGTCCGCCGCCGATGTCTTTGGCCAAGCGCTCTGTTGTATCGTGCTGACCGGCGCAAACGACGATGGCGCGCGAGGGGCGAGTTCGGTTCGCCGCCGAGGTGGCCTTTTGATCGTCCAAGATCCGAACTCGGCTCACAGTAGACAAATGCCCGAGGCAGCCATATCCCAAGCAAACCCGCAGATCATCGCCAGCCTGCCTGAAATCGCGCAGCTGGTTCGGCTAGCGACTGGAGTGGCGCCATGAACAAATCCCGCACGCCCGTGAAGTTCTTGCTGGTCGACGACCTGGAGGAGAATCTACTGGTGCTCGAAGCCTTGCTGCGGCGTGACGACCTCCAGCTACTCAAGGCCAGATCCGGTCGCGAAGCACTCGAGTTGATGCTCGAGCACGAGTTTGCTCTGGCGCTGATCGACGTGCAAATGCCAGAGATGGACGGCTTCGAGCTGGCCGAGCTGATGCGTGGCGCGGAGCGTACTCGCCACGTTCCGATCATCTTCGTGACGGCTGGCATGCAAGAGCGCCACCGCATGTTCAAAGGCTACGATGCGGGCGCGGTGGATTTCCTGTTCAAGCCGCTCGAGCCCCAGATCCTGCGTCACAAGACCGAGACGTTCTTCCAACTTCACCGCCAAAGGCAAGATCTGGCGGAGACCTTACGCTTGAACGAAGAGCTGATGGCCGTCGTGGGGCACGATCTGCGAAACCCGCTGAACGTCGTGCTGATGACGACTTCGCTGCTTTCCGACTCCAGCGATCCGCACTTGAAAAAGTGCGTGGAGCGACTGCAATCCAGCGGCACGCGCATGCTGCACATCATCGAAGAGCTGTTCGACTTGTCGCGTGCGCGCTTGGGCGGTGGCATCCCGATCGAGCGCAAACCGCTCGATCTCGAGGCGGTGACCAGGAAGACGGTGGCAGAGTTCGAGGCCACGAACCCAAGTCGTCAGATCGATGTCCTCGTGTCGGGCGACATGAAGGGAGATTGGGACGTGGGGCGTCTCGGTCAGGTGCTCTCCAATCTGATTGGTAACGCTCTGCGACACGGCTCGGTGACCGAGCCGATCACGGTTACGCTCACGGGCAACGAGAGCGAAGTCGTTGCTTCCGTTCACAACGGTGGCCAGATCCCCGCCGATCTGATGCCGCGCTTGTTCGAACCATTTCAGCCCGGTGTCGGTCGCCGAACGCGCGCCGAGGGCCTGGGCCTCGGCCTGTACATCGTGCAGCAGATCGTGCACGCACACGGCGGGGAAGTTCGTGTCAGCTCGGCGCCGGAACAGGGCACTCGCTTCGAAGTGCGGCTGCCGCGCTGCTGACTTCCGAGGTTGTTCCAGCGCTCGAGCTATCGCGGCCGCGTGGCATTGGCCGACCGGTTGAAATGACGCTCTCAAACTCGCTCTTCGAACTCGCTCGTTGACAGGGTGCCTCTCTCCCGGCGAATTTGCGGGTCCAATGTGGACATTCCGTGGCCGGGCCCAGGCCTTCATCGCTGCGCTCGGCGCACTGGCGATCGCTCCGCGAGCCGCGCGCGCGGAGGACAAGGCCACGGCTGAAGTCGTGCCCAGCAAGGCTCCGGAGCGCAAGGTGTCGCTCGATCCCAAACAGTCCGAGCCCGCGCCACCAGGGCGTACCACGTTCGACATCGATCCGGTCGCCGACAGCGCGATGATCGCGGTCTCGCTCGGCTTTGCTGGCACGCTCGAGCTGATCAACTCCACCGGTGAAATTCGGCCGCAGCAGATCGCGCCGAACTTCAACACCTCGAATTTGATCGGCATCGATCGCTTTGCCGTGACCAGGCAGCCCACTCCCAGCGCCGGCACTACTTCGTCGGCCGCTGTCATCGTCGCGCTCGCTTATGCGGTGATCGATCCAGTCCTGAGCGGTGTGCGTGAGAAGAGCGTGCAGACGGGCGTGGCCGACGCCTTCATGTATGCCGAGGCCCTGTCTTTCACTTTGGCCATGACCAACGTCGTCAAGATTGCGGTGCGTCGCCCGCGGCCGATAGCCTACATCGAGGCGGATGCTCACAAGGACGATCCGGACTACGCCAACAACAACACCGACAGCGCGCTGTCGTTCTTCTCGAGCCACGCGGCGATCACCGCGACCGTCAGCGCTACTGCTACGTACCTGGCCTTCGCCCGCGCCCCGCGCACGGCGCGACCCTGGATCACGCTGGCGATGGGCGTGGGGCTGACCACCTTCGTCTCAATCGAGCGTGTCCGCGCAGGTCAGCATTTCCCGACGGACGTCATCGCTGGCAGCATCGCCGGGGCCGGGATCGGCCTGGTCGTGCCGCACTTGCATCGCACGGACGACATCAAGCAGCGCCGCATCTGGGTTGGCTTCAACCCGCTCAATTCCCATCACGGCGAGCAGGGAGGCCTACTCAACGTGGGCGGCATTTTCTGAACGGGGCGCTTTCGTGACGCGGCGAAAGAGCAACAGTTCCTGACATTTAGCCCCGCAAGCGGACTGCCGAGAATGCGCGTGACACGCAACTGTCACAAACCTGTTGCTTGGGCGTAGCGCAACGGGGGCGCCTGCCTGGTAGTGAACCCGCAATGTTTGCACGTAGAGATCTGCTCGTTGGTCTGCTCGTTACCCTAGTCGCTTGCAAGGGCAACCAATCGGCTCCTGCCCCCGCCGGAGGCCCGGCGCCAGTAGTGAAGAAGGACGAGGCCATCAGCCTGACCGGCGCCGGTGCCACCTTCCCGTATCCGCTCTATTCGAAGTGGATCTCGGAATACAACAAGCTCAATCCGAACGTGAAGATCAACTACCAATCCATCGGCTCCGGCGGTGGCATCCGGCAGATCACCGCAGGCACGGTCGACTTTGGCGCGACCGACGCGCCGATGAAGGACGACGAAGCCAAGCAAGCGACCGGCAAGTTGTTTCACATTCCGGCCACGATTGGCGCGGTGGTCGTGGCCTACAACGTGCCGGAAGTGACGGGCGCGCTGAAGCTTGCCCCGGAAGTGCTGGTGGATATCTACGCGGGCAAGATCAAGAAGTGGAACGACCCCAAGATCAAGGCCGACAACGCGGATGCCAAGCTGCCTGCGCAAGACATCTCGGTCGTGTATCGCACGGACGGCAGCGGCACCACCGCGGTCTTCACGGACTATCTGGGCAAGATCAGCCCCGAGTGGAAGGAGAAGGTCGGCGTCGGCAAAGTCGTGAACTGGCCAACTGGGCTCGGCGCCAAGGGTAACGAGGGCGTCACCGGTCAGGTGAAGACCACCCCCTACACGATCGGCTACATCGAGCGCGCGTACGCCTCGCAGAATAAGTTGCCGATGGCCGAGTTGAAGAATAAAGCCGGGAAATTCGTGGCTCCCAGCATCGAGGCCATGTCCGCCGCGGCTGACGCAGTCGAGGTGCCCAATGAGCTGTTCGTCTCGCTCTCCAACGCCGACGGCGAAGCGGTCTATCCGATCACCAGCTACAGCTACCTGCTGCTCTACGAGGACGCCAAAGACGCGGTCAAGGGCGAGGCACTGGCCAAGTATGTCTGGTGGGGCCTGCACGAGGGTCAGAAGTTCGCGAAGGATTTGGACTATGCGCCGATCCCGGTGAAGGTTTTGAGCAAGGTCGAGGCTCGCCTCAAAGAGCTGCGCTCCGGTGAAAAGAAGCTCCTGTCCGGAGCCTGAGCGCGATGTCCCTCAGCCAGCAAGTTTCGCCACTGGTCCGCCCCCGCTCGAGGATACTGACCCGCTTCGGACGCGAGGTGAACTGGGGAGACTTCCTGTTCCGCCGGTCGACGGCATTGCTCGCAGCATTGGTGATCGCTGCACTGCTAGCCATGGCCGCCGCTATGCTACACGGCTCGGCAGAGTCGCTGAGCCGGTTCGGCCTGGGTTTCGTCAGCTCGCGGGTCTGGGATCCGGTTCGGGATGTGTACGGTGCCTTGCCGTTCATCTATGGCACGATCGCGTCCTCGCTCTTGGCGCTGTTCTTCGCCGTGCCGATCTCACTCGGCGTCGCCATCTTCCTGTCTGAACTGGCGCCCGCCTGGCTGCGTGGCCCGGTCGGCTTTTTAGTGGAGCTGTTGGCCGCGGTGCCGAGCGTGGTCTACGGGCTGTGGGGGATCTTTGCTCTGGCCCCCTGGTTACGCACCACCGTGGAGCCTTTTCTGGCCCGAACGCTGGGTTTTTTGCCGTTTTTTCAAGGTCAACAGCGCGGCTTCGGCATGCTTGCGGGCGGCATCATCTTGGCCATCATGATCACGCCGACGATCTCGTCGGTAAGCCGTGAAGTGCTACGTGCGGTGCCCAGTGCGCTGCGTGAGGGAGCGCTCGGATTGGGCGCCACGCCCTGGGAAGCCGTGCGCGTCGCGGTGCTGCCGTATGCGCGCTCCGGCTTGGTCGGCGCGACGATCCTCGGCTTGGGTCGGGCCTTGGGCGAAACCATGGCGATCACCATGGTGATCGGCAACCGCAGTGAAATCAGCCTGTCCTTGTTTGCGCCCTCGTACACCATGGCTAGCGTGATCGCCAACGAGTTCAGCGAGGCCACCGGCAGCCTCTATCTGTCGGCGCTGGCCGAGATTGGGCTGCTCTTGTTCGTGGTCACGGTGCTGCTCAACATCGTGGCGCGGCTCTTGGTCTGGCGCGTAGGTCGACTACCCCAAGGCGGGAGCCTGTGATGCCGAAGAGCTACGCGCGCCGTAAGCTGACCGACATCGCCGTGCGTTCCGCGTGCGTGGCCGCCGCGCTGATCGCGCTCGTCCCCCTGGTCAGCGTGCTGTATTACGTGGCCTCGCGTGGGATCGGCGGCATCAACCTGGCGTTTTTCACCGAGTTGCCGAAGCCGGTAGGCGAGAGTGGCGGCGGCATGGCCAATGCCCTGCTGGGCACGCTCAAGCTGATATTTCTGGCGTGTGTGTTCGGGATCCCCCCGGGCGTGCTGGCGGGCGTCTATTTGGCGGAGTTCGGCGATTCGCGCTTCGGAAAGTTGGTCCGCTTCAGCGCAGACGTGATGTCCGGCGTGCCCTCGATCACCGTGGGCATCTTCGTCTATTCGTTGGTCGTGCTGCAAACCAAGCACTTTTCGGCGTTCGCCGGTGGCGTTGCGCTGGGCTTGCTGATGCTGCCTACGGTCACGCGCACGACCGAAGAACTGCTCAAGCTGGTGCCCGAGTCGCTCCGCGAAGCGGCGCTCGGCCTCGGCCTGCCCAAATGGCGGGCCACCTTGCGGGTCATGCTGCGCACGGCCGCGCCCGGTATCGCCACCGGCGTGATGTTGGCCGTGGCGCGGGTAGCGGGCGAAACCGCACCGCTCTTGTTCACCGCTTTCAGCAATCCATTTTGGAGCAGCGGCTTGAACGAGCCGACCGCCTCGTTGCCGGTGAACATCTACAACTACGCGGTGTCTCCGTACGAGGAGTGGCATCGTCAGGCGTGGGCCGCGGCGTTGGTGTTGTTGCTCTTGGTATTGCTGCTCAATGTTTCCGCGCGCCTGTTGGTGCAGAACCGCGTGGGTGCACGATGACCGTTGGATCGCAAAGCATGACCTCGAAATCTGTTGCCAGAAGAAGCTCTCGCAACGAGGGCTCGCCGGGCGAGGACAAGTCTCGCTGGGACGAAGTGTCGGTCAGCACGTTGGTGCCAAAAATGCGCACCGAAGATTTGCACGCGTACTTTGGCAAGGCCGAGGTGCTCAAAGGAATTAGCCTCAAAATTGCCGAGAGGCAGGTCACGGCGGTGATCGGCCCATCGGGTTGCGGAAAGTCCACCTTCGTGCGCTGCCTGAATCGGATGCACGAGGTCGTGCCGGGAGCGCGCGCCACGGGCCAGGTGCTGCTCGACAAGCAAGACATCTACCAAGGGGATGTCGACGCCGTCCGGGTGCGGCGCCGAGTCGGCATGGTTTTCCAGAAGCCGAACCCGTTCCCGACCATGTCGATCCGTGACAACGTGTTGGCAGGTCTTCGACTGAACGGTGAGCGGCCGGACGATCCCGACGCGGTGGTGGAGAAGATGCTGCAGCGCGTGGCGCTTTGGGACGAAGTGAAGGATATCCTCGGTCGCGCCGGCACTGGGCTCTCGGGCGGTCAGCAGCAGCGTCTGTGCATCGCACGCTCGCTGGCGCTCGAGCCGGAAGTCCTGCTCATGGACGAACCGTGCTCCGCGCTCGATCCGATCGCTACCGCTCGTGTGGAAGAGTTGATTCACGAGCTCCGGAAGTCGTACACGATCGTGATCGTCACTCACAACATGCAGCAAGCCGCGCGAGTGGCGAATTTTACGGCATTCTTCTATCTGGGTAAGCTAATCGAGCACGATCGCACGGACGTGATCTTCACCCGCCCCAAAGAACAGCGGACTGAAGATTACATCACGGGCCGCTTCGGTTGAGGGAACGAAATGGACCGCCGGCACATCGACCGAGAATACGAAGGCGAACTCGCTAGCTTGCGCGAGCGCGTCCTGCTCATGGGCGCGCACGTGGAAGAGGTGCTCGCGCTGGCAATGAGGGCTTACGTCGACCGTAACGTGCTGCTGGCGCGCGGTACGATCGAGCTCGACAGCACCATCGATCACTTGGAGCTGGAAATCGACGAAGCGGCGATTCAGATTTTAGCGCGCCGCCAGCCGGTGGCGTCCGATCTGCGCTTCATCACCACTACGCTCAAGCTGGTCACCGATCTGGAGCGAATTGGCGATCTAGGTGTCAACATCTGCGAACGCGTTGCCGAGCTCGGCGCGGAGCGTAGCGAGAGTCCGCACGATCCCATCCCGCGTATCGCAGACGTCGCACAAGCCATGGTACACGACGCGTTGGATGCGTTCGTCGCGGGCGACGCGGTGAAGGCCAACCAAGTGATCGAGCGCGATAAAGCGGTGGATGCCTACTACGCCCAGCTCTATCCCGAACTATTGCCGCGCATGATGTCGAACCCGAACGTGGTATTCGAATCCACACGTCTGCTGTCGATTGGAAAGTCCCTGGAGCGTTTGGCCGATCACGCTACCAATATCGCGGAAATGGTGGTGTTCATGGTCAAAGGCCAGGACGTCCGCCATTCCGGCCCCGCTTCCCACCAATAACGGGACTAGTAAACGCCGAGCTCGCAGAACGGACCGATCGCCCCCGCGGTGTCGAACACCGGCCCGTCCGTCAAGAAACGGCCAAAACAGAGCGCGAAGAAAATGTTTCCAACATCGACTGCGGACACGCACTACCCTGGGAGTGATGCGAAAGTTCGTGGGAGCGTGTTTAGGGGCGCTGGTACTCGGCTGCGGTTCGCCGGACCAGAGTGGGATCTCCGGGGACGTTGGGTTTGCGGGCAACTCCGGCGGAAGTGGCTTGGACGTATCGCAGAGTGGCCATGGAGGCGGTGGTCCCAAATGCACTCGGGTCGAAACGATCTCGGCGCTAGCCATCGAGCGCCCTGAGCCGTTCGATGTCGTGATCGTCGCGGACCATTCCGGCAGCTTGAGCTGGTCGCGGGATAGTCTGAGTGCCGGGCTCAAGAATCTGCTCTCCTACGCGCACGGACAAGAAGTTCGCTTCTTCGTGCTGACTCCCACGCAGTACGGCGCGTCCAGCGAAGCCGCGGATTCCCAAGGCTGGCCGCTGGTCGTCTGGCGTGATCCAGTGACCAACAAGCCTTACTCGCACGCCATCACCGAGTACAGCCAGGTGTGCAGGGATGTGAAGGGCGCGGCGATCGACTGCGCCAAGCGCGACGAATTTCGAAGCAAAGGACTCAGCATCGAGGGCGGCTGGGAATTTCAAATGCCCCTGCCGATCGCCGCCATCACGCCCGACATGACCGGCGCCCAAATTGCCGAACAGCAGCAGAAGATCGCCGACGGCATTTTGGCGCTCGGCTCGGATGGAGCGCAGATCGAGCAGCCCATTTGCACGCTCAATCGCTACATCGCCCAAAATCCCAGCAAGCTCCCGAAGCACGCCGTGTTCGTGCTCTTGTCGGACGAGGACGATCGATCGAAGCCGGAGGACTGCTTGCTCTCGTACTCCTACAAAGAATACGAAGACGGCAAAAGTGACACGGATTGCACGGAGAATTGCGATCTCTATCGCTTCGAAGCGTTGTACCTGCACCCGAGCCAGTCAGTCGACTACGACTGCGTGCCCGTAGACGATCAGGGCGTCCACCACCCGGAGAACGCGACCCGACAATCGACCAGCTCGAGCGACGGCCCCATTTGTACTCCCGGTAGCGTTGCCAGCTGTGGCGCGCCGGAACTCCAGCTCGCCGGGCTGTTTTGCAAGGGCGACCACGTACCGGAGAATTGCCAAGCGACGTGCACGGCAGGGAGTGGCTATTTCTGCATGCTCGATCGTCCGAGCGCGAGTCCCGATCTGTGCACCACGGCCTTCACTGAAAAAGGCGTGAGCTATGCCAATTTCCCCGAGTACTGCCAGCGCACGAACAACGGGGACGGCCCGTTCAAGGAGTGCAAGGCTGGCGGACTCAAGTTGGGGACGACTCCGCGCTTCCTCAACAAAGAGACCATCACGAAGCTGGTGGATGTGCCGACGCTCGCCGACATGGGGGAGCACTTTCGCAGCCGCGCGGACGCGATCTTCGGCAAGAGCGAGTACTTCGTGGAAAGCATCGTGCTCGATCCGGCCTTCCCTTGCCCGGTAAACGCGGGTCAGAGCTACGGCACAGCGCTCAAAGCACTCGCCACGAGCAGCAGTGATGTGTTCCCCTTGTGCAGCGACTACGCGCCTGCGTTGCAGCGCATTCAGACTTTCGCGCGCCACCTCGTGCAGAACGAATTCCCGCTCAGGCTGGCCAGTGACGAGCAACTCGAGGCCGTTTATGCCATCGACATCGACGGCAAAAGCCGCCTGATCCCGGCCTCGGATATCAGCTACGATCGCGAGCGCAACTTGCTCGTAGTGAGCTCCGGCGCTCTGCTACCGTCGGATCTGAAGCTCGATTTGACGGTGGCCGACAGCTGCGCCGAGATCGTGCACTGAGTCACTCGACGCCACGCCGCCTGCGCGTCCGGGGAGCGCGCAGGACAGCGTCAGTCGTCAATCGTCACTCCAACGTGGGGGTGGTACCGTCAATCCACTTGGTCAGATCCGCAGTGGCGACCTTGGCCGGTTCGATTCGACCGTCAGGCACGCCCTTGCGGGTGAGGAACGCGCGAATCGCGCGCTTCAGTGGCTCGCCTTGGCTCGCTGCGTAGAAGCTGCAATGCATGTGCGGATCAGCGGCGTTTCCGCCGTTGTATTCGATGTTCTTTCCGACGCCGAGCGCTTTGTACACTTCGGCCGCCGAAGCGGTGGCCGCGTGTTGGCAGGTCGCACACAACTCACCAATGCGTGAATTGTCGAGGACCAGCAAGCCGCGGGGGGCGTACATGGCGACCAGCGAGTGCGTGTCAGCGGGGATGGTATTGACCTTGGAGCGATTGCTGCCGAAGGCGGTTCCAAACCAGCCCTGCGCTTCGGTCCATGCGGAGTCCAGGGTTTGGGCTGATTTGCCGTTCGGGCCCGATGGGTTGGTATTCACGACTCGGAAAGCGGAGACGCCGCCGGTGCCGGATTCGTGTGGAATACCGAGCGCGATGCGTTCGTCGAACGCACCGATCGTGAATGCGCCCTTACCCAACCGGGAACAACCGGTAACGCCGATCGCGGTGGGATCGATGAAGTCGTTCCGGCCTGCCTTCTTCTCATCGACCAGCACGTCGATGATGCGGCTCACACCCCAGGCCCAAGCGACCTGAGCACTGGCGCCGGTGCTGCCGTAAATGGTCGTGAACAGGCCGGACCTGCTGGTTTCGCTGGCCAAGGCGTAGTTGTCGTAATTGATGCTGGCAACGCCTTCCGCCGAGACGAGGGCTTTGTCTAGGTTGCCGCCGCCGAGTCCGATAATGGCAGGCACGGCGCCGGTGACGCCCGTAGGCCTGCTGACGGAAACCTTGAAGTCGATGGTTTTGCCGCCGTGCTCCACGTGCACTTTGATCTCGGTCGCTGACACGGTACCGGTGACGGTGTCCGGCCGGCCCGGCTTCTCGCCGTGAATGAACTTTTCGACGGCTTTCTTGAGCTCGGCGCGGCGGCACTTCCAGTCGGATTTCTTGCTGATGCGCGTGCCGTCGAAGGACTTGAACAGGTCTGGAAGCTTCGCGTTGTCGACTGCGGCGGGGTCGCTGACCACACAATCCTTGCCGTAAAATTCTACGAAGTCAGGATTGTAGGTGCCGGTGGGGTTTGAAACACCGCCCGCGCTCCCCGCTGCACCAGCCAGAGAACCCGCGCCAGCCATAGAACCCGCGCCAGCGCCGGCTGGGGGGGCACCGGCAGTCGGGCTGCCGGCAGTGCCATTGCCGGAGCCCGCTATTCCGGGGGCTCCTCCTGCCGGGTTCCCGGGGCTGCCCGCGCCGGGCGTCGTGGGAGAGCCTGCGGTGGGCATGCCGGGGTTGCCCGCTGAGCCAGGTGCTCCGGCCGACCCTGAGGGTGGGTTTTGATCCGTGGCGCAGCCGGACCAGAGCGCCAGCGCTGCTACCGACAAGAGAGACGTAGAAGAACGAATAATGGAATTTCGGATCGCCATGGCACCTTACTCCAGCGCATGAAGCACGCAAAGGGAGGACTCTTACCTACCACGGTACTCTGCATTATGCGAAGGCAACGTGCCATTCGATGCAAACGGTCCTTGATGCAAATTGTCTAGCTCCTTGTTGGTTGAGCCCCTCAGATCGCGTGTGCACCACAGGAGCACCAACTTGCGCTGTCGATAAAAAGCGACACTCGTTTCGCGTCTGACAGCGCGGAGCATGCGTGCCCTCCGGACATATTTTCCGTCACACAAAGTGAATTCAACCGCGCCTGCGCTACGCTCGGTAGAGATGAGTCGAATTAGTTCACGTCGTGATGTCCTCAGGTCGGGTGCGTTGCTGTTACCCGGGGCGGCGCTCGCTACTCTCGGTTGTCGCTCGGCGGAGAACGCCGCGCCTCCGGCTCCCGCCGCAAATCCCGCGCGTGACGTGCGCGGAGTTTCGTTCGTGCTCGATTCCACGCCCACGATGGAGGGCGCGGGCGTGAGCTTGCGACGGAGTCTGGGCGCGCGCGCGTTGCCAGCGCTCGACCCATTCTTGCTATTGGACGAGATCCACAGCGATCGAGTGGAGGACTACGTCAAAGGCTTCCCGACGCATCCGCATCGCGGCTTCGAGACCGTCACTTACATGATCCGTGGCTACATGGAGCACCGGGACAGTTTGGGGCAAGGTGGGCAGTTGGTCGCCGGCAGCGCACAATGGATGACTGCCGGACACGGCATCGTGCACTCCGAGATGCCGAATCCGGATGGCAACGTGTTTTGGGGACTACAGCTGTGGGTCAATCTGCCGGCCGCGCAGAAGCTGACCAAACCACGCTATCAAAACGTAGCACCCGATCGCATCCCGGAGCTCAGCGTCAAGGGTGCACCGGTCCGGCTGGTCGCAGGCACCCTGGGTAGCGAGCACGGGCCGGTGGACGGCATCAGCGTGGCGCCCACGTTGCTCGATCTGCGTTTACCGGCGGGCGGCACGTTCGAGCACGAGTTGCCGCGGGAGCACACCTTGTTTGCATACGTGCTCGAGGGCCATGCGCAGCTGGGCGAGGCGCGCCGGGCGGCGGGTGCGGGGCAGATTGCGGTGTTCGGGCCGGGGCGGGTGCTGACCCTGCGCGCCTCCAGCGGCGGAGCGCGTGTATTGATCGTCGCGGGCCAGAAGATCGGCGAGAGCGTGGCGCGTCGCGGGCCGTTCGTGATGAACACTCAAGCCGAACTCGACCAGGCATACGAAGATTTCCGCAACGGGGTGCTGGTCAGCGGGTAGCTGCCGATTCGAATTGCAGAACGGGCCCAGCGAGAGTGGGCGATCGCGATCCAGCATCGCAGCTCGGGTCGCGCTGAGTTTTTCGGAATTGGACGCGGCTTGCACAGACAAAAGGGCAGCGCGGCCGAGGAGGGGACTCTGGCCGCGCTGGGTAGATGAGGAGGAGCGACTCGGAGTCAGGGGGAAAACTCTGAGCCGCTCGTACGAAGTAGGACAGCGGCCCGGAGCGAGGGGAGGCACTCCGAGCCGCCGGTTGGTAGGAGCCGGCGACGCGATCTTCAGGCGGAGGGGGGCGCCCGGGCGTCGCCAGGCAGACATCCCTAGTGCAGGGCGTATGCCAACGCCGATAGACGCCGCCTCTTCGACGAAATGCTCGAAAAAGCCGGCGTTTATCAGAATAGGCCGTCTCGTCTAGGAGCAGCTGAGACGGCGACGTGTTTCGTTCTTGGAAACACGCGTTTCGAGTTTGCGTGATTGGTCGGGCCTACCGAGAAGCTCGTTACGCGCCGGCCTCGCGGACGACTCGACCCAAGCGCGCGATTGCGTCGTCGATCGTGGCTTCGCTCGGCCCGAATGAGAAGCGCGCGTGGTGCAGGAAGCGCGACGCGCGACTGCCGCGACGCTGGCCCGGATCCACGTCGAAGAAATGGCCGGGGACGGTGATCACCTTGTGCTTCAGGGCTGCGCGGAACAGCGCATCACCGGTGTTGATCGAGGCGGGCAGGTTCGACAGATTCCCCCAGCAGTAGAATGTGCCCTCGGGCTCCCGCTCGAAGCGAATGCCGAGCGCACGCAAACCGTCGAGCATGCGGTTGCGCTTGCGACGGAAGGTGGTCCGGATGGCTTCTGCTTCTGCGCGCGCGTGCTCGGCCGAGAGCACCGAGAGGGCTGCGGTTTGCATGGGCCGCGAGCCGCCGCCATCCAAAAAGGAGCCCGCACTGGCGAGCGACTCGATCACCTTGCTTGGCCCGACTGTCCAGCTGACGCGCCAACCGGGGTAGCGCCAATTCTTGGTCAAGCCGTCGAAGATCACGACCGGATCTCGCTCGACGTCCTCCACGTATTGCGCGGCGCTGAACAAGGACGGTCCTTCTTTCCACAAGTAGTGCGAATAGAACTCGTCCAAGAGCAGCGTGCAGTCGAGATGGCGTGCGGTCGACACCCAGGACTCGAGCTCGGGGCCGGTGATGGCCTTGCCCGTGGGGTTACACGGATTCGACAGCAATAGCGCGCCCAGACCGCGCCCAGAAATTTCGCGGCGCAGAGCGTCCAGCGAAAAATCATAACCGTGCTCGGGATCGAGCAAAATGGGGATCGGGGTGAAGCGACGGAAGATGTCGAGCAGCTCTTCGTAGGCAGTGTAGTCGGGCAAGAAGTGGCCCAAATGAATCTGCCCGATTGCGGCACACGCGCGCATGATGGACACGCGGCCACCGCCACATACGGCCACGTTCTCGGCGCTGTACTGCGAAGGCATGCCGCGCCGGAACAGGTTGTTGTACATGCTGGCGACGGCTTCGCGCACTTCCCACAGGCCGGCGACGGGCGCGTATTCCTGGTCGTTGAGCGTGATGTCCAGCTGGGTGATGCGCGGGGGCGCGCCGGGCAGCGGGCCCGTTTCGGGTTGCCCTTGACCCAGATTGCACCACTCTGGATCTTCCGAACGGAAGCCCGCGCGTGTGGCCTCCGAGGTGACGTAGATGACGCCAGTTCGCGGGACGGGACGAAACGCACTCGGTGCGCGGTCAGCGGAGTTTTCAGACATAGCCGTGGCGGACGCTAGCACAAAGGCGTCACGCCAATGCTCCCCGCCGTTGGCTGAGGTTCATTTCGTTTTGCTCGCCTTGCACTCACCGGTCGCCGCAACGCTCGCGCCAGCGTGGGCGGCTTCACATTTGTTGGAATAGGTTCGGTTGTCGCAGCCGCACACCGGTAGGTATTCGCGCGTACAGGCTTGCGGTTTCTTGGTGCAGGTTCCACCGGCGTCCGTCGCGCCGCACTGCGAGCGGTAGGCGCAATACAAGCCTTCCGAGCAGTCACCGGGCACGCCGCGCGTGCCGCAGGTCTTGCCCTCAGCAATGCCAGAGCCGCTGTCTCCCGCGCACGCGCTCGTCTTGGCTACAGAGATTCCGCTTCGGCTAGCGACGCAGGCGGTGGCGTACGTCTTGCCGTCGCAGCCGCACACGGGCGCGAACTCCATGGTGCACAACTCGGGGATCGGCTGGCAGGTGCCGGCCATGTCCCCCGCGCCGCACTTCGCCGAAAGTGGGAACGAGCAGAATTGCTTTTCGGGGCACTGAATGCCAGCGATGCCACCGCACATTTTGGCGGTGGTTGCTGTCGCAGGTGTGGCGCTCATTGCAGGTGTGGCGCTCACTGCAGGCGTCGCGCTCACTGCAGGCGTCGCGCTCGCCGCAGGTGCAGGTTCCGGCGGTGCCTGGGCCTCGACCGGCGCCTTGACTGGTGAAGAGCAGCCGACGAACGCGGCCAACCACACAAACGCCACGCACTCCAACACTCGCTTCGGCTTGTCCATGGCAGGCAGCATTAGCAAGCCGCTTGCCGTGGGTCGAGTGCGCGTGCGCGCCGAGCCCTTGCCGCTCAGTAAAAACCTGGCTCTACTGGCGCTATGGCAAAAGCACTCGGGGAGTGGAAAGTACGCGCGCACGGCCCGCTGCTGACACTCGCGGACAACTTGCTCTGGGCACAGGGCTCGTTGCCTGGCATGTCGCTGAAGCGTTGCATGGTCGTCGTGCGCTTGAATGACGCAAGGCTGGTGATCCACAACGGGGTTGCGCTGGACCCCGCGCAGATGGCCAAACTCGAGCAGTTCGGTAGTCCGGCGTTCTTGATTGTGCCGAACGGGGGGCATCGTCTGGACGCGCCGGCATACAAACAGCGCTATCCCGCGCTGCGTGTATTCACTCCCAAGGGTTCTCGCGAGCGAGTCCAACAGGTCGTGCAGGTCGACGGCGTATACGAAGAGTTTCCGCACGACGACACGCTTCGTCTCGAGACTCTGAACGGCGTCGGCGAGAGCGAGGGCTCACTGATCGTGCAATCCAGTGACGGCGTGAGCGTGATCTTGAACGACTGCATGTTCAACATGGACCGTAAGCGCGATCCACTCGGATTCCTGTTTACGACCGTGCTCGGCTCCGCGCCAGGCCCGCGCGTGTCGCGCTTGGCCAAGATGGTGTTCATCAAAGACAACAAGGCCTTGCGCGCCGACTTCGAACGCTACGCCGAGCTACCCAACTTGGTGCGCGTGATCGTCGCGCACGAGAAGGTGGCGAGCGGCGCTCAGGCGCGGGCCGCGTTGCTGCAAGCGGCTGAGTATTTGTAGCCCCAATTGGTCGCCCCGCCCGATCGGACGCTGCTGCTGCCCGCTATCGTGCTCGCATTTCCCGCGCTTCACAGCCCGGTGATCGAATAAACGAAGCTCGATCGGGACGAGCGCAGCCAACGGCTGGCGATCAGGGCGCGGCGCTCCTTGAAGGCGCCTTCGTCATCGACCCACTGCTTCTTCAGTGCTTCCGCTGCGGTCTTGTCGCCGCGGCCTTTGATCTGCAGCACGTGGCGAGCGAGGTGCGTGGCGGCTGCGTTCCACTTGTCGAGGTGCACATCGTAGCAGCCTTTGTCGCTGCCGTTGGCCGCGAGCTCGTTTGGCTTCCATTCCACGGCCCCACTCGCGGTCAGACTGCCCAGCTGAATGGCCGCCAGCTGGCCGTAATTTTTCGGTCTGCCGTGCGGGTCGTACATGCCTTGCGAGATCTGACCAAAGATCCACGCCACCTCTTGCAACCGGGAAGTATCCGCTTGTGCTTGCGCGATGAGCTGACGGTCGACGAGGGTCGCGGGCAAATAGAGCGCGGCAGTTTGCGCTTTCATCTCTTCCAACGTGGCCGCCAACGGTCCACCGAAGATCGCCGAATCGACCCGGCCGTCGACCTTGTAGTCGTGCGACGGCCCGAGATTGTGCGCGGCCTCGTGCAGCACGACGCCCAGAACCGATGGCTTCGGATCGGCGATCGTGATGCTGGCCGCGCAGTACAACGAGCTCATCTTGTCGGTCATCGCCTTTTGGCTGTCGTCGTCCGTGTACAGGTTGCTCATCACCACCGTGCGCCCGCCCGTCTCGGCAACGACCCCCCAATTGGGCAGTGATTGCCCCACAGTCGCCCCGATTGGCGCCCGGTTATCGCCAGCGTTGAGCACGATATCGATGAAGTCTGGCAGCTTGAAGCCTACCTGGCGCGCTCGGTAGGGCTTGCCCGCGAGCCGGGCGAGGTCGTTTTCTAGCTCTTGCTTGATCGGCTCGAGCCGGTTGCGCCAGGCTACCGAGTCCGGATTGATGCGCGCGAACGCCAGCGCAAACCCCGCCTTCCAAGCGCAGGGCTCGAAGTAGGTTTCGTCCGGCCCGACTCGCAAATAATACTTGGAGTTATCCGTGCCCATCTTCACCCAAGCACGATTCGCGCGCTCCCAATCGTCGTCACGGAAGGCTTGGGCGGCGGCGCTCAGGTAAGTCCTCAGCGCTGGCTCTTCAGCGCCGAGATCGATTGCTGCAGCTTCCAGCTCGCTCGCGATCGAGCCCATCTCGCTCGGGTAGGCCTTCGAGTATTTGATCGCCTTGAACGAATTGGGGGTGTCGCCTTTGATCACGACCGCGAAATGGTCGAGCAGTTCGGATTGGTTCCGTTGCCTGGCGAGCATCTCGCAGAACTTCGGATCCGCTTGAATTTCCGCTGGATAGAGGCCGGACACCAATCTCGTCGCGACCGGCAGCGCGTGGCATTCAGGCGCCGCTGCGGTCGCGGGCGCCACGCACTCCGGACCTTGGTTGCGAAAGAACAGGGCCGCGCTGGCGGTGTCGCCTGCGGCGAGCTGCGCCGAAAGCCCCGCGCTGCCCTTTTGCTTGGCGTAGATTCGTTCAATGGTTCGGGCCACGCGCATGAGATGCACGACCAGCTTCTTGTCGGCCTCTGGTTGCTTGGAAAAGTCGCTCTCTATCAGCGTCGGTCGACCTTGGGCTAGCTCGCGGAGCACGGCCCTGCGACGCACGAGCTCTCCAGGAGGCAGCGTGCTCGTGGCGACCGGTTTCGCTAGCTGCTCGTAGAGCGCACTGAAGGCGGGCGTGAAGTGCGCCTGTTCGTCGACGAACTCCGCGCGAGCGGGGGCTGCATGGCTCCAAGTGATCACGAGCTCCTCTGCTTGCAAGGTGCCGTCCGAGTTGGCGTCCGTTCGCCAGAAGAAGGGTAGGTCGTGCTCGACTGCTAGGCGATTGAAGTCCACCCGGCCAATGCGGTTGAAGTCGGCGCTCTCGCTGCCGGCGGGCCGTGCGAAGTTGCTCGCGAGCGGGGCCTTCGCAATCGGCGCGACCGGCGGGCTGAGCTCGCCCGTGGCCTTGGGCTCACAGGCCGTGAGCAGCACGAGAAAAGCCCATGCGAAAGCCGCGCGAAAGTTCGACACTGACATGCGCGTCAGCATAATCCGAGGCCAGATTGACGTCGCTCGGAAATACGGGCTCGCTTCGGCCACCGAGGGTCATGAAAGCATCGCAGAGTTTGATTGGTGTCGCGCTGGCTTTGGTTTTAACTGCTTGCGTGAGCGCACCGCAAAAGCCAGTCCTCCCCGCAATTACGTCCGCGCCCCAGCCCGGTGGCTCCCCGTCGCCGTCAGGCGAGGCCAATCCGTTTCTGCGGCCGAGCAGCTTGCCGTATGAAATGCCGCCCTTCGACCGAATCACCGATGCCAGTTACCGGCCAGCCTTCGAAGCCGGCATGGTTGAGCAGCGCGCCCAGGTCACCGCGATCGCCAACGACGCGGCAACGCCGAACTTCGACAACACGATCGTCGCGCTGGAGCGCTCCGGTCGGATCTTGTATCGAGTCTCGAGCGTGTTCTTCAATCTCCAGGGGGCGAACACCAACGATGAACTGGATACCATCGCGCGTGACATTGCGCCCAAGCTATCGGAGCATCAAGACGCCATCTATCTCGACCCGAAGCTGTTCGTGCGCGTCAAGTCCCTGTACGAGCGCCGTGAAGCCCTGCACCTCGATCCAGAATCCGCGCAGCTCCTAGCGCGCACACATCTGCAGTTCGTGCGCGCCGGAGCAAACTGCTCGGACGCCGACAAGGCGCGCTTACGACAGATCAACGGACAACTGTCGTCGCTCACTACGCAGTTCCAGCAGAACGTGCGGCAGGCCACGCAGGCAGGCGCGGTCGTAGTCGACGACGTGGCCGACCTCGATGGCTTTTCGGCCGAACAAATCGGCGCCGCTGCGGCCGCCGCCCAGGCGCGCAATCTGACCGGCAAATGGCTGATCACTCTGCAAAATACCACGATCCAGCCGCCGCTCGCCCAGCTCAAGAAGCGTGCGCTGCGCGAAAGGATTTACCGCGCGTCGATCGCCCGCGCCAACGGCGGCGCCGCGGACAACACGGCGCTGATCCTGCAGATCGTGCGGCTGCGCGCGGAGCGGGCCAGGGTGCTCGGTTATTCCGACTACGCGGCGTACGTTTTGGAGGACGAGACCGCCAGCACCCCCGCGGCCGTAAACAAGCTGCTCGGCGACCTGGCGCCGCCGGCCATCGCCAAAGCCAAGCGTGAAGCCGCAGACCTACAGGCGTTGATCGACCGAGAGGCCAAGGCTCAGCAGGCTCCACCCTTCAAGCTGGAGGCCTGGGACTGGGCGTTCTACGCCGAACAACTCCGCCAAGCTCGCTTCGCCTACGACGAGGCGCAGGTGAAGCCTTACTTCGAGCTGAATCGCGTACTCAACGACGGCGTGTTCTACGCCGCCACGCAGTTCTACGGCATTACCTTCAAAGAGCGCCACGACCTTCCGCTCTACCGTGCCGACGTACGCGCGTTCGAGATCTTCGATCACGATGGCTCGCCGCTAGCCCTGTTTTTCTGCGACAACTACGCGCGCGACAACAAGCAAGGCGGCGCATGGATGAACTCATACGTCGATCAATCGACGCTATTGGGCACGAAGCCAGTGATTGCGAATCACCTGAACATCCCGAAGCCCGCGGAAGGTCAGCCCACTCTGCTCACCTTCGACGAGGTGACGACCCTGTTTCACGAATTCGGTCACGCGCTGCACGGGCTATTTTCCAATGTGAAGTACCAGTCCCTGTCGGGCACGAATACTCCGCCTGACTTCGTGGAGTTCCCGTCGCAGTACAACGAAATGTGGGCGGATGAGCCGGTCGTGATCGCCAACTATGCGAAGCACTACCAAACCGGGGCAGCCATCCCGCCCGCACTGCTGAAACAGGTGCTGCTGGCTCGCAAGTTCAACCAAGGCTTCGTCACCAGCGAATACATCGCAGCGGCGATCCTGGATCAGTCCTGGCATCAGGTTCCCGCCGCGCACTTGGAGAAGCTGCCCCAAAGTGCCGAGCAGGTGATGCCGTTCGAGGCCGCTGCGCTCAAAGCCGCGGGCGTCGATTTTGCGCCCGTGCCCCCGCGCTATCACAGCCCCTACTTTTTACACGTCTTCTCCAGCGGGTACGCAGCCGGCTACTACGCCTACCTTTGGAGTGATGTGCTCGCGCGGGATACCGAAAGCTGGGTCCACGCGCACGGCGGCCTCAAACGCGAAAGTGGCGATCTCTTGCGCGCCAAAATCCTATCGCGTGGCCGCACGGTAGAGCCTGCAAAATTGTTCCAGGACTTCTACGGCGGCCCGCCCGACATCGCACCATTGCTCGAAAGCCGCGGCCTCACCCTCGGTGCGAGCAAGCCACCGAGCGGGAAGCGCTGAGTCACGAGGACTACCAAACCGAGCAGGTGTTCTTGGGGCGCATGGGCGAGCCAACTTTGCACGAGAACGCTTCGCCGAATTGCGGCATGTTCGTGAGCGGACCGCGCACGCGGAAGCGCGGCGGTGAGTGCGGATTGGTTTGTACGACCATGCGCTCGAAGTCCGGGCGGTAGACCGAGCACCAACTTTGCGCGAAGCCCAAGAAAAATTGCTGATCTTCGCTCATTCCGCCAGCCACGATTTCTTCTTTCGAGCTACTGCGGAGCGCGCGGTAAGCCTCGAACGCGAGCTTGATTCCACCATTGTCGGCGATGTTTTCGCCCAGCGTGAGCGCGCCGTTCAAGTGCAGGCCTGGTAGGGCTTCGTACGCGCTGTATTGCTTCTCTACGCACGAGATCTTGGCTTTGAACTTGTCGCTCGCGGCCGATGTCCACCAACTGGCAAGGTTGCCCTTGGCGTCGAATTGCGAGCCTTCATCGTCGAAGCCATGCGTGAGCTCGTGGCCAACGACCATGCCGATCGCGCCGGCGTTTACCGGCAAGGCCTGGTTGATGCCATAAAATGGCGGCTGCATGATGCCTGCGGGGAAGACCATCTGGTTGCGCTGAGGATCGTAATAGGCATTCACGGTGGGCGCCGTCATCTGCCACTCGCTGCGATCGACGGTTTTCCCGACCTTCGTCAGCGCGCGCTTGAGCTCGTAGTTGCGCGAACGGAGCGCGTTTTGCGCGTAGCTCTTGGCATCCACGGCAAAGTCGTAGGCCTTCCATTTTTCGGGGTAGCCAACCAGATAGGCCAGGGAGGCGAGCTTCTGATGCGCGCGCGTGCGCGTCTCCGCGTCCATCCAATCCAAGCCGTCGAGATCCGAGCCCATGGCGGCGCTGATCGCCGACACCATGGTTTCTGCCGAGTTCTTGCTGTCACCCGGGAAGTGATCTTTGACGTACGGCTGAGCCAGCAGATCACCCAATGATTCGTCGGTTGCGCGCACGCAACGCCGCCAGCGTGGAGGCAACTCGGGCTGCCCGGTCAGCGCTCGTTGCATGCGGAATCGCTCGTCCACGAACGGCTTCGACAGTAGCGAGGCGGTGTCGCGCACGATATGCCACTGCAAATAGCTGCGCCAGACGGCGGGCTTGGTGCTCGTGATCAGCGCCTGCAGGCCTTCGAAGAACTTCGGCGAGGTGACTGCGATGCTTTCGATCCCGGGAAAACCGATGCCCTTCCAATAGCCGTCCCAGTCGAACGCGGGCAGCGCCTTTTTGACGCCCGCGCGGTCCCGGCGATTGAACATGGCCTTGGGGTCGCGGCGCTCGACTTTGGTTTTCGAGATCTTGGCGATCTCCGTCTCGAGCGCGAGTACGTCCGCGGCCGCCGCTGTTGCGCGCTTTTCTGGGATGCCAGTGAGCTGCAGCATGCGGGCGACGTGCTCGCGATAGGTCGCGAGCAACTTCTGCGAGGCTTCGTCTTGGCGCAGGTAATAGTCGCGGTCTGGCAAACCCAGGCCGCTCTGATCGAGGTTCGCCATCCAGCGCGTCGCGTCGTCTGCGTCTTGCGTGGGTGAAGTGTCGAACAGCGGGGTGATGCCGACGGCGTGCAGCTCGGTCACGACTCTGGACAAGCTCTTGGCGTCGTTGACCGTAGCGGCTCGCTCGAGCAGCGCGACAATCGGCTGCACTCCTGCTTTGTCCGCGGCCGCTTCGTCCATGCATGCGCCGTAAAACGCGCCCAGCTTCTGCGTCACCGGCTCTGCTGAAGCCGCCTTGGTCGCTTGCTCCAAGATGCGCTTGAGCTCGAGCTCGTTGCGCTTTTGGATCTCGTTGAAGGAACGCGACCAGGCGGGCTCATCTGCCGGGATTTGCACGGTCTTGAGCCAATTGCCGCAAGCGTACTGATAGAAATCCGTGCACGGATCCTGGCTGCGATCGATGGCCAACGAGTCGAGCCCGACACTCGCTAGGGTGACGCTGACGACCGCTTTGCCCGACGTGGGCGTCGCGCTGGGCGCGACTACTGGAGCAGGCTGAGCGACGACCGCTGGCGCCGCGCTGCCGCCGCAGCCACCGAGCAGCGCCAGGCCGAGCGGCACTGGTGCGTTCTCCAGCAACTCGAGCAATGAACGAAACAGGCGTGCGCAAGGACGAGGGGACTGCATGCTGGGCGCAGGGTAAGCCGAAGCCCCGGGCATTTCCAGGGTGGAACTCGGCAAAGGAGCGGGGCGAAGCGAGCCCGAGCGCGCGAGCCACGAAGCATTTGCGCGAGGAAGCTCGAGAGGCTTCCTGGGTCAGCTAGCCGTGTGACGGCTTTGTTGCTCGTTCGGGTTTGAGCCACCACTCGCGCCCCACGCCCAGGAGCACCAGGCCGATGATCAGGAACGGGATCATCGATAGCCAATCCGACCGTTCGCCTTCGAAAAACGGATTGTGCGCGGCGGCCCAATGTTCGAGGCTGCGATTGGTATTGCTCAGCACACCGGCCATGAAAGCAATCACGATGCCGGCGATCGCGCCGCCCGCGATGTAGCCGGAAGCCAGCAGCACGCCTGGGCTCTTGTCACCCTCGGCGGTCAGCTCTTCTTCGCTCAATTTTTGTCCGGCGTTTTTGCGTCGTAGGTACCAATCGACCAGACCGCGCAGGAGTCCGCCAACGAAAATTGGGGAGGTCGATGAGAGTGGCAGATACACGCCGACCGCGAACGCCAGCGACGGGATGCCGCTCAACTCGAGCACGACTGCGATCATCACGCCCAGCAAGACTAGCGCCCAGGGCAGCTGCTGATTGAGGATCCCCTTGATGATGTAAGAGATCAGGGTTGCCTTGGGCGCGTTGAACTTCGTCACGCGCGAGCCGTCCGGGCGCTCGCGGTGCGTGCCGTTGATGCCCGGATCGACCAGGTACGCGACCTGACCGTCAGCCGCGACCAAGTACTTCCCGGGCTCGCCCTTCACACTGTCGGTCTTGTGCCAGACGAAGAATTCGCGAGTGTCCGTGCTCGCTTGCGGACCGCTCAGCTTCTCCTTGTCCGTCAATGCCGACACGTCCGCGCGTAGATCGGCCGCGAATGTGTGACGAATGGCGAGCACGGGGATACGGCCCTGGGGCTCGACCAAGTATTCACCCGGCAGCAGCCCGCCCTCCGCGGTCGTCAGCGAAAGCAAGCGATAGTCGGCCTTTTCCTGAGGCTGCTCGGCTTCGTACTTGGGGAGCCGATTGAAGCGTTCCGCCGACAACGGCGCTGGTTGCGCCACGTGTTCGAAGCTCAGCGGCGTGACATAAACCGTGGCTGCGTCGTTCAACTTCAGCAAGATCGGGCCCAGCAGCAGCGCGGAAACCAGTGCGCCGACCAGGATCGAGATTTGCTGTAGCCGAGGCGTTGCGCCGATCAAAAAGCCGGTTTTTAGATCTTGAGAAGTGGTGCCACCATTGGAGGCCGCGATGCAAACGATTGCGCCGACCGAGAGCGCGGTGACGTAGTAGCTCGGCCCCGTCCAGCCCAAGAGCAGGAAGATGGCGCACGTGAGCAGCAGCGTGGCCACGGTCATGCCGGAGATTGGATTGGACGAAGAGCCAATCTCGCCGGTCAAACGCGAGGAAACGGCCACGAAGATGAAGCCGAACAGCACGATCAACAGCGCTCCGGCCAAATTCATGTTGAGCCGCGGGGCAATCACGATCGCGGCCAGCAGCACGATCAAGCCCACGCCCACGAACTTGATCGACAAATCCTGGTCCGTGCGCAACCCCTCGTGCGCATTCGGGGTCGCGGTCTTCTTGCCCAGTAAGTCGCCCAGACTGCCGCGCAGCCCTTGCCAAATCGTCGGCATGGCGCGAACCAAACTGACCAGGCCGCCCGTGGCAACCGCGCCCGCGCCGATGTACAGCACGTAGGCGGCGCGGATCTGGTCCGGCGCCATCTGACTGATCGGAACGTGGCCGGGGGCGAGCGCGGTGGGACTTTGGCCACCAAAAAACGCGATCGCAGGGATCAAGACCAAGTAAGCGAGCACGCCGCCCGCGCACATGACCGCGGCGATGCGAGGCCCGATGATGTAGCCCACGCCCAAGAGTTCCGGTGAGATCTCGGCGGCGATCGAACCCGTTTTCAGCGGTGCCGCGAAGATCTTCTCCGGCACTTCTTTCCACAGCTTCAGCGCGGACATCAGCACCTTGTACGAAAGGCCGATGGCAAAACCCGCGAAGATGGTCCTACCACCGCTGACTTCGCCCGCGCTCGAATCAGCCCTGGCCGCCGCCGCGCGTGACTCCTCGGACGCGCCGGCCTTCAAAACCTCCGCGCACGCGGTGCCCTCCGGATACTTCAAAATTCCATGCTGCTCCACGATTAGCGCGCGGCGCAGGGGGATCATCATCAAGATCCCGAGCAGAGCGCCCAGCACCGAGACCAGCGCCACCCGCACGAGCTCGAGGTCGAACCCCAGAATCATGATCGCGGGCATCGTCACGCCAATGCCGAACGCGATCGACTCGCCCGCCGAGCCCGCCGTCTGCACGATGTTGTTTTCCAAAATCGTGCGGTTGCGCAAGCCGAACTTGGAGAGCACTCGAAACAGCGCGATCGAAATCACCGCGACCGGAATCGAAGCGCTCACGGTGAGCCCAACCTTCAACACCAAGTACAGAGAGGACGCGCCGAACACGACGCCGAGCAGCGTGCCGGCGATCAGCGGCACGATCGTCAACTCCGGCAAGCTCGCCGAAGCGGGGATGTATGGCTTGAAGGCGTGTCCGGGGTGGGGCTCGGGTACTTCCGGTGGAGTCGGGGCGTGCGGCGTCTCGGACGACATCCCCAGTTGTTTAACGCGTTTTGGCCCGGCATGGGCGGCTGACGCGGGGTGCTGGCCCGCCCGCTCGCAATTTGCAGCCCAGCGCGCGAGCAGGGCTGTCCGAGACCTGCTAAATTCCGACAATGCCGATCGACCCGAGATTCCTGAAAGCCGAAGAGCTTGGAATTCGACTGGAGGTCGTCTCGGGACTGCCGATTTGGGAGGCGCACCCAGTCTGGAAGCACCAGAAGGCAATCGATCGCATTCGCACTACGATCGCCGCCAAGCCCGGTGCCAGCTGCACTTGCGTGCACGCGAGCGATGTCTACGTTCAGTTCCCGGATGGCTCACTCAAGCGTCCGGACGTTGCAATCTTCTGTCGAGAACCGGATGAAACGGAAGACGCTATCTTGCTAGTGCCCGAGGCCGTGATCGAAGTGGTCAGCAAGGGCTACGAAGCAAAGGACCTCGAGATCGGACCGCCATTTTACCTCGCGCAGGGAGTCAAAGACGTGATCGTTTTCGACCCCACGAGCTTGCTCGTTTTGCATGCTCGCCGCGACAAGACGATTCGTTTGACCTCGCCTCAAACCCTGAGGCTCGAGTGCGGCTGCGAGGTAACGGTTTAGCCGTGGGCCGTGCAGAGGCTCCGCCTCAGGCTGCCCCGCTGCTCGCAGCCTCATACGTGGAATGGTCGGTGGAGCCGGCTCTGCGCGGAGCGCTTTCGTGCACGTGGGCGGCGCAGCTTGGGGCTCACGGCGAGTGCCACGTCCAGCGGATTATCCCCGATGGTTGCATCGACCTGCTGTTCTGCGAGGGGGAGCTGGTGATCGCCGGGCCGGACACCGAAAGCGTGGAGCTGGAGGTCGTACCGAATCGGTCAATTGCCGGTTTGCGGTTTCGTGCAGGCCAGGCACCGGCGGTGCTCGGCCTGCCCGCGAGCCAGCTCTTGGATCAGCGTCTCTGCGCCCGGGACGTGATCGGCCTGCGCGCCGAGGCGCTGACCGACGCGCTCTCGGCCGCAGCCACGCCGCGGGTAGCGACCGCAGTAATGGAGCACGCGGTGGCGCGTTGGCTGCGCGAAGGCGCCCCGGCGGACGCGCTGGTGGCTCGCGCCATCGGTCAGCTCAAGGCTCCTTGCGCTGACTGGTCCGTAGCGACATTGGCAGCAGACTTGGGCGTGAGCGAGCGCCAATTGCGTCGACGCTTTCTGCATGCAGTGGGCTACGGGCCCAAGCTTTTGGAGCGAGTGCTGCGCTTGCGCCGCTTCATCCGGGCCGCTGCGGCTTACTCGCCGGCAAACGGTTTGGCTGCCCTGGCCGCAGAGTCGGGCTACGCCGATCAACCGCACCTGACCCGCGAATGCCGCGACCTGACCGCGCTCACTCCCGCCCAATTGCTCGGATATCCGGTCACCGCGGACTGAGCTTCCCCGAGCGCCCGACGTCCGAAACGTTCAAGAGCCAGGCAGCGAACCGCACTAAACAGAGGAGATGAACATCCTCTTCATCTCCGGCGTTTCGCTGATCTCGAGCGCGGGCCCCCAAACCAAAAATCTGTTGATCCAGGCCTGCCGCCTGCCACTCGAACCGAGCAAACCCGATCCCGACTACGTGTATAGCGAGCGCATCGAGGGCAGCAAACACTTCGGCGTCTGGCCACTGACGCAGGCCGCCGAGGCCTGCTTTGGTCAAAGCAATTGGCCCGTCGAGCACCCGGTGCCACAAGTTTGCATCGAGTTCGAAGTCGAAAGCGCAGCGGCCGTCACGGCAGCCGAAGCCGAACTGCGTGCACTCGGGCACGAGCTCTTGCATGCCACCCGCAATGAACCCTGGGGCCAAACCGTATGCCGCCTACTGAGCGCCGAGGGCGCCATCCTGGGCATTTCCTTCGCTCCCTGGTTGCACGCAGCGCCAACCGCGTGAGAGCGCCCAGTGCTTGGTTGATGGTCAGCCAGCGCGGAACAGCCCGGCTCAGCCTTCGGCGGCGCGAACGCCTGCTAAAAAAATAGCATCAGGCCATTGCTAAAAAATTAGCACCCCGGTAGGCTGCTGCGGATGGCCAAGCCGCCACTCACGCGCCGCGAGCGCGAAATCATGGATATCGTCTACCGCTTGGGGCGCGCCAGCGCGCAAGACGTACTCGAGCATTTGGCCGATCCACCGGGCTACTCGGCGGTGCGTGCGCTGCTCCGGCTGCTGGAAGAGCGCGGCCACGTGCGCCACATCGAGGAAGGCGGCCGCTACGTGTTCTTACCGGCAGTGCCCCGCGGTGAAGCGCGCCGCAAGGCTCTGGCCCACGTGGTCTCCACCTTCTTCGACGGCTCAGTGGAGCAGGCCGTGCTCACTCTCGTCGAATCCTCACGCAACAAGCTCAGCTCGGATGAGCTCGATCGCTTGGCTGAAATCGTCGAACGAGCGCGTCAGGAAGGAAAATAATCATGACCGTGATATTCGCACTCGGTGTCGTGTTCCGGGGTTCGCTCCTGCTCGCGCTTTCGCTGGCGGTGCTGCCGGCGTTGCGCGGCACCTCGGCCGCATTGCGGCGCTGGCTGATCTTGCTCGGCCTGACCGGATCGCTTTCAGTGCCCCTGCTCGCGTGGACATTTCCCGGCCGCCCTGTCGTGCATGTTGCGTCCCCCGCGCTCGTTGGCCGCGTCGTCGCTGAAGCCCTGTCACCCGCCATCGCACCGGCCTCGCTGCACACCGCGCAGCACGCGAGCGCTCAGCCAGCGCCGCGGCCGTTCGGCCCGCGCAGCTGGCTATTTTCGATCTGGGCCGTAGGCGCGCTATTCGTCGCGGCTCGCGTGCTGCGCGGCGCCTGGGGGGCCTGGCGATTGAGCGCTGAAGCAGCACCCGGGCAAGCCGGTGTGCGGGTCAGCAGTGGTATCGAATCTCCGCTAGTGGTCGGCATCCTCCGTCCGATCGTGCTCTTGCCGACCGAGTCAGGCGGTTGGAGTGACGAGCGTCGGCACGCAGTGCTGCTGCACGAATTCGCTCACGTGCATCGCTATGATGGCCTCGCACTCTTGGTTGCGCAGCTTTGCTGCGCGCTGTATTGGTTTCAACCCCTGGCGTGGATCGCCCGCAATCAGCTTCGCCGCGAATGCGAACTCGCCGCCGACGAAGCCGTGATCGCCGCAGGCGTACGGCCGACCAGCTACGCTCGGCACCTGCTGGAGATCGCGCGCGGTCTGGTTCCAGCGGGTGGCATCGCCATGGCCGCGCGCCCGTCCGAATTGGCAGGCCGCATTCAAGTTCTGGTCTCGCGTGATCGCCTGCCCAGGGCGTTCACGCGCGCCCGGGCGGCGCTGATCGGCAGCGCGGCCTTGGTCGTGCTCGGCGGTGTAGCCTGCATGGGCGCCGAGGCGAAGCCGGCTCTTTCGCCAACCGGCGTGGCTACGCCGGCCAAGACCGGCGACGCACGCCTGCAAGCCATCGCCGACGACGAAGCGCAGCGGGTGCGCGGCGAATGGGGCGCCGAACGCGTAGCAATCCTCGTGCTCGACCCGAAGACGGGCGCGCTGCTCGCGAGCTCCGACGATGCGCCCGGCCAGCCCATCGTGCCTGCATCGACGCTGAAACCGCTGTCGGTCGCCCTGGCCCTCGACGCAGATCTGATCACGCCCGAACAGCGCTTCGACTGTGGCAACGGCTCACGCAGCTACGATTCGCTCGTTCTGCGCGACGGCGGTTCCTATGGCTCACTGAATGCTGCCGAAATCCTCGCGGTGTCCTCGAACGTCGGCAGCTCACGGATCTTCGACCTGCTCGGCGGACAACGCCTGGGCGATGGCCTGCGGCGTTTTCACATCGACGCGCCGCCCGACATTCCGAGCGGCACGATGCGCGGCGCAATCATCGCCATCGGTGAGGGCAGCACCACCACCCCATTGGCGCTGGCCTCTGCCTACGGCGTGTTCGCCAACGATGGATTGTACGCCTCCGTTGGCAATGGAGCGCCCGAACGCGTGATCAAATCATCGACCGCGCAGACCTTGCGCTCCATGCTCGAAGGCGTGGTCAATGGTGAACGAGCCACAGGCAAGGCGGCCGCGGTTGCCGGCACCCGTGTGGGCGGAAAAACAGGTACGAGCGATCCGGATTGCTGCGTGGAGGGCAGCGGCAGCTTTGCGAACTTCGTCGGCATCGTGCCGATCGAGGCGCCGCGTTGGGTCATCTATGTCGGCGTGGGCAGACCGACCAAACAGGGCTCGGGCGGCACGATCGCGGCCCCTGCGTTCAGCCGCGTCGCGACGCGCGCGTTGGCGCTTTGAGGCCTCGAGCTCGATACTCGCGGTCGAGTAGCGCAAATATCACCGAGTCGGTCCATTCCCCCTGGCTCCACGTGGTTTCGAGAAAGTGCCCCTCGCGGCGCAGTCCAAGCTTTTCAGCGACGCGCAGCGACGCGCCATTCCGCGGGTCGATATCGACGAAGATGCGGTGCAATCGCAGCTCTTCGAAGCCAAATCTGAGCACGGCTTGGGCGGCTTCGACCGCGTATCCGTGACCCCAAGCATCCTGAGCCAGCGCGTACCACAGCATGGCTTCGGTCTGCTCGACTTCGCTCTGCTCCATGCCGCAACGTCCAATCAGCTGAGAATCCACACTCTGCAGGATTGCGAATTCGAATACTCGTCGAGTTTTAGCCGACCGTTCTGCGCGGATGCGTTGGCTGTCCGTGAATGCCCGGATGGCGTGAGTTGCATCGGGAACCACCACTTTGGAAATGGCTTCGTATAGATCCGCTCGGGCGGTGTCGTTCTGGGTGAGTTCGCGCAGGGTTAGGCGGCGCGTGTGCAGAAGAACCATTGCCGCGAGTCTTCCGCAGCGACGTTTTCAGGAAGATGTCGCGCGGGGCGCTGGCAGCGTGCAACTCGGGGGCTGCGGGGCAAGCCTCCTGAAGTTGCGGCTGCTGCCAGCCAAGATTACGTGCCCCTCGCGCGCGATTCGAGAATCGCCGCCTGTTACCTAGCGCACGGCCTCGGCGAACTGTGGTCGGCCGATCGGGCCTCGGGTCGGTTCCTGATCTGCGGACCGGCAATCCTTTGCCCTTCGCGGATTGACGGGCGCGCTTTGTCGCCCCAGGCCCGCCCCGCCTTGCAGACCAAGCGGACGAAGCGCATAGTCCCCGCCGCTGATGGGCACGAAATGGCTGCTGATCGCTCTGCCGCTGATCGTCTTTGGAGTGCTCGTTCAGTCGGTCTTTTGGGTACCGACTTACGATAGTCAGACGCGAGACAATCCGCAGCGCTCGCGCACGTTTTTGCGCGCGGGAGTGAGCGACGCCAAGATCTTGAATCCAATCATTTCGTCGAACGCTTGGGCGTACGAGATCATGGAGAACAAGATTTTCGAAGCGCTGGTCGGCTTCGACGAGAATCTGAAGCTAGTGGGGCTCCTGGCCGAGCGTTGGCAGATTGCGGAAGACGCCTATGTGGCTGCCTTGCCGGATCGGAAGTTGCCGGATGGTAATCCGGCGACGGCGGCCCACGTTGCCTCATTGATCGAGGCGGCCTGGAAGGCGGGGCGGCTGGGCGGCGCGGAGCTGAGCGTCCTGGGCGTGGAGCTGGTGCCAGAGGAGACGCGCGCGCGCACCGAGAGCGTGCTGGTTGCCGACGCCAAGGGCAAGCTCTCGCCGGTCGATGTGGAGATGAGCATCGCGCTGCCGGCGCGCGTGAAAATTCGGCTCTCCAAGGTCGAGTCTCAATTGTTCGAGAAGCTCGAAGCGGTGCTGGGCGCGAACTACTTTCGAGACTATCCGTTTGCTGAACGCTTCAAGCTCAAGAAGCCCGAGCAGATGAGGCTGCTGCGCGAAAAAATGCCGGAGCTGCTCGGCATCGCCGAGCACCATCCCGTAATCACATTTTTTCTGCGTCCCGGTGTTCGTTGGCACGACGGCGTGCCGTTCAGCGCGGACGACGTGAAGTTCACGTACGATGCCTTGCTGAACCCGCGCAACGCTTCGCCGCGTGCCTCCTCGTACGAGCCGATCGAATCGCTCGAGATCGTGAATCCGCTTGCCCTGCGAGTCGTTTACAAGCGGCTGCATGCGACCGCTCTGATCGACTGGGCCATCGGGCTCCTTCCGAAGCATTTGTTGGATGACTCCGCACTCCAGCGCGAGATGGCCAAGGCCTCGCTTTCCAAGGAGGCGCGCGCAACCTTCTCGATTCGAAACTCGGAATTCGGCCGCCATCCGATCGGCACCGGGCCATTCCGTTTTTCGGAGTGGCGCCCCGACCAGTACATTCACTTACAACGCAACGATGACTATTGGGGCGGAAAATCCGAGTATCGAGACCTGTTCTATCGCGTCATCCCCGACGTCTTGACCATGGAGCTCGAGTTTCAGGCAGGCGCTCTCGACTGGTACGATGCTCAGCCGCATCAGGCGGAGCGCTATCGGAAGGATCCCGCGTACCACCTGCTCGATACTCGGCGCGGCTACTACAGCTACATCGCCTACAACGCGAGGCGCCCCCTATTTCAAGATGCGCGTGTGCGGCGCGCCTTGGGTATGGCAATCGACGTCGACAGCATCATCAAGTACGTGCTCTCGGGTCAGGGTAAGCGTGCGACCGGGCCGTATTATTCCAACACTCCGTTCAGCGATCCTACCGTCCCGCCGTTGCCTTACGATCCGGCGGCAGCGCTGGCTTTGTTTGCAGAGGTCGGTTGGAAGAGGAACTCGCGTGGCATGCTCGAGAAGGATGGCAAGCCCTTTCAGTTCACCTTGGTCACCAACAACGGAAACGCTCAGCGGAAGGCGATCATGGCCATCGCTCAGGAAGCGTGGCGCAAGCTCGGCATCGATTGCAAGATCCAAGCCTTCGAGGGCACGGTGTTTCTCGAGGACTTCGTGCACAAGCTCAACTTCGACGCGATCATCCTGGGCTGGGTTGGGGCCGACATGACGCCCGATAGGTACCAGTTGTGGCACTCGAGCCAAACGGGGCCATATCAGCTCAACTATTCCGGCTACAAGAACCCGCTGGTCGATCAGCTGATCGTGCGTATTCGTCGAGAATATGATTCCGAGGCCCAGGTAGCGCTCACTCGTCAAATCCACCGCTTGGTCGCCGAAGATCAGCCGTTCACGTTCCTGTACGAACCGACGGAGTCAGTCGTGCTCGACAAGCGGATTGTACGAGTAGAGCGCAAAGAAGACGGCAGCGAGGCGTTCCGGAGGATCGGGCTCACGCCGACGGGAGACGTCAAGCGCCACTTCCGAGAATGGCGAAAGCTCGCCGTGGAGCCCAACGATGCCCCTTGATGGGACTCGCTGATGTGGCGCTTCCTCGCTAGGACGATCGCGCAGCGTCTGCTGCTGTTGGTCGTGATTTCGATCGTATCGCACACGGTGATTCACCTCGCGCCAGGTGAACCCAGCGAAGTAGACGTGATGAACCCGATGATGAAGGCGGAGGACGTTGCGCGGATCCGAAAGTCATTCCACCTGGATGATCCCATCTACCTGCAATACCTGCACTGGATGAGGGATTTGTGCACCGGGGAGCTCAAGTCATTTCGTGACGGCCTGCCGGTGCTGCCCAAGATCTGGCAGCGCTTTCTGAACTCGCTCCCGCTCTTCTTGTGCACCACCGTGATCGTCTGGACGGCATCGTTCCCAGTCGGCATTCAGGCGGCCCTGAAGCGCGGATCCAAGTACGATCGCGGCACGACGTTCGTCGCCTACACACTGATCTCAATCCCCGGTTTCTTCCTCTCGTACTTGCTGATCCTTTGGGTCGTGCGTACCTTCCACTTGCCGGTGATTGGCCTGCGTACGTTTGGCGCGGAAGGCACCACCTTCGTGCAGCGGGTCATGGACCGCGTTTGGCACCTGGTGATCCCGTCGCTGATGGCCGCGCTGACGGGAATTGCGGTGCTCTCGCGCTACGTGCGCGCACAAATGCTCGAGGTGCTGGAGCAAGACTACGTGCGCACGGCACGGGCCAAGGGGTTGGATGAGGACCACGTGGTCTATGGCCATGCGCTGCGCAATGCGCTCCTGCCGTTCGTGACCATGTTCGGCTTGCTGCTGCCGGGCTTGATCAGCGGCTCGGTGATCTTCGAGCAAATTTTTGCTTGGCCGGGTCTGGGCTTGCTCGGCTACGAAGCGATTCTGGCCCGTGACTTCCCGCTGATCCTGACACTCAACTTCGTGGCAGCGGCGCTCACGCTGCTCGGCATCCTGCTCTCGGACATCCTGTACGCGCTGGTCGATCCGCGCATTCGGTTGGAATGAGCATCCCCGTTGCCCCCCCCGACGCGAGCGAAGTGCTGGCGCCTCTGCACCCAAATGCGGACGCGGACGCGCTGGGCCGCGCGGAAACGCCCGCACAGCAGCTCTGGCGGACGTTTCGCAAGGACCGGCTGGCGATGTTCGGCCTGTACGTGCTCTTGGCGTTGCTCGTGGTGGCATTGCTCGGCAACCTGTTGACCAGCTATTGGCCGGTATTCGATCCGGTGACGGTCCGCTTGCCAGACAAGCTGCTGCCACCGCTGAGTTCGCCTTCTAGCGCGATCGCCAAAGATCTGCTGCCCGCTTTTCACGCCTACCCGTTCGGCACGGACGAACTCGGGCGCAACGTGTTTGCGCGCATGTTGCAGGGTTCGTTCGTGTCTTTATCGGTGGGGGTGGTCGCGGTCAGTATATCCCTCGGCATCGGCCTGACCGTAGGCGGGCTGGCGGGATTCTATGGCCAGCGCAGGTTGGGTGCGATCAGCATCGATTCACTGCTGATGCGCTTCACCGACGTGGTGCTGTGTTTTCCGTCTTTTTTCTTGATTCTCACGGTCGTGGCGCTGCTGCCGCCCAGCATCTACAACATCATGATCGTGATCGGCATCACCAGTTGGATGAGCACTGCGCGTTTCGTTCGCGCCGAGTTCCTCGCTCTGCGGGAGCAAGATTTCGTGACTGCCGCCAAGGCGCTCGGGCTGCCCGAGTGGCGGATCATCTTTCGCCACATGATCCCGAACGCGATGGCACCGGTGCTGGTGTCGGCGACGATCAACGTCGCGCACGCCATTTTGACCGAATCTGCGCTGTCGTTCCTAGGCTTTGGCGTGCGCCCGCCCTACGCCACCTGGGGTAATATCTTGGCGGACGGGCGCGCCTACATCTTCGACGCCCCCTGGCTGTTCTTGATTCCCGGTGGCGCGATTCTGCTGGTCGTGCTGGCCTTCAATCTAGTCGGTGAGGGCCTGCGCGATGCGCTGAACCCGAAGCTTCGAAGGCGAGCGGCTTGATGGAAAACGAACGCTCGGAGCTGCTGTCGATCCGCAATTTGCACGTGGAGTTCGCGACCGACGCCGGCGCCGTACCTGCGGTGCGCGGAATCGATCTGCAGATCGGAGCCGGCGAAACCGTGGCTTTGGTCGGTGAATCGGGGTCCGGGAAGTCAGTGACTGCCACCTCGGTCATGCGTTTGAGCGAGGGCCGGATCGCGACGGGCAGCATTCACTTCCAAGGTCGCGACTTGGTCAGCCTGTCGGATGCGGAGATGCGCAGTAT
The DNA here is from genome assembly GCA_035273265.1 of Polyangiaceae bacterium. Classification (GTDB taxonomy): domain Bacteria; phylum Myxococcota_A; class Polyangia; order Polyangiales; family Polyangiaceae; genus PMG-095. The sequence continues at coordinate 38,379 of DATEPG010000223.1, forward strand.
CCGCGGCGGGCAGATGGGCATGATCTTTCAGGAGCTGATGACCTCGCTGAACCCCGTGTTCACGATCGGTCGTCAGATCGAAGAAGTGCTCGCGCTGCATCAGCAAATGAATGCGCCGGCCGCGCGCGCCCAAGCGCTCGAGCTACTGGGGCGCGTCGGCATTCCTTCTCCCGAGCACCGCCTCGCGCAGTACCCACATCAGCTTTCCGGGGGCATGAAGCAACGCGTCATGCTGGCGATGGCGATCGCTTGTCGCCCGCAGCTGTTGATCGCCGACGAACCAACGACCGCGCTGGACGTCACCATTCAAGCGCAAATCATGGATCTGTTGCGCTCGCTCAAGCAAGAGTTCGGCATGGCCGTGCTGCTGATCACGCATGACCTGGGCGTGGTCGCGCACTTTGCCGAGCGCGTGCTGGTGATGTACGCCGGAAAAATCGTCGAGCAAGGTTCGGTGCGTGACGTGTTCAAGCGCCCTTCCCATCCGTACACCCAGGCGTTGCTCGCCGCATTGCCGGATCCGCTGAAACCCAGAAGGCGTCTGGAGGCCATTGCGGGGCGTGTGCCCTCGCCCTCGCGCTTGCCGCCCGGCTGCGCATTTTGTGCCCGTTGCGCGCACGCTTTCGAGCCCTGTGCCGTCCGGCAACCGCCGTTGTTCGCGGTCGGTGAGGCGCACTCCGCTGCCTGCTTTTTGCGGGAGCGGTAGTTGACGCGCAGCGCTGTGCGGCAGGGGGCGGGGTTTCGGGCTGTGCTAGCCTGAGCCGGCCATTTCACATGTCGTTTGCCGATTCAGCATTGGTTACTGCGGAGTCTGAGCCTGCAGCAGCGCTCGTCGAGGTCGTTGGGCTACGCAAATATTTCCCCGTGAGTTTCGGGCTGCTCGGCGGGGTGACCAATCAGGTGCGCGCGGTCGAAGACGTCGCGTTCGAGATCGAGCGCGGTGAGACGCTCGGCCTGGTGGGAGAGTCGGGTTGCGGGAAGACCACGGTGGGACGGCTGGTGCTGCGTTTGCTCGAGCCCACGGCTGGCAGTGTGCGCTTTGCGGGGCGCGATCTCGCGACGCTCCGCGGCGCGGAGCTCCGGCAAATGCGGCGACGGATGCAGATCGTGTTTCAAGATCCGTACTCGTCGTTGAACCCGCGGCGGACCGTGGGCGATGCCATCGGCGAGCCGCTGTTCGTGCACGGGCTGGCCAAGGGTGCCGAGATCGATCGTCGCGTGACTCAATTGCTGGAGCGCGTGGGGTTGCCGGGCAGCTATCGCAGCCGTTACCCGCATGAGTTCTCCGGCGGGCAACGGCAGCGCGTGTGCATTGCGCGGGCGCTGGCGCTCGAGCCCGAGTTCATCGTCTGTGACGAGGCGGTGTCTGCGCTGGATATCTCGATACAGGCACAAATTCTCAACCTTTTGAGTGATTTGCGAGACGAGCTCGGGCTCACTTATTTGTTCATCAGCCACAATCTCAACGTGGTGCGGCACATCGCCGATCGCATCGCGGTGATGTACTTGGGCAAGCTGGTCGAAGTCGCGCCTGCGGATCAGTTGTTTCGCGCTCCGCTGCATCCGTACACGCGAGCGCTGATCTCTGCCAATCCGGTGCCCGATCCGGACGTGCCGCTGCGGCCCGTTGCGCTCAAGGGGGAGTTGCCGTCGGCCATCGATCCGCCGAGCGGCTGTCGCTTCCATCCTCGCTGTCCCGAGGCGTTCGAGCCTTGTAGTCGCCTGGTTCCCGCGTCCCGGAGCGCCCTCGCTGCTAGGGCCGGTACCCGTAACGAGCAGCGCGTGTGCTGCCACCTGTATGACGATGCTCAGAAGCCTGCTTAGTGCGTTCTTGGTGTTCGCCGCGGCGCTCTTGGTCGTGGGCTTCACGCTCTCCACGTCCACCGGGCGACGCGCCGATTTTCGTTTTAGCAACGGCACCGAGCCCAAAACACTGGACCCGCAATTGGCGACGGGCGAACCCGAACATCGCCTGCTCAGCTCGATTTTCGAAGGTTTGGCTCGGCTGGATGCGCGCTCGCTGGAGCCAGTGCCCGGAGTCGCCGAGTCGTGGGAGATCTCGGCGGACGGCAAGACGTACACCTTCCACCTGCGCCCGAACGCCCGCTGGAGTGACGGGCATCCGATGACCGCGCAGGATTTCAGCTACGCCTGGCGTCGCCTGCAGGAGCCGAGCTTGGGCTCCGAGTACGCCTACATCATGCACATGGTGCGCTATGCGCAGGCCTACAACACGCACGCCGCGCAAGCGGAAGCGTTGCGTGGCCCGATCCAAGCCGCGGTGGCGGAGCTCTTGCAACGGTATCCAGCTGCAATCCCTGCCGCGGCAGTGCTGGCGTTCTCCTCGAAACAGAACTTGGACGCGACGCTCAAGGGCACGCCCAATGAGCTGCTGCGCAGTTTCTTGCTGCGCCCTGCGGGTGATCTGTCGCGCGCAGAGCTCAGCGCCCTGCCCGCGCAGTTCGAGCTCGAGGGCAAGCGGCGCGCGGCGCTGTACGAAGAAGCCAAGCTGCATTTCGGAGTCGACGGCGGTGCCTATGCCAAGGACGATCACACCCTGGTCGTGGAGTTGCTGGCACCAACGCCCTATTTCCTCGAGCTGACCAGCTTTTATCCGTTGTCGCCGGTGCCCAGGTGGGCAATCGAGAAGAGCGCAGGCCGCAACTGGTTCTTGCCCGATCGCATCGTGTCCAACGGCCCATTCCGCCTCAAGGAGTGGCGAGTGGGCGACCACATTCGGCTCGAACGCAGCCAGAGCTATTGGGGGAAGAGCGCGGTCAAGCTGCGCGATATCGACGCCCTGCCGATCGAGAACGCGACCACCGCGCTGAATCTGTATCTGACGGGTGAAGTGGATTGGCTGCCGCAGCAAACGATCCCGCAAGATCTCGCGCCGGATCTGCGGCATCGCCCGGACTTTTTCACCGGCCCCGCGTTCATCGCCTACTTTTACCGCATCAATTGTACGCGCAAGCCGTTCGATGACGTGCGCGTTCGCAAGGCGCTCAACCTGGCGGTCGACCGTGAGCAGATCACGCGCGAAGTGTTGAACCTGGGCCAATTGCCGGCTACGCACTTCGTTCCGCCCGGGATTCGCGGCTACAAACAGCCGGAGACCGCGATCCGCTTCGATGTCGAACAAGCACGGAAGCTCTTGGCCGAGGCCGGCTTTCCCGATGGTCGGGGTTTCCCCAAGTTCGGGATTTTGTACAATACCGCCGAGTCCCACAAGAAGGTGGCCGAGGTCTTGGCCGATCAGCTGCGCCGAAACCTGCAGCTGAACGTTTCGGCGTACAACCAGGAGTGGCAATCCTATCAGCAGAGCGCGCGCGCCCTGGATTACGAGCTGGTGCGCTTCGGTTGGATCGGTGACTACGAAGATCCGAATACTTTCCTCGATCTGTGGACCACCAACGGCGGCAACAATCAGACGGGTTGGGGCAGCGTGGTCTACGATCGCTTGCTGGCAGCCGCAGCTGACGTCGAAGAATTCGTGGCTCAGCCTGATTTCGTTCTGCAGCACGCGCACGACGCGCAAGCATTGAAGCACCTGGCTGACGCCGCGCGCAGCAACACGGATATCGCGCAGCGCCTGCAGGGCATGGCCGAGCTGCGCATGGCTTTGCTGGCCGAAGCCGAGCGCATCTTGGTTCACGACCAATTCCCAATTCTACCCGCCTACGTGTACGTGACCTCGGACATGGTGAAGCCCAGGGTCAAGGGCTTCTATAGCCAGCTCGTCGGCAGCGACGGCAGCAAGCGCCCCAATTTGCGCGGTATTCACCACTTACGTGATGTCTCGGTCGAAAGTGGGGACCGGTGATCGAGGTCCTGATCCTGCTCTTCGGCATTGCGCTGTTGGCGGCAACTGCCTGGTGTCCAGCGCGGGCGACACGCATTCTCGGCGCACTGCTGTTCGGCCTCGCTCTGGCCGTGGTGTTGCGGTTTGCGCTCGGGGTGGCAGCAGCGATCGTCTGCGGAGTGTTGGCGAGCGCGCTGACATTTCGCATCTTGCCGTTGTTGGTGCTTCGGCGAGTGCTGTTTCTGGTCCCCGCTTTGGTGCTCTTGATCTACGCGACTACGCTGCTCATGTACCGCGCGCCTGGCAATCCCTTCGCGAACGAGCGCGCCACGACGCCGCAAGTCGAGGCCGCTCTGCGGGCCCAATACGGCGTGCCCAAGAGCGCCTCCGCGTTCTTTCGGATCTACATGCGACGGTTGCTGGTTGAAGGCACGCTGGGACCGTCGATCAAGGTCCAAGGCCGAACCGTGGAAGATCTGATCGGCCCCGCGTTTCCGGTCAGCGTAGCGCTCGGTTCACTGTCGCTCCTGCTGTCGGTAGCAATTGGCCTCGGCTTCGGGATTTTGGCCGGCTTACGGCGCAATACGCTGGTCGATCACCTGAGCATGACTCTGGCGTTGATCGGCGTTTCGCTGCCCAATTTCGTGCTCGGCTCGGCGGCGATGATCGTCTTCTCGCTCTGGTTCGGCTGGCTGCCGGTGGCCGGCTGGGGAAGCATGAAACACGTCCTGATGCCGGCGGTTGCCTTGGCCCTGCCCAATGCAGCGATCATTGCCCGCCTGGCTCGCAGCGGCATGATCGAAGTGCTGCAACAAGATTACATTCGAACCGCGCGCGCCAAAGGCTTGCCCGAGAGTTGGGTCGTGGTGCGCCATGCCTTACGGGGCACGCTGATGCCCGTCGTGTCTTTCTTGGGGCCTGCGGCTGCGGCCACCATGACCGGCTCGTTCGTGGTGGAGGTGTTGTTTGCGGTTCCTGGCATGGGCCAATGGTTCGTCAAGGGCGCGATCAACCGCGACTATTCGGTCGTGCTCGGTACCGCGATCGTCTATTTCGGCCTGGTCATTCTGTTCAACCTGCTCGTCGATCTGGCCTACGCCTGGCTCGATCCGCGGCTGCGGAGCAACGAGCGATGACGAAGAGCCCGTTTCAGTTGGCCATGCAGCGCTTGCTGCGCAATCGCGTGGCGGTCGTGGGCGGCGTGCTCTTGGCGTTGATCGCGTTCGGCTGCGTGTTCTTGCCAGCGCTGTTCGAGCTGGATCCCAACCTGACTCAGCCGGCGTTGCGCAACCAGTCGCCCTCGGCGCGCTTTCTGTTCGGCACCGACGGTTTGGGGCGCGATCTGGTCGCGCGCGTGCTGGTGGGCGGTCGCACCTCGCTGCTGGTGGGGCTCGCCGCAACCGCCGTTTCCGTGCTGGTCGGCGTGGCCTACGGCGCGATCGCCGGCTTCTACGGCGGGAAGATCGACGAGGCAATGATGCGCTTGGTCGATTTCATGTACGGCCTGCCGTACATGTTCTTGGTCATCCTGATCATGCTCATGTTCTCGGAGACCGCGCGCGGCGACATGCTGCCGGTGTTCCTGGCGCTGGGTCTGGTGCAGTGGCTGACCATGGCGCGCATCGTGCGCGGCCAAGTGCTCGCGCTGCGTCGCCAAGAGTTCGTGCTCGCCGCCGAGCTCCTAGGCGTCGGCGATGCCCGCTTGTTGATTCGCCACGTGCTGCCCAACGTGTTCGGAACCATCATGGTTTACGCCACGCTGATGGTGCCTTCCGTGATCATCCTGGAGTCGTTCTTGTCGTTCCTCGGCCTGGGCGTGGCTCTGTCTTGGGGGCAGCTGGTTTCGGACGGCATCGCCGTGATCAACCCGGTCCGCTCTTATTGGTGGATCTTGTTTTGGCCGAGCCTGTTCCTCGGTGTCACGCTAATCAGCCTCAATTTCTTGGGTGACGGCTTGCGTGACGCGCTCGACCCCAAAGGTAAAACGTGACCGACGAGCTTTTGCGCATTCGCGATCTGTCAGTGTCCTTCGCCACGCGCGAACGTACGGTGCGCGCGGTCGATCACGTGAGTTTCGACGTGCGCCCCGGTGAAGTGGTCGGCCTGGTCGGTGAATCTGGTTGCGGCAAGAGCGTCACCAGCCTGTCGATCCTCGGCTTGCACGAGCAGCCCGCGGGGCGTGTGACTGGTAGCATTCGCCTCGGTGAGCGTGAACTGGTCGGCGCTTCCCCGTCGCAATTGCGTGAAGTGCGCGGCAACCGAGTGAGCATGATTTTTCAGGATCCGCTGACCAGCCTGAACCCGTATCTGCGCGTGGAGGAGCAACTCGCCGAGGTGCTCGATCTTCACCTGCATCTGCGTGGTGCAGTGGCGCGGGCGCGCATGCTCGAAATCTTGGCTCAGGTGGGCATCCCCGGGGAAGAACGGCTGCGCGCCTACCCACACCAACTCTCGGGCGGGATGCGTCAGCGCATTTGCATCGCCATGGCGCTCCTGTGTAACCCCCAGCTGTTGATCGCGGACGAGCCCACCACCATGCTGGATGTCACGATCCAGGCGCAAATATTGGAGCTCTTGCGATCGCTGCGCAAGCAACGGAGCATGTCGATTCTATTCATCACTCACGACTTGGGCGTCGTATCCGAGATCTGCGATCGCGTGATCGTGATGTATGCTGGCCGCATCGTGGAGCAAGCGCGCACCGCCGACGTGCTGCAAGCGCCATTGCACCCGTACACCGAAGCACTGCTCCGCAGTACTCCGCGCGTAGACGTGCCGGGTGGCGGTTCGCTTCATCCGATCGGCGGCTTGCCGCCGCGCCTGTCGGCCGCCAAGCTCGAAGAGTGCGCGTTCGCGCCGCGTTGCCCGCGCGTCCGCGAGGGCTGCAGGCACGGCGAACCCGAGTTGACGAGCGCTGGCGGCGATCGCCTGCGTCGCTGCATCGCGCCGGTGGCAGAAATGGAAGCGTCGCGCTCATGACAGACACAGCGCCGCTGCTCAAAGTGCGCGACCTCCGCGTGCACTTTGCGACCGAGGGTACCCTGGTCCGCGCGGTAGATGGCGTGGATCTCGAGCTCCGAGCCGGCGAAACACTGGCTTTGGTTGGTGAATCGGGCTGCGGCAAGTCCACCTTGGCGCGCGCTCTAGTCGGTCTCAATCCCATCACGTCTGGTTCTGCCGAGCTCAAGGGGCGCACCATCACCGGCCTCACGCGAGCGGCGTCGCGCCCCTTTCGTCGCGAGCTGCAGCTGATTTTTCAAGATCCATACGCAAGTCTCAACCCGCGCTTCACGATCGCTCAGACGCTGGCCGAGCCGCTACTCCTTCACGACAAGGCAAGCCGCAGCAACGTGGATCTCAAAGTGAGTGAGCTGTTGGCACAGGTGGGGCTCGATCCGGAGCTGCGCGCTCGCTATCCGCATGAATTCTCCGGCGGCCAGCGGCAACGCATCAGCATCGCGCGTGCGCTAGCGGTCGAGCCGAGCCTTCTCTTGTGCGACGAAGTGACCTCCGCGCTGGATGTCTCGATCCAAGCTCAGATCTTGGACTTGCTGCGCTCGGTCCAACGAAAGCTCGGCCTCGGCTATCTATTCATCACCCATGATTTGGGCGTCGTCCGCTACATCGCCCACCGGGTTGCCGTAATGTACGTTGGGCAGATCGTCGAGCTGCGGGAAACGGAGGACTTGTTCGAGTCTCCCGCGCATCCATATACTCAGGCGCTTTTGGCGTCGATTCCTCGTGTTTCCCGGGACGCAGGCGCAGCCTCGCGCCCAGCACTGGGCGGAGAAGTGCCATCACCCGCACGCCCGCCGAGCGGTTGCCGCTTCCATCCTCGTTGCTCGCTCGCGTTCGATCGCTGCCCTCGCGAACAACCCGCGCTGTATCCCGTGAGCGGTGGCTCGAGCCGTTGCTTTTTGAATCAGTGAGTGCAGCTCAGAACGAGGTGTTGACCGCGTAGTTCGCTCGCGCCGTATCCATACTGAGAAAGCTGAACTGACCCTCACTGCACGAACCGCTGTTCAAGAACACGCGATCCCCGTGCAGCGCGTTCGCGGCCAGGTGCGTGTGGCCGGTGACAACCACGTCGAACTCGCGTTCGCTGGCCAGCGCCATAGCCCATTTTTGAAACGAACAGCGCGTGCTGTCGAGCGACAGCCCGCCGCGTTTTTCGTCCAATTCACTCAACAATCGATACAATGCGCTCAATCCGAGCCGGCGGATCCACCCGCCCAGCCAAACGCCGAGCTCGGACAACCAGCGGCGCCTCTGCACGAGCGAGTCGTTCTGGTGACCGTGGGTGAAGAGAATGCGCGTGTCACCGGTCTGGATCACGAGCTCGTCGGGAGTGCCCTGCGCACCGGCGACTAGATCGTGATTGCCGTGCACATATAGGTATTGGCTACGCTCGAAGCGCGCAGCAATCTCCGGATGTGATGCTCGCGCGAGCCGAAGTTCTTGCGCCGGATCGCCAGGGAATTTGCCGGTCAACGTTTCCCAGACGTCCCCAAGTAGTACGACCTTTTCGAAATTTTTCTCGAGAAAACCGAGGAATTTGAGAAACTCACCGTCGTCGTGGCCGAAGCCATCTGCAGGGCCGCCGGTCCCCAGGTGCAAGTCCGAGATAACTGCGATCTCCATGATACTCCTTCGTTCAGCCCGGATCGGGTGAACCTGGGACCTCTGGATATCGGCACCGTGTGTCGGAGTCGTGTACTTCCGGCAAGGCCTGGGAAACTTTGCACAAAATATTCACAGCTAAGCTCTTCCCTTTGATCTGGGGACCCAGTCGCCGTTTGGCAAGGATCGAGCTCAATTTGCGCTGGATTTGAATAGAGCTGGTCAGACCACTTTGCGTTCACCTCCGCCAGTGTGGTTCAGCTCCGCCGGCGGGTGTGGTTCAGCTCCGCCGGCGGGTGTTGGTTTCGCCTCCGCCGGCGGGTGTTGGTTTCGCCTCCGCCGGCGGGTGTGGTTCAGCTCCGCCGGCGGGTGTTGGTTTTCAGCTCCGCCAGCGGGTGCGGTTTTCAGCTCCGCCGGCGGGTGCGGTTTTCAGCTCCGCCAGCGGGTGGTTTGA
>DATEPG010000224.1:0-35125 GCA_035273265.1 Polyangiaceae bacterium
GGCGACCGCTAGAGCCGCTGAGGTTGCCGCCGCCGCCGCTCTGATCGGCTCTCCCGCCATTCGCTCCACTGCCACTCGCTCCGACACTTCCCGAAGCTCCCCCCACGCCGCCAGCCGCGGGCAGCTGATCACCCTGCGCGCTTCCGCAAGCGACCGTCATCGACAAACCCGCGCTCAAGAGAAATCGGTGCATTCTCGTACCGAGAGCACGCGACATGCCGACTGCTCTTCCCACTGGCACTCGACGATAGTTCGCAACCGATATCCGTGAAAACGCGAGAAACTACCGCGCGCGTGCCGGCGGCTCGTCCAAGGGGAAGTATCCGTGACCGCCGCTCGCGTCCGGTGAATGGCACAAACCCGGCCACGGAGCGACATCGTTGTCGCGGGTAGCAGACATTTCAGGTTCCGCGGCCGAGCAGCTAGAACATACCGAGCCCAGAACAACTCAATTGGCGACTTGTCGGTGCGAAGGCTGTAAATCGAAGCAGACGTTTAGGCGCGTTGGGCCGCTATCATGCTGGGCCCGGGCGCATGAAGTACTCGACCAAGCTCGAGCGTCCAGAGACACCCAAGCGGCGGAATACGGTACCGAGTTGTTTGCGACCGTACGCTTGGACGTGTGTCGGTAACTGGCAATCTCGGCTAGCGAGCGACCTTGAATACGCATCAGGGCGACGACTTGTTCAGCGGGCGACAGACGTTCGGCCATTGCGGAGCTCTTCAACGCCATACTAAGCACCCGGTAGTGGAGGCCATCTTGCTCGCAATTCGTGCTGCGGATCGCGTCCACCGCCGGCGGCCGCAGTGCGGCGCGTACCAACATGCAGAGGATCGGAGGCACGCTCGACACCCTAGCGTTGATCCCAATCGCCCTGAGGGCGCCCTTCGTGCACGCAGCGATAGTAGAGGCGGCGGAGTTGAGCTCGATAGCCACGACCTTTTGGCTTTGTCCCAACAAGATTCGTTGCAGCATATCCCAGCGCCGCGGGGCGACTCGCACTACGCCCGATGCTCGCTGCTGCAGCAACAGGTAAGCACGCTCGCCCGTCGAGAAATGGTCAACGACGGAGAGTCCACCAACACGCAGTCCTTGCCAAACGCCGCTGCAATCGTGCACGGCTCCCCACCGTGCGTCGCAATCGATGGCTGTTGCTCGTAGCTGACCGTCCGGTCGCTCCGCGTCCGCGCATCCAGGCGCACGAAGGCCCTCGTCACGTCCCTCCAGGTGGTTGTCGATCGTCATAGCAAGGACCCTAGCGACCACACTGCAGCGCGGCCATTTCGGAGCATTTCAGCCCTCGCCTCATCCACTCCCGTACCGAGCTGGCCTCGGACATTCGCGCCCCAGCAGACCATCGAGCGATCCCCGAGCAACGCGCAGGTGTGATTGTTGATTGTCGCCAGCGCTCACGTCGATCGCGCGCAGACCGCTCCGCCCCAGATCCGCCGCGGAAAGGTGCGAGTCGAGCTCACCGGGCTGGTCGCCGCGCGCGTTGGCCAGCCTGTCAGCACGCGAGCATCTCGCGCCAGCGTGCACACCGGCTGCGGCTGCGCTGTCCGGAGCGCGATCCCGGCGCTCAGGTGCCTGAGACCGATGGTGGGAATCGCCTTCTCGGTCGCGAGCTCGAAGCGGCCGCTGGCTCGCGGTAGGCCGCGCGTGACGCTTTCGGTTCCCACGCGCCGAAGCGGCGCTCGAGCTCCGCCACGCGCCGCATGGCTTCGTCAGCGCGGGCGGGCTCTTGCTCAGCGCGCTCCTGCGGTAGGAGTAACGCATTGCCCTCGAGATCGAGCCAGCGCACGAAGGGCTGGTCGTAGTTTCGGAAACGGGTGGTGCGCAGGCCGAGCTTGAGCCCGAGTGGGGGTACCAAGAGATCACCGCGCGCATCGGGTTCAATCGGCGAACACTCTCGGCGAGCGGGATTCAAAGCGAAACCATCTGGCATTTTCGCTTCGTGCAGCGTCGTATCGGCTTGGTCGTTCTGGTCTCGGCGCCGAGCTTGACCGGCGCTAGGATGCGCCGATGAACCACGCCACCCAGCTCTCCTCCGTACTCTCCGCCGACAACGTGGCCGTCGTGACCGGCGCTGCCAGTGGGATTGGTCTCGCCGCGGCGCGACGCTTTGCTGGTCTGGGTATGAAAGTTACGTTGGTCGACCTGGCAGGACCGGCCCTCGAGCACGCTACCGCCGAGGTGACGGCTATTGCACGAGGCGAAGTGCATACGGTTGCGGCCGATGTTTCGCAGTTCGCGCAGGTGCAACGTTTGCACGCCGAAGTCGAACACCGCTTCGGCACTGTCTCGGTATTGATGAACAATGCGGGCGTGGGCAATAATCCGGGTTTGCCATGGGAGAACGGTCAGGCGTGGCAGAAGCTGGTGGACGTCAATCTGTGGGGCGTGGTGCACGGCGTGCAGGCGTTCTTGCCCAGCATGCTCGCTTCCGGCAAGCCGGGGCTGGTGATCAACACCGGGTCGAAGCAGGGCATCACCAGCCCGCCCGGCAACTACGCGTACAACCTGTCGAAGGCCGCGCTTCGCAACTACACGGAGTCGCTGGCGCACGCGCTGCGTGGCGCTTGCGCCGCACGTATCTCGGCGCACTTGCTCATTCCTGGCTACACGCATACCGGGATGACCGGTGCTGCAGACAAGCCGCCTTCAGCGTGGACTGCCGAACAGGTCGTCGAGTTTCTGCTCGAGCGGCTCGCTGCGGGTGATTTCTACGTTTTGTGTCCAGACAATGCCGTGGACCGCGCGACGGACGAACGTCGCATGCGTTGGGCCATGGATGACATCATTCTCAACCGCCCTGCACTCTCGCGCTGGCATCCGGACTTCGAGGCTGAATTCGCTCGCTACATGGCAGCGCCTCCGAGCACGATCGGCACTTGAGGGGTCGGCGGAGAACCGGCCGACGGCCGGACGCGCGGCAAAAGGAAATGCACGAGAGCTTTGCGCCTGAGTGGCGTCTGCACGCCCTCTGCAACATCGTCCGGTGAAACCCCTACGCAGCAACGTTTCGCGCGGTAGATGAACTATCGCGCACTGGATTTTTCACGCCCGAAATCCTCAGCTATCGATGAATGGGCCCTCGACCGTGGGACCGAACGAAGGACGCGCAGGCAGCAGACTCTAATGCTGTGCGATGGGTGAAAGCCCGACAGGCACCCGTCTCGTTTCCATGCGCGATTCGTTCGCGATCAACGGAGGTCTACATGAGCAAACATCATTTAGTCATAGCGGCGTGCGTGCTTTCCGCGGCGATTGCGGGGGCCTGCTCGTCCGAGCCCGGGGCGAGTCCGGTCGCGGAAGTATCGAGCGGTTGATCAACGTGAATGAGTTCCTGTACTTTCGCTGCAACTCCACGGCTTGGGGTGTCGACGATTCGACCCGGCTGAAGGGGACGTCGAATCCGTCGGTGGTCTCGCTGACCTTCAGGTGACACAGCAGCAGTTCCTGACCGATCAATGTTTCCTGACCTGGACCAACCAGCTGAATGGCTGGGGCACGAGACTGGTTCGACGACGAAAGCGAGTGCGGGGCCCACTCGCACCGCCCAACGCCCGCGACGGCGAGTATGGTCTCGGCGGCTTTCGCGGCCTCCCCAGTAACGAATCCGGACGGAACCACGGGCGTCACGCTCATTCAGGACTATGGCCAAGGCGGCCTGTTCAGCGGTGGAAACAAGATCGCCGATAGCGATGGCGTGGTGGCCGGCGGCGTGGGCTCGCCCGACTTCATCGGCTATCGCACCGCGAACTTCGCGGCAAAGCGGCAAGGCTACTTCCACTATACGTTGCTGCCGCACCGCTACAACACGGACAGCAGCAGCTCCGGCGAGGCGGAGATCGTCGGGGACGATCTGATCGTTTCGCTCTTTTGCGCCAACTCCGACTACAACGTGGCGGCCGCCACCATGCACGAGCTGGGGCACAACTTGGGGCTCTTGCACGGCGGCAACGTCTATACGAACAACAAGCCGAACTACAACTCGGTCATGAACTACTCTTACACGTTTCCCGGCGTCGACACGAACTGCACCCCGCAAGGAGACGGCGTCATCGACTACGCTCGCAGCCAGAGGATCCCTCTCAACGAAGAGGCGCTCGACGAGCGCGAGGGTATTTGCGGCACACCGTCCTGGGACTGGAACAGCAACTCGGTCATCGAACCCTCGATCTCGCAAGACATCAACGGCGACTCGTATCTCGAGGTCCTCGAAGACCACGACGATTGGGCGGCGATCGTCTACGATTGGGATGCGCCGTACAGCGCGTTCGCCGCAACGCAGATCGTGACTTGCGACGTTAGGCCCCTTGGATACTGAGAGATCCGCTGCAACGAAGCGTGGTGCCTGCCTCGTTCTACGGTGTGGCACCACCAATGCGAGCTGGCCTCGGTTCTCGAGGCTCAGTTTACGCCCGTCGAGCGACAGTGCTCGCGGCCGGATGAATGACGCGCGGGGCCACCACTTCTGCCCACGCGCGCCACACGCCGCTTTCGCTCCGCCAGGTCGAGTTGCACGGTGTGGAGTCCGATTGAAGCCAGCGCACCCATTTCGCAAAATGAAAGCAATAGACGGCGCCTCCATGTAGACGAACGAGCGTCCTCGACTTCGCATACTCGTCACGCACCCGAAGCTCTTCGTCGGCGAATCGTTCGCACGGCTCGCCTCCGATCCGCCAACGCTCGCTCCCTCATTCCCCACTGCCAAGCGACTTCGGTGCCTCATCCGAAGCCTCGCTCACGTCGTCGTCAATCGCTTCCCGAATGACACGAGTCGTCAGCTCGTCCAGGTGCGCATCGAGCTCCGCCGACAACGCTTGGTACTCTGGCCATAGCGTCTTGTCTTGAAAGCTCTTGGGCACCCGCAACATCACCGACGTGTACCGCTGTCCGCGCTCGCGATACGGCTTGAGCCCGTACCGACGGCACAGCGCCAGAAACAGCTTGCGCTTCCACGGGTCCGGCAATGTGTAGCGGTACGCGGTCTCGGGCTCGCGCCCAAGTAGCTCGCTCAGCCGGGCACGGATCCGATCCGCCGCTCGTCGCGCCGCTTCCCGCTCCCCATCCACCGTCGTCCCTGCGTGCAGAGCTTCGATCTTCCGAAGCTTCTCCAGCAGCGTTCCTTCCAGAGGCAATCTCATCCTCGGTAAAGAGCACGCCCGCTACGCCGCGTCACCCCCGAGCGCTCCTCCCGCACTCTTTGCCCAAGTGTTTCAGCGCTCGGGCTTCGTGCACGGGTTACGCTCCCTCAACGCAGAGCCTTGTCGGCATGCCGACCACTTGCCGAATCGCCAGACGGCGATGAGCCGGCGCGGCACCTGAAGAGCGGCGACCTCACTCTGACACCCGACCTTCCCAATGCAGCGAGCTCCGCCAATTGCCCCGCTGGCCCCCGCGGTGTTGCCCCCTGTGGCGACGACTTTTCCTCGCCAAAGACTCGCGTTGGGTTCTGAACAAGTTGGACATGACTTGGACTTTCAGCAGCAGCCAGATTTGATACTTGCAGCGCTCGCAGTGGAGGAATCGCAGCAGGTAGCCTGTGCTGCGAGCGTCACTCGGATTGGCGCCGGGATCACAGGCCCAACCCACTCCTTCGGCGCATGCAAATCGCAGACGCGGGGCAGAGGGCACTGAACTGGGCGGTGTTGCGAATCTCCAGCGGAGTCTGATCTCTGTTGATCTGCACAAATCCCCGCTTCGCAAAGTAAGGCGCAGCGCCGGTTGTAAGCAAGTACAACTCCCGCACGCCTTGGGCCAACGCTCTGGATGCGACCGCAGAAATTAGCGCGCCCCCGATGCGCTTCGAGCGGTGACCTTCAGCGACGCAAAGTGATCGCAGGAGGGCGAGCTCTCCGTAGATCTCGAGCCCAACGGTCCCGACCACGATTCCATCCCGCTTTGCCAAGAGGAAGGCATCGATACGACTTTCGAGGTCCGCCACCGGCAAGTGGTTGGCCGATAGTAATCGAACAACCGCCTCAAGATCAGGCGCGCCGGCGGGCTCAAGGTTTACATCGTCCGCGCCCATCTCCTCACGTGTCATTTCAAGTACCCGTCCGAGTATTCGCAGCGGGGCTCACCATCAGCGACACGCCAAGAACCCGAGGCGCACTCGCCGCGTGCCGCTCGAGGCCCAACAGACCAAAATGGCCGAAGGCGAGCGACGCAACCATCTGGCCAGTGAGCCCTCCCGCCCACGCCCACCATGGAACTCCATGGCGTGCGACACCTGAAGAACCATGGCTGCCTTTGGACCAGTAGTACCGCGGCCACCGCGAGTGTTCCACCGACGTAACTAACAAGCGCTGCCCGAGACCATGCAGCAAGCCCAGTAGGGAGGCGTGCGTTGAGCACCACCTGAACCAACAAGCTCACGCCTGCGCCAAGCGCAAGGACGCTAGGCCCACCAACCAGCAACCAACTGCGCATGCCTAGCTCCTCGTGACCCGCCGCACCCGGCCGGTTGAATTCGAGCGTGAAGGATCGCGATGGCCCTGAACGCACTCGCCGACAATCACTTGCACGCTTGCCAAAATACTTCCACAATACTAGAAATAACAGGTGACGTCAAAAGTTGATTACCATGCCGACCAGCTCGCGGCGCTCGGCCATCCGGTGCGCTTGGCCATCCTCCGATTCGTCGTGCAGGCCGGCGAGCGCGGGAGCGCCGCCGGTGACATTCAGAACCACGTCGAACTCCCCGCGTCGACGCTGAGCCACCACCTGAAGCGGTTGGTCGAGGCCGAGATGCTGGTCAGCCGTCAGGAAGGCACGTTCCACTACTACGCCGCCGACTACAAAGCGCTACGCGGACTGACCGACTACCTCTGGCGAGACTGCTGCAAGCGCGGCGGCAAAAGCACGTCCTGATCGGATTCTCGAGATGATCCAGCCATTCACGTTCTCGCAATTGCCACACAAACCTCGGATCCTTTTCCTTTATGGGTCGCTGAGAACGCGCTCGTACAGTCGCCTGCTCGCCGAGGAAGGCGCGCGTATTATCGCTGAAATGGGTGCGGAAACCCGGTTCTACAATCCACTGGAGCTCCCGCTGTGTGACAGCGTGCCATCGGATCATCCGAAGGTCGTCGAGCTCCGAAACCTCTGCGAATGGTCGGAGGGCCAAGTGTGGACGTCGCCCGAGCGACACGGCGCGGTCACCGGTGTTTTGAAAAACCAGATCGACTGGATCCCGCTCAACATCGGCGCCGTTCGACCCACGCAAGGCCGAACGTTGGCGGTGATGCAAGTGAGTGGTGGCTCGCAATCGTTCAACGCCGTCAACTCACTTCGCCTGCTGGGTCGCTGGATGAGAATGTTCACCATCCCTAATCAGTCGTCCGTAGCGAAGGCCTACGAACAGTTTGACGACGATGGTCGCATGAAGGATTCACCGTACCGCGATCGCGTGGTCGACGTGATGGAAGAGCTCTTCAAGTTCACGCTGCTGCTTCGCGACCACGTGGACCACCTAACGGACCGTCACAGCGAGCGAAAAGAGGCGGCCGCGAAGCTGGTAGCCGAGACAGCGGCGAAAGCAAGCTTGTAGCTCTTCGGTTGGGCACCGGCGTTGTTGGAGCCGGCGTAGGCAGCCCGGTCGCATGATTCCGGGTTTGTGAGATGAGCGGGTGTGAAATCCGCCCCGTTTGCTAGGGCGCTGCTCGCCCGCTGCTTCGCGAGCGGCGCCTCGGCGACGCAGCCTCGGCGCGCCATTTCATTCGTGTTCCTCAAATCGTAACGATCCCGTTGCGGGCATGCCACCGTCGAACGGGGAGCTTCGGTGTATGGACTCGCCGTGGTTTCGATGATCGGTCGGTTTGCACCAAGGGCGTGCATTACACCATGGCTTGCGTTAGGCGTCGCAGTTGCTTCGTGTCAGTCGCGGGGGCAACCCTCCGGAGAGGGACCCCTGCACGAAGGGCCGACGACCGCGACCAGCTCCCCAGTGCCAGCGAGCGCTCTAACCCAACCAGTTAGCGCAGTTTTGGTGATTCCGCCGCAGTGCTACACGAAGACGCGCGACCCTGACGGGAGCGTGCACAATCCCTGTTACACCTGCCATGTCGAGTCTCGGAGCCCGAATTACGACAGCGACGAGGACCTGCAACAAGGCTACGATGTCCCGCCGTCTGCGAGGGTGAATCCTTGGACTAATCTCTTCCGCGATCGCCGAGGTTTCGTGGCCGGAGTGTCGGACGATCAGATCGACACGTGGGTGAAGAGGTCGAATTATCTTTCGCCGGACGGCAACGAATTGCTCCTGGCTCGAGCTTTGGCGTCGCCGCCACGGTCCTGGGACCTAGACAATAACGGTCGATTCGGCGGCTACACGCCGGATGCTTGGCTTAACTTCGATGACGCGGGCTTCGACCGATCGCCCGACGGATCCCTCACTGGATGGCGAGCCTTCGCCTATTACCCGCTCGCCGGCTCGTTCTTTCCGACCAACGGTTCTTCAGATGACGTCCTCATCCGCCTGCCCGCGGAATTTCGTGAGAGGGCCGACGGTATTTTCGATCGCACCGTCTACGCAGTGAACCTAGCGATCGTCGAGGCGCTCATCAAACGGCACGATGTGGCGATCGATGCCGTGGATGAGCGCACGCTCGGGCTGGATATCGACCGCAATGGCCGGCTGGCAAGGGCAACCGTCGTCAAGTACGACTGGGCGCCGCTGAAGAAACGATACATGCACTACGTCGGGCGCGCGCGCCGGTTGTCGGACGAGATCTCGCCGCCGCAAATCTCTGCGGGTCTTTTTCCCGTGGGTACTGAGTTCTTGCACAGCGTGCGCTACCTCGACGTGACCACCGGTCGCGTCAGCATGGCCTCGCGCATGAAGGAGCTGCGGTACGCGCGCAAGGCCCGCTGGATGACCTACGGCGAGCTCGAAGTGCTGGGCCAGGAGGAAACCCGAGAGAAGCGCAGCAAGCCCGAACGCGTTCCGACCTTTCGCGGCAATGCCGAGCTGGGCCTGTGGAACAGCAAGGGCTGGCGCTTCCAGGGCTTCATCGAGGATACAAACGGGCATTTGCGCCCACAAACGTTCGCTGAGTCCACACCGTGCGTCGGGTGTCACGGGGGCATTGGAGTCACCGACGACAGCATCATTTCGTTCGCACGAAAGTTGGATTCAGCCAGCGCATTTCGGCGAGGTTGGTATCACTGGAGCGAGCGTGGATTCGAGGGGTTAGCGGAACCTCGGCGAGCGGACGGCAAGTTCGAGTACACACAGTACTTGATGACCGCCGGAGCGGGCGACGAGTTCCGCTCGAACGACGAAGTTCAGCGAACCTTCTTCGATGAGTCGGGCCAACTGCGCGCGGAAAAGGTCACTGAGCTGCACCGCGACATTTCGAAGCTCTTGTTGCCCACCTTGGAGCGGGCTCGTGCGCTGAACAAAGCCTACCTGGCGGTAGTCAAAGAGCAGAGCTACGAGTTCGGTCGCGAGGCGATGCTGCGACCGGCAACGAACGTGTGGTCGACCTTGCCCGAAGCGGAGCAGACCGGCGTTGCAACGAGCTTGGCGGCTTTCTGGCAACCCGCCGCAGCTGCGAAGTAAAGCGTCGCCCCGGGCTGCGCGTGCCGAGAGAGAGGCATGCGCGACGAGGTCCGAGTCGTGCCCCTCGACCGAGTTGTCGCGCGAGTTGTGCGATGCGCGACTGCACACGATCAGCACACAAACGTTCGTGAAACGTGACGTCGAGGCACCGGAATCGAGTTTAGAAGCAGCCACTGGAGGTTCTTCCTATGATTCGTAAGCATTCGACATTTGCGGCCATTGCCGCGCTCTCCCTCGGACTTGCCCACTGTGGCTCTGGCTCGACAGACGCGGATGAAGCTACAGGCTCGGCGACCCTGGAGCTTACTCAGGCCCCCGCGGACGCTGCTTGCTTGGAGCTCACCGTCGATGGCGCCAAGCGCGACGTCGCGCAGAAAATCGACCTCGCTCCCGGCGAAGGCACCAGCTACCGTCTTGACCGCCTTCCAGTGGGCCCCGCAACGTTCAAAGCCAAAGCCTACGCTTCGCGCTGCAGCGCGGTATCGGTTCAAAGCGTTCCCACGTGGCTCAGTGAGCCTACCAGCGCAACGATTAGCGTCATCGACGTCGTTCACGTGCTGCTGAAGATGATTCGCAACGGCAGAGCGACGGTAGGCATCGATTTCGACGACGCGAACGGTCCGGCCAGTGGCGGTGCTCCGAGCGCAACGAAGCTGGAGTTCCAAGCGATCCCAGCCGCGTTGACGGACGAGGAACGACGGTTTCCGCAATCCAGCCGCCTAGCCAATGTCGACGGCCAGAACGTGGAGATCGGGTACAACGTGATCGCCCGCACCGGTCAGAAAATCGGCAGCGGCGTTTTCGGGAAGCTCACGAACTTCGATGGGACTGACTACTTGGGCGATGACGGTCAGCCGGTGATCTCTCCGAGTGCCGATTTCTCGTCGTTTCTGAGCGTCGGAAGCAAGCTGTTTACCGTTACACACATAGAGACCTATCCTTCCGCGTACTACATCACAGAGCTCTCGCAGGATGCCGCCGGCAAGCTGACAGCGGTCGCCACGCGCCCCATCGACGCCAGTCCAGTTGACGGGCTCGTGTTCACCTGTGCGGGTTCGGTGACCCCGTGGAATACGCATCTAGGCAGCGAGGAGACCGATCCGGACGCTCGCACGAGCTTTGCGGCAACCACGCCGACCGCCTACTTGAACGCTAGCGGCCTTTCGAACCTCGCCAAGTACAAGAAGCTCGACCTCGCAAACCTCGCAGAGCTCCGCACGAAGGTCAGCCCGTACATGTATGGATGGCCCGTGGAGGTCACCGTCAATTCGACCGGCGGAACCACGATCAAGAAGCAGTACGGCATGGCGCGCATGGGGCTCGAGCTCGCCTACGTCATGCCCGACCAGAAGACCGTGTACATGAGCGACGACGCTTCGAACACCACGCTCTACATGTTCGTCGCCACCACGGCTGGAGACCTCGGCAACGGGACGCTCTTCGCTGCTAAAGCTAGTCAAACCGACGCAAGCAATGGGGGCAGCTTCGACCTTTCGTGGGTGAAGATTGGCGGCGAGATCTCGTCGGCAACGGTGAAGGCCGCCATCGGCACCGTTACCTTCACCGACCTGTTCGACTATGCCGCGCCCGCTTCCGGGGCCTGCGCCGACAATAGCTTCAAGCTAGTCAACACCGAGTTCGGCCCCGAGTGCCTCAAGGTCAAGCCTGGGCAAGAAGCGCTGGCCTCACGGCTGGAGACCCGCCGCATGGCGGCGCTACTCGGAGCTACGACCGAATTCAGCCGCTTCGAAGGGCTCACCTTCAGCGCGGAGCGGATGGAGCTCTACACGCCGCTCACGACCATCTCTCGCGGCATGAAAGACAACGACTCCTCGTTCGATGTCGGCACGCGCAACGAAATTCGCGTAGCAGAGAACATTTGCGGCGGTGTGTATCGCGCCCCGCTTGGAAGCGACACCACGATCGGCAGCGACTATGTCGCAAAGAAGCTGATCGGGTTCGTGGTCGGCACGCCCAAGAGCTATGCGGGCACGCCCTACGAAGCCGCCAACAACCGTTGCGATCTAGAGGGCCTCGCCTCGCCCGACAACGTCACTTACATTGCGGGCTATCGAACTCTCATCATCGGTGAAGACACCAACAACCATCAAAACGACGTGCTGTGGTCCTACAGCTTCGACACCGGGCAGATGACCCGAATCTTTTCGACGCCCTTGGGTGCCGAGACGACGGGACCCTACTGGCGTCCGAACGTGGGCAATTTCAGCTACCTGATCGCCAACATTCAGCACCCCTTCGGCGAGAGCGACCAAAGCCAGCTGCAAAATCCCGACGAACGGCAAGCGTACCACGGCTACATCGGGCCCTTCCCGAAGGTCCGATAGGAACAGGCGAGTGAGCGTGGGCCCTGCTCCCTACGACGGCTTCTGCAGGGCCTACGCTGACTCGGCGCCAAGGCGCGTTCAGCTCCGACGCACGGGCGACCTCCTCAACCTACGCGGCGCCCGTCTACATCGATGATCAGCTCGCCGTCTTCCTTCGCCAGGGGCCCCGGTGGAAGGCGTTCTAGGAGGTCCAGCACGAGCTCACTCGGCCGGCACAGCTTGACTCCCTTTCCAGTGCAGACAAACGGACGGTTCACGAGGACCGGATGCTGGACCATCGCTGACAGCAACGTCTCGTCGTCGATCGCCTCCTCGAGGAGGCCGAGTTCTTTCGCAGGCGACTTGCTTTCCCGAAGCGCGGCCCGAGGGCTGAGGTCCGCCGCGGCGAACAGGCCCAGCAATTGCGCTCGCGTCCAGCCCTCTTCGAGATACGCGATCACCTTCGGCTCGTAGCCAGCAGCTCGAATGATAGAGAGAGTATTGCGTGACGTCGCGCAATCGGGGTTGTGATAGATGACGACCTTCATTGGGTTCTCCTCGGCTCGGGGGAGCGTTGCGTCGCGAGTGTTTTCGCGGCTGGGACCACGCACTGGACGCAAGTAATCAGCGCCAGTGTTCAGCCTCTAGCAACGCCGAAACCCGGGTCTTCACGTGGTCGCGGATCTCGCGCACGCGTTCGACGGGTTTGCGCTTGGGATCTTCGAGCTGCCAGTCCATGCGCGTGGCGTGATGAATGCAGGCAAATAGTACGGTATCCATGAAGCTCCTTTGTTACCAAACCAGAGCCCGGAGAAGATCACGCGCCGAGCGAGCGCGCCCGCTCTGAATCAGTCGCACCGTCCACGACGCGGCCAGCCGTCTGCGGTAGCGATGGCACGAGCCAACGAAAGAGCGCCGTAGCCGCGGCTGCGCCAACCAGCTGCGCAACAATGAACCCCGGCGCATCGGCGGGCCGTATACCGGCGAACGTATCGCTGGCAGCGCGAGCCAGGGTCACCGCTGGATTGGCGAACGAAGTGGAGGCCGTAAACCAGTACGCCGCGGTGATGTACGCGCCGACAGCGAACGGGGTGTAGTGACCATGGCGCCGAGACACGCCCCAGATCACGGACAACAGGCCGAACGTGGCGACGAATTCGCTCACGAGCTGCGCCGGCCCGCTTCGAACATGCTGCGATGCCGAAAAGATCGCGTCGCTGAACATGACGTGCGCGGTCGCGACACCAAGAAAAGCTCCGAAGACTTGGGCAGCCATATAGGGCGCCACGTCGCGCCACGCGAGGCCACCCACCACGGCGTCGGCCAGCGTGACGGCTGGGTTGAAGTGCGCGCCGCTAACGGGTCCGAAAGTGAGGATCAGCGCCACGAGCCCCGCGCCGGTAGCGACGGTGTTTGCGAGCAGCGCAATCGCCACATTTCCGCCGGACAAGCGCTCCGCCATGATCCCTGAGCCGACAACGGTGGCCAGAAGGAACGCGGTGCCGATCGCTTCGGAGGCAAGGCGGCGCGCGATCGAAATGTCGTTCATTTGGGTGAGGCTCTCAGCAACATCCGGATTTCTTCGGTCCGACGTTGGTCGGACTCGGACCGCAGCAGCTCGCGCCGAAGGCCAGCTTGCGAACGACCACGCCCGTCAAGGCGGCGAGAGGCTCTCGCGATGGATACGAGCCCTCGACGGCCGCTCGTTCGTCAACGAGCAAAAGGGGTAGGCAGTCGTTGCCTCGAGAAGCGAGGGCCTCCTGCACGCTCGTCTGCGCAACGAAAGCACCCGGATCCTGAGCGAGGTTGAAACGTCGAACCTCGACGCCTTGGGTCTTCAGCCACTCGAGATCGCCGCTGAAGCGCGCCAACTCGGGATCAACGGAAGGACCGCAGACGCCGGTTGAACAGCACATGGGAGGATCGAACACTTGAAGCACGGGCATGATGATCGACTTTCTTCAGCGTAGAATGACGCTTAGAGGCTGCCGATGAGGGCCTTGAGTCGCCGCAAAGCTCGCACTTCGATGCAGTAGCAAATTCGCGGACCATCCACGTCGCCACGGATCAGGCCGCACTCCTTCAAGACCTTGAGGTGCTGCGATACAGTCGACTGCGCGAGCGGTAATTCTTCGACGATTTCTCCGCAAATGCAGCCACTTTTCCGCACGAGGAGTCGGAGGATCTGCACCCGGGCCGGATGGCCGAGGGCTTTGGCGAGTTCTGCGAGTTCCTCATCGGCTTTGGGTCCTTCGACGGGCCGAAGATCAGGTCCATTAAGCGCTGGGGGGCAACATTCGGCTGTGGGGGAGGCTTTCATCCGCGGAAAACGACTAAGCATTTCATCGTACAATGACGATATGACGGGCGCCGGGCCTTGGTCAAGGGCAAGACACTCGCCCGACCTCAGGCGGCTTCCCACGGCAGGCCGTGCGTATGCCGCCTACGGAGGCGTCTACGTCGCGATGGCCGTGGTCTGGGGCTGGCTGGTCGAGCGCGTTCAGCCGGACCGTTGGGATGTCATAGCGCGTGCATCGCACTGGTTAGAATGGGAATCATCTCGTTCGGCCCCCGCTGAGCATTCGCGCTCAGCATTGGCGCCCTCGGGTGCTCCATGAGACTGCGGCGTCGCGGCAATCAGCCGGCACTTCGCCAAGGTCGCGCGGCTCGCAGTCGATGACGCGGCCGCGGCAGTCGACCGAGATCTGGCAGCACTCCTCGAACAGGTGACGAATCTTGTCTCGCCCACGTTGCACGCGAGACTTCAGGCCGGAGAGCGAGATGCCGAGCATCTCGGCCGCTTCCTTCTGCGTGAGGCCTTCGAGCTCCGTCAACGTAACGGCTTCGCGATACGGTGACGGGAGGCGGCTCACGAACAGGGCGACGCATTCGCCCAGGTCCGACTGCAGTCCATCGTCCAAAGCTTCTGTCGGGGCACCCGCATCGATGTCGCCGCGCGCGGTGACGTGTGGTGCGCGTGCACCTTGCCTTGCCTTGTCGACGATCGCGCTGTTGGCGATGCGATAGACCCAGCTACCGAAGCGCTCCTCGTCTCGTAGGGCGCCTAGGCCCTGATGCATGCGCACGAAGATGTCTTGCAAGAGATCGTCGATGTCGGCTGGCGAAGCCACGCGGCGCGCGAGATAGGGGCGCAGATGTCGCTCCAGCTCTTTCCAAGCACCGCGGGCTTCGGGTCCGATCATCGTTTTTCCTTCACGCGCAGCAGGTCGGGGCGCAGCATGATGCACCGCCCGGTTTTCTGGCTTCGATGGTCGCGGAGGCGACGTAGGGTTCGGCGCCCGGCATGCACTGGGCAATGATGGCACCGCTTTCCGGCTTCGGCACGATTTTCACTTCCTCGAAGCCCGCATTGCGGAGCAAAATTTCGAGTTCAGAGACTTTGGCTGAGCCAGCCACGCAGCCAGTCATCGCTTCCACGCTTTGCGCGAGCTCCGGAGGCATTTCTTTGATTGCGACGACGTCGGAGATTGCCAAGCGCCCGCCTGCCTTGAGCACGCGAAAAGCCTCGCGGAACACCGCACCCTTGTCCGGAGATAGGTTGATCACGCAGTTCGAGAGGATCACGTCGACGGAGCCATCGGCGACCGGCAGATGCTCGATCTCGCCGAGCCGAAATTCGACGTTCGTTGCCTCGACTTTGCGCGCATTGCCACGCGCCTTGGTCACCATCTCCGGAGTCATGTCGACACCGATCACCTTTCCACTCAGGCCAGTGCGCTTCGCAGCAAGAAAACAATCGAAGCCCCCGCCGCTGCCGAGGTCGAGCACCGTTTCGCCGGGGCGCAGCGCAGCAATGGCCTGCGGATTGCCACAGCCCAGGCCCAGATCGGCGCCCTCGGGCGCGGCCGCGAGCTCATCGGCTGAGTAGCCCATGGCCATGCTGCCGGTCCCTGTGGTGCCGCAGCAACCGACGCTGCAACCACCCGCGCCATTGGCCACTTTGGCGTAGGCGGTGCGTACTTGATTCCTGATTTGGTCGTTGTCTTGGGTTTCCATTTTCACCTCGACAACCAAGACGTCGAGCTCGGCAAAAGGACGCAGAAAATCCGACGCCTCACATTTCGGCCGTCCGCCGGCCGCAGGGCCACCACGCCTCTGATTTCGAAACTAAGCGAAATTTACCTTGCAACTCAGCACGTTGTCGTCCGAGGAACGGAGCTAGGCCTGCCCGACTCACTCGCTGACGGCGCTCTGGGCACGCGCCGAGCAGCTCGGGCAAACCAGAGTGTGACCCGGTCCCGGCCGCAGATGCTTGCGGCTCGAGCAGTGGTTGCAGTGCAGGTGACGCATCAATTCCGGAACCGTCTCCGCAAGATCGTCGCGGGTCAGGATGCCCCACACTCCGTCGTCGTCCACGACCACCACTGAGCCGACGTTCTCCAGCATGATCTTTCGAGCTGCCTCGTGCGCGGTCGCGTCCGGGCGAACGGTGACCGGCGCTCGATTGGCGAACTGAAGAGCGGCTTGCTCGGGTCGCGCTCCTTCCACGTCGCACGTGCAGACCAGTCCCAATAGCCTGGTCTCGTCGACGAGCGGGAAGTGATGAATTTCGAGCTGCTCCGACAATCGGAGCAGCTCGCCGACGTTGGCAGTGAGATCGAGCGTCACCACGGGTGTGCTCAAAGGCGTCTTCGAGAGCAACACGACGCGCGACGCCGCATACTCCTTCCTGAACATCGGAGTCGAGCTGGAGCGGGCCGACATGCTGCTACGCGTGATGGCTGCGCTGCTGCCCACCATGACGGCGAGCGGCTGGGAGCGGACCTTCGACGATGTGCGCTGGTCGGGACTACTGCAGGCGCTCGGCGTTCGCTCGATGTTCCTCAAGCGCCACCACCACCAGATCGAGCTGTCGCCCCTGCTCGACTTCGTGTCCGTAGATACGGCCTCGCCGCGCAGCGTGGTCCATTGCCTGCGCCTCGTCGAAGGCGAGCTTCGCAGCTTGCCTCGTGCCGGACAGGTGAGCGCGGCGGTAACGACGGCAACGAGTAGCGCGTTCGCTCTCGCCCATTGTGCCAGTAACGAGCTGCCAGCCGCCATCGAAGCAACCCTGGCCGCGCTCGGGTCCGTTCATGCGGCGTTGGTCGCGTCTTACTTCCCACAGCTCGAGGCGGGGGTGCCCGCTCCGCCCTCCGAGGCAGAGAATGCCCTTCCAGACCCGTTCGAGTACCTGGGGAGGGAACACGAAGAGGTCGAAGCAGTTCTGCGCGTCCTCGACCAGCTCGCAACTCGGGCCGAACGCGCAGAGCTCGTGGAGCAGTCCGAAATCCACGCGATCGTGGGCTACCTCACCGATTGCGGGGAGCTCGGCCATCATGAGAAGGAGGAAGCCATCCTCGCGCCCAAGCTGATCGAACATGGCTTCGACTGGTATGACGGTCCGGTGGCTGCGATGCGTCGTGAGCATCGCCACGAGCATATGTTTCTCAGTGTGCTCGGTCAGCTCGCCCGCCAGCGCTCGCCTTCGTCTGCCGAGGATCGCCGCCGCTTCGCCACCGACGCGCGCGCTCAGCCACTATCTGCGCTCCCACATGGACCACGAGCGTCGTGACTTGTTCGACCTGGCGGCTCGCTCGCTGCCAGAGCAAACGAAGCGGGCGCTCGTGCGAGCATTCATCGATTACGAGGCTCTTCAACGGAAGGATTTGGCACCTGCCCGGGACAGGATGCTCGCGCTGGTAGCCAGTTATGGAGTCTAGCGTGACCCGCCTGCGCGACGAAGCCCTGCCAGTCGGATCCTTGCGCAGCACCACCATCAGCGACGCGACGCGCGGATTCTGCGTGTCGCGGCAGATCTTGCGCTTCGCCCAAAGCATTGCCGCTCGTTCTCGCTGACCATGAACGAACGAGCGCTCGTGGCGCGCTTCGTGCAGTCGCTTAGATCCATGGGTTGGTTAGTGCTCATGAGTGCGCTGACGCTGTTTGGCGCGGCCGGTGTCGTGGTCAACGTCAATCAGCTGCGTCTTAGACGATTGGTTGCGCAGGAAATGCAGGCTCTGATTGCCGTAGCCCCGTCGAGCACGCCACGGCCAGCTCTTGGCCATCTCCCACCGCCGGTCGCTCGCTACCATGAGCTCGCGCTGGGCGACCGTGCCGCGGTACACACGCTAGCGTTGCGCCACGTCGGCACATTTCGCATCAGCGCCACTGCGAAGCCGCTGCCGATTCGGGGGACACAACTCTTCACTTCTGACCCGCCCGGCTTCGTTTGGGTCGCGCGTGTGCAAATGTTTCCAGGGCTCTGGGTAGATGCCCGTGACATGGCCGCGAATGGCAAAGGGACTATGCGCGTACTGCTCGACTCGACCGTGTCCATCGCGGACGCCCACGGTCCAGAGCTCGATCAAGGCTCAGCGCTGCGTCTTCTTGCCGAAATGGTGTGGTATCCGACCGCACTGTTCGATGCGCGCTACGTCACTTGGTCCGCAATCGACGAACTGCACGCGCTCGCGACCCTGCGCTTCGGCGAGCACCTCGTTTCGGGGACGTTCGAATTTGGCGCCGATGGCTTGCCCGTGGGCATGACTGCGCAGCGCTCGATGGACAAGCTCGGCCTCCGTCCCTGGGGTGGAACGTATCGCGATTGGCGGAATGTCTCGGGGATGCGCGTTCCGTTCGAAGCAACCGTCACCTGGCAGCTGGAGTCCGGCCCGTTCACTTACGCACACTGGCTGATCGAAACAATGGCCTACGACGTGACCAAGCCTTGATGGGCGACGTCGAAGCCGCAACGGCTAACGTAGCAAGCTGGTCGACGAGCGCGACGATCATACCCGTGAAGTTAGTCGCAGCGTGGCTGCCCCGCCCGAGCACCGTCTCCGGTTATCCCCAATGGCGCCGGAGGTAGTCGAAGCAATTGGTGACGAGCGAGCCGACGCCGTAACGCCGCACCCTAGACTTCCGCTCGCTTCAACCTGAGCGCATTCGTGATCACCGACACCGAACTCAGGCTCATGGCTGCTGCGGCAATCATGGGGCTAAGCAGCAGGCCAAAGAACGGATAGAGCACCCCCGCCGCAAGCGGCACCCCGAGCACGTTGTAAACGAACGCGAAAAATAGGTTCTGCTTGATGTTCGCGAGGGTCAACCGGCTGATGGCGCGCGCCCGCACGATGCCACGCAAATCGCCCTTCACGAGAGTCACGCCGGCACTCTCCATGGCGACGTCTGTCCCAGTACCCATTGCAATTCCGACTTCTGCTCGAGCGAGCGCGGGCGCGTCGTTGATGCCGTCACCGGCCATTGCCACCACGCGGCCTTCTGATTGCAAGCGCTTGATCGCGTCTGCCTTCTGATCTGGCAGAACGTCGGCGATGACTTCGTCGATGCCCAAGCGCTTGGCGACGGCCTCGGCCGTCGCTCGAGTGTCACCGGTCAGCATGACGATTCGCAACCCTTCCTCGTGCAGCAGCCGAATCGCTTCTGGCGTGCTCTCCTTGATTTGATCGGCGATGGCGAGCAGGCCCGCAGCTTGGCCGTCGACCGTGACGAAGATCACGGTTTGGCCGTCTCTTCGCCATTCATCTGCCTGAGTGGTGAGCTCACCGGCATGAGCACCGATTGAGTCGAGCAGCGCGCGATTGCCGACAGCCACCTTGCGCCCTTCAACGACGCCCTGAACACCCTTGCCGGTAATGGAAGCAAACGAATCAACGGCTACGAGCTCGATGGCGCGATCCTTTGCTGCACTGATCACCGCGCCGCCCAGCGGGTGCTCGCTCTGGCGCTCGATGCTGGCGGTCCAGCGCAGCAACGCCGTTTCATCCTGACCCGCATCGGCGAATAAGTGAGTGACCTGGGGCCGACCTTCCGTAAGCGTGCCGGTCTTGTCGACGACCAAGGTATTCACTTTCCGTAGCACCTCGATGGCCTCGGCATTCCTGAACAGTACGCCGACAGAAGCGCCTTTGCCTGTCGCCACCATGATCGACATGGGCGTGGCAAGCCCAAGCGCGCACGGGCAGGCAATGATGAGCACGGCGACCGCGTTCACGATTGCATGAGCCATTCTGGGCTCGGGGCCGACGACCGCCCAGACCGCAAACGTGGCGATGGCGATGGCAATGACGATCGGCACGAAGTAGCCAGACACAACGTCCACGAGCTTTTGAATCGGCGCGCGGCTTCGCTGCGCGTCGGAAACCATTTTGACGATGCGCGCCAAGAGCGTTTCCGAGCCGACCTTCTCGGCACGCATCACGAGTGCACCCGTGCCGTTGACGGTGGAGCCAATCAACCGATCGCCCGTGGTCTTACTGACCGGAATTGGCTCACCCGTGACCATGGCTTCATCCACGGCGCTCGAGCCTTCGACGACAACGCCATCCACGGGAACCTTCTCGCCGGGCCTGACCCGCAGGCGGTCCCCGACGCGCACCTCGTCCAGCGGAACATCCCGCTCCTGCCCGTCCGCATCGACACGGCGAGCGGCCTTCGGAGCAAGACCGAGCAGCTTACGAATAGCCGCGCCGGTCTGGCTGCGCGCGCGGAGCTCCAATACTTGGCCGAGCAGGATGAGGGTCACGATCACTGCGGCGGCCTCGAAATACAGGCCCACTTCGCCATGCTCGGTGCGGAACGATTCCGGGAAGACGCCTGGCGAAACGAGTGCCACGACGCTGTAGCCGTAGGCCACGCTCACCCCCAACCCGATCAGCGTAAACATGTTCAAGCTGCGATTCTTGACCGACACAATCGCGCGCTCGAGGAACGGGAGACCAGCCCAGAGGCAGACCGGAGTGGCCAGGGCGAGCTCCAGCCAGCCACGAAGGCCGCCCGGGAGCATCTGGGAGATGGCGTGACCGAGCAGCATGTCGCCCATGACCAGCAGCAGCAACGGCGCGCTGAGGGCCGCCGCGACCCAGAAGCGGCGTGACATGTCGCGTAGCTCGGGATTGTCCTGCGGGGCGGCTGCCGTTCGCGGCTCGAGCGCCATGCCGCAAATCGGGCAGCTACCGGGTTCTGATTTGACGACCTCGGGGTGCATCGGGCAGACCCACTCAGTCCGGGTGGCGGCGACTGGGTGCTCGGGCTCGAGCGCCATGCCGCACTTTGGACACGCCCCCGGCTTGGACGCGCGAACCTCCGGATCCATCGGGCACACGTAAACCTGATCAGGTGCGCCCGACCGCGGCGCGCCCGCCGGAACCGCGACGGGTTCCGGCGCGGGATGTAGGTACTTCGCCGGATCGGCAGAGAAACGTTCGCGGCACTTCGGATTGCAAAAATAATAGGTCTCGCCTTGGTGCTCGAAGCGACCGCCGCGAGGCTGCTCTCGGCTCACGTTCATTCCGCAAACCGGGTCCTTGGCTTTCTCGGCAACTCCGTGATCGTGTCGATGATGGTGCGAATGTTCGGATGCCATGGCGTCCTCTCTCTACTGTGGACAACGGTCAGCCAAGCCGGCTGAGTCGGTATCCGAAATCCAAGATCTGAGTCAGGGCGACTTGCCGCCGCAGTAAGTAATCAGCCGCTGCGAACTCGCGAGTCCGCCTGCGCCGCTGGTGGCGCCTTCACATCGATGCCGTCTCGCACCAAATCAGCCGGAAGAGCTGCCTCGGCTAGAGTTCCGACGGGGGCTTCGTACCACCCGGGGTCGGCGTAGCTAGCGAGCTCGTCCCGGACCTTCAGAATGGTAAACATGCCGCCCATGGTGATGGTGTCGTACTTGCCTCGGCCGCCAACCATCGGGATGCTGTTTTTCGGCACAGCCATGCCCATGTCGGCCATGTCGCCCATGCCGGTTTCGCCCATGCTCATGTAGCCGGGCAACAATCGATTCACCTTTGCGCCTAGCTTGCCGGGCTTGACCCCGATCATGTTCGGGATGCCATGGCCCATTTGGTTCATCACGTGGTGAGTCATGTGACAATGCATGGCCCAATCACCCGGCTCATCGGCAACGAATTCGACCGTTCGAGTGCTGCCCACCGGCACGAGCACGGTCGTTTCGGGCCATTGAGCGGAAAGCGGAATTTCGCCGCCATCTGTCTCGGTGATTCGGAATTGGTAGCCGTGCAGGTGGATCGGATGATGATCCATAGCACTCAGATTGCCGATTCGAAGGCGCACCCGTTGGCCCTTCTTGACGACCAACGGGTCGGTGCCGGGGAACGCTTTGCCGTTGATGGTCAGGACGTTGAAGTCCGTCATCTCGTTGGGGTCCGGTCGCTTCGCGCCCACGTTGATGCGCCACTCGTGCAGCATCAGCACGAAGTCGCGATCGATGCGGGGCCCGCGCTGGCCGCGTGGATGAACGATGAACATGCCCGTCATGCCCAGGCCCATCTGCGTCATCTCGTCGTGATGCGCGTGATACATGCAGGTTCCGGTTTGACGGATGGTAAACTCGTACTTGAACGTTTCCCCCGGCTGTATCGCCTTTTGGTTGAGGCCACCGACACCGTCCATAGCGTTCGGGAGCAAGAGACCGTGCCAGTGCACCGTAGTCGGGGCAGGCAAGCGATTGGTGACGTAGAAGCGAACGCGGTCTCGCTCCGCGACTTCAATGGTCGGACCGTGAACGTGGCCGTTGTAGCCCCAGCAGGTCGCCTTCAGTCCGGGCGCGAATTCATGCTCGACTTCTTCCGCGACCATGTGAAAGACCTTCACGCCATCAACCACTTTCCAGGGCATCTTCGCGCCGTTTGGCACGACGACCGGTCGGTAGTCGCGGCCCGGCTGAGCTGGCGGCAGCCAATTCTGAGCAGCGCGACGCGCTCCGGTGGCGGCTGCAGAGCCTTCGCGCGGCCGAGTCGCGCCGGGCACGTCGGCGGCCTCTGCGCCTCGGCTCAGTGAGCTAGCGAGCGCACTGGCTGCCAAAGTCGCTGCCCCAGACGTGAGCACTCGGCGGCGGCTGACGATTTCCGCGTTCGTGAGCTCGGCCAGCCGCCCGCTCCGCGGAGGAGTTGGAGCCGGCTTGTCGGCCTCGAGTTCCGCATCCGTGACTGCAATTGTCGATCGTTCTTCGTTGCGTGACATGGGAACTCCTATTGACCTCCGTGCACGTGCGTTGGTGCATCTGGACTAGCTGGGGGCGAGGCTTTTGGCGTTGACGCAGATTCGACGGGTGCGGCCGCGCTCGAGGCCGCGGGCACTCGCCCTCCCAATGCGCGTTCGAGCTCCGCCCGCGCGATCCAATAGTCGCGCACGGTCTCGATATAGGCGCGCACGGCATCTACTTGCGCCTGTTTCGCGGCCAAAAGCTCATACAGCCCGATCTGCATGCCGTTGTATTCGAGCTGCGCTTGCTCGAGGACTGCGGCTCTCACCGGGAGCAACGATTTTCGGTATTGCTCGGCATTTCGGCGAGCCAGCGCGAGCTTCGCGCTGGCCAGGCGCACTTCTGAGCGGGCGTTGATCGCGAGCCCATCGACTCGCCGTTGAGCTTGCCGACGCTGCGCCTGGAGCCGGCCAATCACCGCTTGCCGCTGATCGAAGATCGGCAGCTCGAGCGAGAGCGTCGGACCAAGCACCAAGGGGCCGTCCGGATCTTGGTGCATGTGCGCCCCCACATCGATGAGCCCGGTGTAGCGAGAGGTTCTTGCCAAGCCGAGGGCAGTATCCATCAACGCAAGCTCTCGCTTTGCCGAGCCGATATCGAGCCGTTGCTTCATCGCGACTCGCTCCAAGTGATCGGGCAGCGGGTCTTGCGAGGGAATGAGGGGCAAAGCTTCCGTCAGTTTCCAACTGGTGCGCGGTCCCCAGAAGCCGAGCATGCGGTTCAAGTGCTCCCGGTGCTCGACCAGCTCGATTTCGACGCGAGCGAGCTCGAGGCGTGCTTGCTCATACACCCCGAGCTCGTTGACCCGCACTCGCTCGCTCACGTTACCTGCATCGAACTGGCGTTGCGCCAGATCGGCAGATGCCTGCGCTGCGTCGGTGAGCCGCCGCATCAACTCGACCGTCTCTACGTCTGACTGAACCTCCGCAACGGCCTTGCTCACCTCCGACGCTGCGTCGAGCGCCTCGTGCGCCACTCGGAGCGTTGCCGCAACGAACTGCTCCTTGGCGATGCGCTTTCGCAGAGGCAGCATGAAGATGTCGAGAAAGCTTTGAACGATCGACACCTCGTACTCAGCCCTACCGCCCCCCTTCATTGGAAAGCCGATACTCCCCGCGAGGGTAGGGTTCGAGAGCAACCCGGCCTGCACCAAATCGGCTTGGGAGATGTCCAGGCTTTCGTAGATTTCTTGTAGGTGGGGGCTGTTGATGAGCGCGATGCTCACGGCGCGTTCACGAGTCAGCCCCCCCTCGAGCAGCTTGTTCACCCGGTCCGCAATCTGTTGTTCTTCTGGAGCGCCCTGCTCCCATCCGGTCCGGTGCCCACTGCGGCGCTCGACGAGCTTGGCCACGTCCTCGTGGCCAAGCTCCTTCTGCATCGAAGCGCAGGCGGGGAGCACGACGGACATTAGTAGAGCGAGCGAACGTTTCACTGCTCGGCCTTCTTAGAAACTAGGATCATGCCACACTTGGGACACTTGCCTGGCTGTGCGCTAGTCACCTCCGGGTGCATTGGACAGGTGTAAGTCGCCGACTGATCCGAGCTCCCGGCCTGCGCCGCGGCAGCGGGCGGGCTCGGTGGCAGTGCCTCCGCATTGCCAGCGGCATGCCGGTGTCCGGCGTGCTGGTCAGAACCCTCCGCGCTGTCCGGAACGGCATTCACGTTCTCGCCGCCCGCGGGTTCCCTCAGGCCTGGCGACCCGTCGAACGGCGGAGACTCGGGACCGTTCGCATTGGACGGGTCCAGCGCCGCTGAACGAGGCGGAACCCCCGAGCCGCAGCCGGCCAACTCGAGCAGGATCAGTGAAGGCATCACAATTGCTAGGCATCGTCTCGTCGTCGTCATCGAGTTCGCGCTCCTGAGTAAACCCTAAACCCCGGCACTAGCCGGCGTGCTTCGACCACACCGCGATCAACTCGTCGATCGCTGCTTGAGCCTGTGATTCCGAGCCCTTCAAGGCTCGGCGTGCGCAGTGCGTCAGATGATTGCGCACCAGCTCCCGTGATACGCCTTTGAGAGCCTCGTGGACCGAGGCGACTTGCATGAGGATGTCCGGACAGTAGCGATCTTCCTCCACCATCTTCTGCAGGCCACGTACCTGCCCCTCGATCCGGCGCAAGCGTTTCAGGTTCGAGACTTTGATTTCATCGTCGACCGCGGTCGCGTGCCGATGTTCGACCTTCTTGGTATCCAGGCTTTCCACGGGCTTTCGAGGCATGGACGATACTTATACCCCCTACCCCTATACGTCAAGTGGGGGACAACGAGAAAGCTCGTCCTTGGCAGAAGCGGCCGCTGTAACCGGCGCGGTTACGTGAGTCGAAGGGTCACGAGAGAGTCATCCGCGCCACATCCGGGCAAAGCGCCCTTTGGCGCTGCTTGGTGGACATCGCAAAAATCTCGTTCAGATGCCGCTGCACATGCTTCCCCATGCAAGGCACACCTGCGGCGTTGGTCATCATATTTTCCGTCATGGTGCCCATCATCGAAGTGTACTCGCTGCACATGGTGCGAGCGGCAGCCACCCTTTCGCTGCTCTCGTTCGCGGTGAAAGAGCTGAGCACTGCGGTTATCGAGAAGCGCGGACGTGTTCGGGGAGACCTCGCGTCAAATACTGCAAAGTCTGTTCCGGCGTGCCGCCACCGTGGAGCGCCGCGAATCTCGGCGTTCAACTTCCCTGGTGGTGCAATACTCGCGCTCGAATCGGCTAACAAACGCAAAACCTGCGTGAGCTGCATCAGGAATAAAATCAGCGCGTCGCCTGTCACGGTTTGCGTGCTGGCGCCTAGACAAGTGCTACCAAGGACCGTTTCTTCTCAAGCTCGCGCTGAAAGGCCGCTAATGAATCACTCGTTCAAGCTCGTCGTCGCACTGCTCACGTCTTTACCGCTCATCGCCTGCACGACGGCGCCGACGACCAACGAAGTGGCCCATTCCCAGCCGAGCGCAGCAGTGCCGCGCCTGGCGGCAGCAACGAGCAGCCTGACGCGCGTCACCGACCCGAGTCTTGTGTGCAACATCAACAATCGCTTCATGGGTAGCCCTCAGATCCCGGTACCCGTCGCTGGAAAGACCTATTACGGTTGCTGTGCTGGGTGCAAAGCCAAGCTCGAGAGCGATCCGGGCGCACGGACCGCGGTAGACCCTGTGACGCAGAAAGCAGTCGACAAGGCGCAAGCCGTTTTGGGTCAAACGAACACCGGCGTGGTGCTCTATTTCGAGAGTGAACAAACCTTCGCTAGCTACGCACAAAAGTCGGCTCAGAACTGAAGGTCTGGGGAAGGTTTATGACGCAGCTGCGGCTGCCGCGTCGAACCACCTTCGACAGCTCGATCACGCTTACGGGGAAGAGGGCGATCGCGGCATCGTCAAAGCCAAGCTCAACGAGCTCGCTACGCTCGCGTTCTTCACCGGAAAGGAGAATCTGCTACTGTTCGGCAAGACCGGCGAGGGCAAGACTCACCTCGCCGTCCCACTCGGCACGCGCCTCTGCGCCGAAGGCATCTCGACCACTTTCGTACCGGTCAATCTGCTCTTCGAAGAGATCGCCGCGACTACTCGAAGAGCGCTATCAACGCGGTGTCGTGATCGTTACGTCCCAAGTCGACAATCGAGGATGGACGACGCTGTTCGAAGATCCGGTCGTCGCCAAGGCCATCGTCGATCGCCTCGTCTATCCCAGCCAGCGTGTTGTCTCAAGGGCGGCTCGTATCGAGAGCGCTTGGCCAACGCCAGAGATTCGAATTGGGCGGTGTTGGATCGGAATAGCAAGAGCTCAGAAGCTGCCGAACACGCGCAGTTCACCGCGCTCGCCGTCGCTCGAGAGCAGCGGCGCAAAGCCCAAACTCATCGTCGGCCGCTTGCGTTGCGCAGGCTTCCACGCGAGCGCAGTCGCATCCAAAACGATGGCCACGAGCGCACCGGCAGTGAGGCCCACGACGATTTCCGCCGAGCCGCAGTTGCCGTATTCCTGGTGTGCCGGCGGCGGGCAGGGGGACACGGCCGGACCGATCACGCCGCCCAGGACCGGCAAAACGGCGCGGAAACCGAGGCTGCCGAGCGCAGTCTCGGAACGATCCTGAATGAGGTGCAGGACGGGCGCACCTGCGAGGTAGCCCGCGATGCCCATCACCGCCATGGCATTGGCTATTGCGGGTGTATTCTGGTCAAACAGACCGCCGCCCCCTGCAGCCGGGAAGGCACCGAGCAGCAAGGCCATCGACGCCGCGTCGCTGGTTAGTGTTTGCCAGCCGTACCAGTACCGCTTGTGCAGTGCCGGAAATTCACGCTCCTGTGGCGTGTGCGGCTCTGTGTCGTCCGCCGCACACGCAGCAGGAGCGAGGGCGTACAGGCTAACGCCGACAAGGCCCGCGCTTAGTCGCTTCGTGAATTGCCCATCCGCTACTCCACCGCAACATTCATGCCACTATCGCAGCGTGGGGCGGCCGAGCGTTTCCTCTTAATGGCCTACGCCGCCCGGACTTCACCAAGCTTTCTCGCGAGCAATCACCCGAGCCAAGATCGACGGCTTCACAGTGTCCGGCCTTTCGCCACTTAGGCGATCGCCCTCTGGCTGCGCGCCGGAGTGAGCGTTCACGTCGTGCAACGAATGGCCGGCCACAAGCACCTCGCCACGACCGCGCGCTACGTACACCTGCTGCGCGGCGATCTCGACGAAGCCGCCTACGCATCGGCAACGTGCTCGCAACGGCGTCGTCCACCCCTACCGCTGCACCACCTCCTGACGCAGCGTAAGATTCTGTAATCACTTCGGAGCCGATTTCGAGACTTGAACTCGAGACCTGCGGTTTACGAAACCGCTGCTCTACCACTGAGCTAAATCGGCCGGGGCGCGGGAGAATACGCGGGGAGCGCTGGTAGTCAAGGTTTCTCGGCGTTGGATCGACGGAAGTTTGCTTGGGCCGGACGGCGATCGGGCGGCGATGGGCCGCCGCTTACTTTTG
Source organism: Polyangiaceae bacterium (assembly GCA_035273265.1). Lineage (GTDB taxonomy): Bacteria > Myxococcota_A > Polyangia > Polyangiales > Polyangiaceae > PMG-095. The sequence continues at coordinate 27,884 of DATEPG010000224.1, forward strand.
CTGGACAAAGTCGGGTTGGGCGGTTCGCCTGTGGTCGAGCTGGATTTACGGGGGATATGCCGGCGTGGGGTGCTATGAATCGGCGGCTGGCGAGTGGCGCCACAGGAGGAATGTTTTACGAGATGACTTCGACGATTGCAGGGTTTCGGTTCGCAGCGGTCTCGGCGGGCATCCGCAAGGACGGGCGTGTGGACGTGGCCTTGGCGGTTGCCGACCGTCCCGCGGTGGTGGCTGGGCTGTTCACGCGTAACTTGGTGCGCGCTGCGCCGGTGTTGGTAGCGGAGGAGCGCGTGCGTTCCGGTTTGGCTCGCGCCATTTTGGTCAACGCCGGCTGCGCCAATGCGTGCACCGGTGAGCCGGGTCTGCTGGCGGCGCGTGAGACGACCGAATCGGTGGCGCGCGCGCTCGGTATTCCGGTGGAAGAGGTGTTGCCGGCGTCGACCGGGGTGATTGGCGTGCTTTTACCGACCGCCAAGATCTCGGGCAAAGCCAAGGAGTTGGCTAAATCCATCACTCCTGACGGTTATGAGGCTTTCGCGCAGGCGATCTGTACGACCGATCGCTGGGTCAAGATCGCCGAGGCCAAGATCGAGACGTCCAAGGGCGAGCCCGTGTCCGTGCTCGGCATCGCCAAGGGCGCGGGCATGATTCATCCGGACGTCGGTCCGCCGCAGGCCACCATGCTGGTGTTCTTGTTCACCGACGCGGTGATCAAGCAAGAGGAGCTGCAGGCCGCGCTGGTTCAGGCCGCCGACAAGACCTTCAACGCTTGCTCGGTGGACGGTGACACGAGCACCAACGACAGCGTGATCGCGCTGGCCTCGGGTGCCTCGAATATTCGGCTGACAGCGACCGAAATCGCGCCTGGCCTGCTCAGCGTGTGCGACAAGCTCGCCCGCTCCATGATCGCCGACGGGGAGGGCGCCAATCACACGGTTGAAATCCGCGCCACCGGTCTGGCCACTGACGAGGACGCCAAGCGCGTCGCGGAAACCATGGCTACTTCGCTTTTGGTCAAAACCGCGCTGCACGGCAAAGACGCCAACTGGGGTCGCTTGCTGGCAGCTGCCGGTCGCGCGGGCGTGGCCTTCGATCCCAAGCTCGCCAGCATCAAGATCGGTGAGATCGAGATCGTGAAGAGTGGCCTGGCCGTGGGCGCGGAAGCCGAGAAAGAAGCCGCGGAGATTCTGAAAACTCCGAGCTACAAGATCGAAATCGGTCTCGGCACCGGCCCTGGCGCTTTCAGCTACCTAACCAGCGATCTCGGCCACGGCTACGTGGACGTGAATGCGGACTATCGCTCCTAGCGTCCGCGCTCGGCGCCACTTCGGCGCCGAGCTTCGTCTCTGTCGTTTGCCGCAGGTTGCGGGTTGGCTGCGCGCGGGTTGGCTGCGCGCTGCGGGTTGGCTGCGCGTTGCGGGTTGGCTGCGCGTTGCGGGCATCGTTGGGCTCTCGTTCTCGCTCGCGGCGGTTGCGTCGTGCGCGACGAGCAAGGGCACGATTGGCGCAGTGATCGTGCAGGACAGCGACTCCGGTCGGCTGTTCCTGCGCGAGGTACCGGCCAGCTTGGCGGCGGGGCAGGCCCACCTCAAACCCGGCGACGAAATCTTGCTGATTGACGGGCTCGACGTCCGGCGGCTCGATCCACAGCAAATCAACGCCGCTCTCAGCGGGGATGTCGACTCCCCGGTCAAGCTGACGCTGCTCCGGAACGAGCAGGTCCTGCGCGTTACACTGCGGCGCACCGAGGCACATCGCCTCGCGAAAAAGCCTGGAAAATCGCCACAATCTACGCCTTGAGCCGGCACGCCCGGCTGGCCCGGCGGAGGGCCGACCCGGCGGCGGTTTCCGGCCTCAATCAATCTGACATTGACACCTACGCGCGGCCCTTCCCGTAGGCCGGGTTCGTTGCTAGGTTCCGCGCCGTTCGTGTGGCGGGCGAGTGACGCCTGCCGTTTGATTGAAGATTTCGGGGAGACCCCCCGCCATGGAGTCACGATGAGCAGCTATCTCTTCACGTCCGAATCCGTCACCGAAGGTCATCCGGACAAAGTTTGCGACGCCATTTCGGACGCCGTGCTCGATGCCGCGCTCGCTGGCGACAAGTACAGCCGCGTGGCGTGCGAGACGCTCGTCAAGACGGGTTTCGTCGTCATTGCCGGTGAGATCACCACCAAGTCGAGCATCGACTTCGGCAAGATCGCGCGCAAAGCAATCAAAGACATCGGCTACACCAGCTCGGACATCGGCTTCGACGCCGACACCTGCGGCATCTTGATCGCGGTCGAGCCGCAATCCCCCGATATTTCTCAAGGCGTGACCGAGGGTCAGGGCCTGCACAAAGATCAGGGCGCTGGCGACCAAGGCTTGATGTTCGGTTATGCCTGCGACGAGACGCCGGAGCTGATGCCCGCGCCGATCATGTACGCGCACCAGCTGTCCAAGCAGCTCGCCGCCGTACGTAAGAAGGGCGCGGTCGATTTCCTCCGTCCCGACGGCAAGAGCCAAGTCACCGTCGAGTACGAGAACGACATCCCGAAGCGCATCGAGACGGTCGTCGTCTCCACGCAGCACGGTCCGGAAGTGAAGCACAAAGCCTTGAAAGAGGCGGTGATGGAGCTCGTGATCAAGAAGGCGCTGCCCAAGCACCTGCTCGACTCCAAGACCAAGTACTTCGTGAACCCGACCGGTCGTTTCGTCGTGGGTGGCCCCTGCGGCGACGCGGGCCTCACCGGCCGCAAGATCATCGTCGACACCTACGGCGGCATGGGCCGTCACGGCGGCGGCGCCTTCAGCGGCAAGGATCCGTCGAAGGTCGATCGCTCGGCTTGCTACTACGCGCGCTTCGTGGCCAAGAACATCGTGGCCGCCGGCCTGGCCAAGCGTTGTGAAGTGCAGGTCGCCTACGCGATTGGCGTCGCCCAACCGATGGGCGTGTACGTGCAGACCTTCGGCACGGGCAAGCTGCCGGACGAGACACTGGCCGCATACGTGATGAAGAACTTCGACATGCGCCCGCGCGCTTTGATCGAAGAGCTCGATCTGCTTCGCCCGGTGTACCAGCCCACCTCGAGCTACGGCCACTTCGGCCGCAGCGAGTTCACCTGGGAAAACACCAGCCGCTCGAAGAAGCTCGCAGCCGATTTGCTCGGTAGCAGTGCCAAACTGAACGGCGCCAAGGCCAACGGCGTCGAAGCGCCCGCTCCCGCCGCGAAGAAGGCCAAAGCCAAGGGTAAGGCGCAAGCGCGCGCCTGATCGGACCGGTCCGAGTCCCTGAGTGACGCGCCGAGCGCGCTCCCGGACACGCGTAGACCCGCTGGATCTCTTGGGATTCAGCGGGTTTCGTTTTTTGTTTGGGGTGCTCCTGTACGGCGCTGCGCGCGTGGTTCCTGGCCAATCGCGCTGCGTTACGAAACACGCCCGGGTAGCTGTTTCACGCTTGCGAGTACTAAATGACTACAGAGCAGGAGCGCGCTCGCCAGGCATAGTCGCGCACGACTCGAGTCACGCGCGGCGTGACGGAAAGGATGCTGGCTGAAGCATGGATCAGCTCGTGCTCATTGTGCCTATTTCGTCGGCGCTCGTGATCTACTGGGCGCGGATCAGAGAGCTCAAGACGGTTCGCGACACGGTGAAGGGTGAGATTCGTGAAAATCTGACGCTGCGCTTGTTCATCGCGGTCGGCAGCTTGATGCTCGTCGGCTCGATCGCAGAGCAAATCTGGTTCCGCCGTCCGTTGTCCGCGCCGCTCTTGATCGCGGGCTGGACCCTGGCGCTGTGTTCGTTTTGGCTGCGCCGACGTGCCATTCGCGCGCTGGGCAAGATGTGGAGCCTGCACGTCGAAATTCGAGCGCAGCACCAGCTCGTGATGTCCGGCCCGTACCGCTGGATGCGTCACCCGGCGTACAGCTCGATGGTGCTCGAATTGGCCTCATTTAGCCTGCTTTTGCAGAGCATTTACAGCTCCATCCTGGTCGCGCTGCTGTTCGTTCCGACGCTGCTCCTACGCATCAAAATCGAAGAGACGGCGCTGCGTGAGCAGGTCGCCGGCTATTCGGAGTATCAGCGCTGCACGCCAGCCTTGCTGCCATACAAGATCCCAGGCCCGGTTCAATCGTGAGCCCCAGCGGGCGACGCTCCGTGATCACCGGCATGGGGGTGATCTCGAGCAGTGGTCAGGACCTCACGACCCTGTGGAACTCCGTGGTCGAAGGTCGAAGCGCCTCCCGACGTCTGACGCGCTTCGATGCCGATGCCATGCCGACTCAGATCGGCGCAGAAATCGAAGCCTTCGACAGCACCCGCTTCTTCGACGCGAAGACCGCGCGCCGCATGGACCTCTGCCACCAATACGGGATCGGCGCGGCCAGCAACGCCGTGCAAGACTCGGGGTTGGTGATTGCAAATCTGGATCCCGACCGCGTCGGAATCGTTCTCGGCACGTCCATCGGTGCACTCAATTCGACGCTGGTCACCGCGGAAGGCCTGCGCACTCGTGGCTACCGCGGGGCGGGTCTGGGCGGCCTGGTGAACTCGCACAACGGCGCAGGTTCTGCGGAAATCGCCTGCCACCTCGGCATCCACGGGCACGCCATCACCGTGGGTACCGGCAGCGCGTCCTCGAACGATGCGGTCGGCTACGCGATGGACATGATCGAACTGGATCGCGCCGACGTGATGATCGCCGGCGGAGCCGAAGCCCCGCTCTTGCCGATCATTTGGGCGTCCATGTGTCTGGGCCGGATCATGACTCGACACAACGACAGTCCACAGCAAGCCATGCGCCCCTTCGATCGCGAGCACGACGGACCAATCGTCGGCGAGGGCGGCGCGTTCCTGGTGGTCGAAGAGCTCGAACACGCGCGAGCGCGCGGGGCACACATCTATTGCGAGGCGCTGGCCCACGGTCGGAGTAGCGAGGCCCATCACCCGCTGGCTCCCCATCCCGCAGGCAGGGGACCGCAAGCAGCCATGAACAAAGCGCTGCGTCGTGCCCGAGTGAATCGCGAGCAGGTGGGCTACGTGAACGCGCACGGCACCGCCACGGTCGCCAACGACGTCGTCGAGTCCCTAGCCATCCAGCGAGTCTTCGAAGGCAGCTCTCCGCCGGTCAGCTCCACGAAGCCGGTCACCGGACACCTACTCGGGGCCGCTGGCGCGCTCGAGACGGTCATCGCCGCCCTCGTGCTATGCAAGCAAACCTTGCCATTGACCTTGAATTTCGACTCGCCAGCACGAGGGTGTGAGCTCGACTACATCCGCGGTGCATCGCGCGGGGCGCCCGTCCAGGTGACGATGAACCTCAATTGCGGGTTCGGCGGAGCCAACTCCTGCCTGGTCCTCGGCAGCTTTTGAGCGAACGCAGGTGCCCAGGTGCGCCGGGCGGGCTGTCCCGGTACGCTATTTGGATGACGCAAGACTCGCGCGGCTACGCCTTGGAAACCCTGGCCGTTCACGCAGGCTACGAACCCGACCCGCTACATGGCGCGGTGATGCCGCCGGTCGTGATGTCGAGCACCTTTGCGCAGCCTGAGCCGGGGCAACCACTCAAGTACGACTATTCGCGCAGCGGAAACCCGACGCGCGCAGCGCTCGAGGCCGCGCTGGCTGCCCTCGAGGGTGGCACGCGCGGATTTGCATTCTCGAGCGGCTGCGCCGCAGCGACCACGCTCCTTCACTCGCTCCAGCCCGGCGACCACGTGATCTCGGGCGACGACGTGTACGGCGGAACCTTTCGCCTGTTCGACAAAGTGATGAAACCCTTCGGCATCGAAGCAAGCTTCGTCGATCTGACCGATGTGGCCAATTTCGAAGCCGCGATCCAGCCGAGAACGCGCTTCGTGTGGTTTGAAACCCCGACCAATCCAACCCTCAAGCTGGCAGACATTGCCGCGATTTCTGCGATCGCCAAGGCCCAGGGAGTCCGCGTGGTGGTCGACAACACCTTCGCGTCACCCGTACTCCAGCAACCCTTGGCACTGGGCGCGGACGTCGTGCTCCACTCGACCACCAAATACATCAACGGCCACTCGGATGTGGTCGGCGGCGCCTTGATCACGAGTGACGCCGAATTGTGCGAACGCATCCAATTTTTACAGAATGCCATCGGAGCCGTACCGAGCCCGATGGACTGCTACTTGGTGATGCGCGGCATCAAAACCTTACCGGTGCGCATGCGCGCACACGTCGCCGGCGCGACCGAACTCGCATCACGCTTAACCAGACACCCCGGCGTGAGCCGCGTGCACTACCCCGGCCTCACGAGCCACGCCCAACACGAACTCGCCAAGCGTCAAATGTCCGGCCCCGGCGGCATGATCTCGGTCGAACTCGCCTGCGATCTCAATGGCTCACGTCGCTTCCTCCAGGCGCTACGCATCTTCGCCCTGGCCGAAAGCCTAGGCGGCGTCGAATCCCTAGCCGAACACCCAGCCCTAATGACCCACGCGGCCATCCCCGCCGAAACCCGCCGAGCCCTCGGCATCACCGATCCCCTAGTCCGCCTCTCGGTCGGAATCGAGCACGTGGACGACCTATGGCGCGACCTACAATCGGCACTACACGCCGCCCAGCTCACCCCCTAGTCGCATCCCGCGCACACAGCACTCTCGCTCAGGACGCCTTCATCCCGTCCCCGATTTCGATCTCGATACCCCGAAAACGCGCCGCGCTTGCTCGGCTATTTTCGCCGCAACGTGCAGCGCACCGAAACAGCTTCGAGCATGCAACAGATTGTGCGCCCTACCAAGCAAGCGAATGTTCCGAGCATCGGCCGCACCGAACCGTGCAAACGGCTCAACGTGATCGAACTCGAGAAACGCCCGACCCTCACAGCGCCGACCCTCCGCTGAAACGAACGCACACCGACCGTGGTCGCGATGGTGAGCTTCGCGCCGCACAGCCACGGCCACATAACGCCCACGTTTGCCGACCGCTAGCGCGCGACTCTCGCGCGCATCGCGCGTCGGGTGTTCGATTGCCGCTGCCAATGAGACTCCACCTGGCGGAGCTGCCCGATCAGCGGAGCGCGCCGAACTCGTCTCCGGCTCGATCCGCCGCGGCCTCGAACCAATACCGAAGCGCCGCTTCTCTTCCTGTTGCACAAAGCTTGCCAGCGCCAGCTTCATCAAACCCGCGAGCTCCCCCTTCGGCAGCCGATGGCTCGCGAGCTCACGCGCGCGTTCGATCAGCTCGCGCAACTCCGCGTCGGCCGTGAAATGCACCCCAAAGCGCTCGGCCGAA
>DATEPG010000225.1:0-10462 GCA_035273265.1 Polyangiaceae bacterium
GCGGCAGGACCACGCAAGACTCGCTTGCCAGCTGGTGGCCAACCTTTGCTGCGCGGGACTGGTTACCCGCCGGGTTACTTTCGAGGTTTCAACTCATGTTTCCTCCTCGGCCAAGCTTGCCTGGCGCAATGACCATAAAAAACTCCCGGAGCAGACCGGATCCGGCTCTGGGGATGTTCAGAGCCTCCGGGGTGCGATAGAGCTGAGCCCAATGAGCGACGCCCCGAACGTGGATCTGCTGGCTCCGCCCAAAGACAGTGGACACGGCGCGCACGCCGCGCATGGCGGGAAGCGTCAATTGTTCACCCTCGCCTTGGCATCGTTGGGCGTGGTGTTTGGCGATATCGGGACCAGCCCGCTGTACGCGGTGCGGGAGTGTTTGAGTCACGCACATGGCGTGTCGAGCTCCCCCGAAAATGTGTTCGGCATCGTGTCGTTGATTTTTTGGGCGCTGATGGCCGTGATCTCGCTCAAGTACGTGGCCTACGTGCTCAAGGCCGACAACCAGGGCGAAGGCGGCATCCTGGCGCTGACCGCGCTGGCCACGACCAAGCCGCTGCGCCCGAAGGCGCACGCCGTGGCGCTCGTATTCGGACTGTTCGGCGCGTCGTTGCTGTTCGGTGACGGCATCATCACGCCGGCCATTTCGGTGCTCAGCGCGATCGAGGGTTTGAAGATTGCCACGCCCGCGTTCGAGCCGCTGATTTTACCGCTGGCTAGCGTCATCTTGGTGCTGTTGTTTTCGGCGCAGCGGCGAGGCACGGGCAGCGTCGGTGCGGTGTTTGGGCCGGTGATGCTGCTTTGGTTTCTCACGCTCGCGGCGCTGGGCGTAGCCAACATCCTCAAGCATCCCAACATCGTTCTCGCGGTCAATCCGGTGCACGCGGTCAATTTCTTCACGCGCAACGGACACTTGGGCTTCTTGGTACTCGGTTCCGTGTTCCTAGTCGTGACGGGCGGTGAGGCGCTCTACGCCGACATGGGCCACTTTGGCGCGCGTCCGATCCGCGCGGCGTGGTTCGCGGTGGCTTTGCCCGGCCTGCTCTTGAACTACTTTGGGCAAGGCGCGCTCTTGCTCGGCAATCCCGAAGCAATCTCGAGCCCATTCTACAAAATGGTGCCGTCCTGGGGTTTGTACCCGATCGTCGGCTTGTCCACGCTGGCCACGATTATCGCCTCGCAGGCGCTAATCAGCGGCGCATTCTCGGTCACGCGCCAGGCCTTGATGCTCGGGTTTCTGCCGCGCGTACGCATTCAGCACACCTCGGCCCATCAGATTGGGCAAATTTACGTGCCGATCGTCAACTGGTTGCTGATGATCGCCGCGGTGCTGGCGGTCTGGGGCTTCGGCAGCTCGAGCGGGCTGGCGGCAGCCTACGGCGTGGCCGTCACGCTCGACATGACCATCACCACGCTGCTTGCCTACGTGGTGGCGCGCGTGCAATGGCATTGGGGCAGGTTGGCCGCGCTGGCAGTAACGATCCCGCTGCTTTGCCTCGAGCTCACCTTCCTCAGCTCGAATTTGACCAAGGTCGCGCACGGAGGCTGGTTCCCGCTCTTGGTCGGCGCGGTCATGTACACCATCTTTACGACTTGGCGCCGTGGACGACAAATCCTGTTCAAGAAGGTGCAGGAGAGCATGGTACCGCTCGAAGATCTTTACGAGCTGATGCGCGTGGAACGCCCCGCGCGCGTGCCTGGCACCGCGGTCTATCTCACCGGCAGCTCCGTCGGCACGCCGCCGGCACTGTTGCAAGGCTTTCTGCACATGCGCGCGATTCACGAGCGCGTGCTGCTCTTGACGATCGTGACCGAAAAGGTTGCGCGCATCGCGGACGGCGAGCGGGTGAAGATCGAGGAGCTTTCGCACGGCTTTTGGCGGGCCGTTGCGCGTTACGGGTTCATGGAGACACCGAACGTACCCGAGCTGCTCAGGCGCGCCGAATTCAACAGCTACTCGCTGGAGTTCGTGACCTTTTTTCTGGGCCGCGAAACGGTGCTCGCCAGCAAGCATTCGGAGATGATGCTCTGGCGCGAGCGCTTGTTCGCCTTCCTCACCCGCAACGCCGAGCCCGCCACCGCCTTCTTCGGTATCCCGCCCAGCCGCGTGATGGAGATTGGCTCGCAAGTCGAGCTCTGAAGCGCCGACACGCAGAAGAAACTCGCAAGTCGCGCGCAGGCCGCTATTTACGCAGTTTCGCGACGTTCGGATACTTCTTGGGCGACCACTGGCCCGACCAGTCGAAGTCGAGTGAAATGGCCAAATCTTCATCGTTGTTGCGATAGCTGACGCGTCGCGGGTGCAGCAGCGTGTCTTCGCCCGCGATGTAGGTCTCGGTACCGAAATGCAACGTGCCCAGTAGAACGATCGGTTTATCCCAGGTGCACAGCAGCTTCCACTTCTCGCGCAACTGGAGCACCACACACTCGTAGCGGCCGGTGCGGTCGGATTTGGCCAAGCTGATGCCGATACGCTCCGAGTCGAAGATCGAGTCGCCCACGCGCACCGCAAGCGCGATTCCGCAGCCGTCAGGTAGCTCGCGCAGGCCGAAGACGACCGCAGGCAGCCAATCCGGCGGCGACCAATCATCGAGCGCGCGCGATGCGGCGTGTTCGAGCGCAAGCTTGAGCGCAGCGCGTTCGATTCTGTCACCGTCGACGGTGAGGCGAACGGGCGTCCAGGCGTTGCTCAGGCCTTTGCGCACTTCACGCAAGCGTTGAACCTCGCGCATGGCATTGTCCAAGTCGAGCAACGCGCGATCGAGCGGCGCCAGTTCGGCTTGATGCTTGGAGCACAGCGTGGCGCTCCGCGCGCTCGCCTCGGGCGGTTCGCTGCACGGCGACACGACCCGTGCCCAGCAAGATGTTGCGGTAGTCTCGGATTCCAAGGCGCGGCACGTTAGCAGATTAGCGCAGCGCAGGCAGCGCGGAGTGCGGAGCGGCAGCCCCAAGCGTTCCGATTTGCAGCTGGAGACCCTGCCTGATACGTAGCCGGCGTGGCGAGTACCGAGCGAGAACGACCACTGCCGCGCCGGTTCCGCAAGCGAGTGGCCGAGAGTCTCGCGCTATCGCTGCAGCTCGTGGATGAGCACTGGCATGCGGGTCGGCTGCGGGTGATCACGCCGCAGAGTAGCGAACCGCAGCGACTGGCGCTCGACACATTGATCTTTCACGATGATCAACTGCTCCTGGACGGCGCGCGGCTGGAAGGGCAACCCACGCGCCATTACGCGATCCTGAACAAACCCAAACAAGTCACGTGTACGACGCATGATCCCGACGGCAAGACGGACTTGTCGCGCTATCTGCGAGAAATGCCCGAGGGATGCTTCCCCGTCGGTCGGCTCGATCGCGAAACCAGCGGTTTACTACTCTGCTGTAGTGACGGGGACTTGGCAAACGCAGTCTTACGACCCGACCAAGAGACCAGCAAAACCTATTGGTTGTGGCTCGACGACGTGCTCGAGGCGGATGATCCGCGATTGTCGCAGCTGGAGCAGGGTGTTCCACACCGTGGGCAGCTGCTGCGCGCAAAGCACGCGCGTATCGTGGCTCGAACCGACTACGCCACCGAGCTCGAGCTGACACTCACCCAGGGCAAGAATCGCCAAATCAGGCACATGTGCCGCGCGCTCGATTTGCACCTCGAGCACCTACACCGATCCCGGATCGGCCCGCTCTCGGACGCCGGGCTCGCCCTCGGCAGTTGGCGCCTGCTTTCACCGGATGAAGTGGAAGCGCTCTGGGCAGCCGTCGGCGGCAGAGCGCGGCTACGGCAACGCAAGGTCGCCGCGCTCTGCCGACTGGCGCGCGCGGCGCGCGACTCGGGAAAGCCGCTGCCGCGCTTGGAAGCCTGGCTCGAGCTCGAGAGTGAGCCTCAGGCGGGATGAAACTAGGCGAGCTGAGCGTTTTTCCCTGATTGAGCTCGGCTTTCCGGTCTGCAGGCAGCAAAATCCAACGATGAACGCCCTACACAGCTTGCTCAAGATGGTCGTCGCCCAACAGGCGGACGAGCTCCGCCTCGGCGTCGAGCGAGCCCCCCTCGTGCTCACCGGCGGGGTTCCCAAAAACCTGACCTTGGCCGAAACCGGCGATCGGGTGCTGCGACAAATGCTCGGCTCGCTGCTTTCGCCCCAAGCCGAGGCCAGCTTGGCGCGTGGGGAAGCGTACAGCGTCGCGCTCGATGCCGGCGAAGGCTTCGGCGCTTACCAGGTGCAGTTCTTGCCGCGCCCCAAACAGGAACCCGGTTTCGACGTTCGGTTGACCAATGCCCGTCACCAAGCAGCGGCGGCCGTCGCTTCGCCTGCGACCGCTTCGCCTGCGACCGCTTCGCCTGCGATCGCTTCGCCTGCGATCGCTTCGCCTGCGGTACCGGCCGTGCTCGTCGCCCAACCGACCACCCACTCCACGCCTCTGGCCGTGACGAGCTCACTCGAAGCGTTGCTCGCGCGCGCGGCCGCGCTCCACGCGAGCGACATTCACGTGCGTCAGGGCGAAGCCGCTTTCGCCCGCGTAGACGGCAAATTGTCGCTGCTCGAAGCCGGCTCACACGACATTCGAGAACTGCTGGGGGCTGCCTCGGAGGGCGCCACTACGCACTCCAGCGCTGACTTGGCCCTCAGCAGCCCCAGCGCAGGGCGCCTGCGTCTGCACACCTTCCTCGCCGGCGGCTTGCCTGCATTGGCCGTGCGTCTGCTACCACGCCAAATCCCCGATCTCTCCGCGCTCGGCTTCCCAAAAGAGCTGCAAGACTTGGCGAGTCTGCCCAACGGGCTCGTGCTACTCACTGGCCCGGCCGGCTCGGGCAAGAGCACCACGGCGGCAGCCCTCTGCCAAGAGCTGATCCGTCAGCGTTCGGTGATGTTGCTCACGCTGGAAGATCCGGTCGAGTACGCTTTCGATACTCGACACACGAACAGCATCGTGCGCCAGCGCCAAATCGGCTTGGACGTCCCTGATTTCGTGACCGGCCTGCGCGACGCCCTGCGCGAAGATCCGGACGTGCTGTTGATCGGCGAAATGCGTGATGCTGAATCGATCAGCCTAGCGCTGACCGCCGCTGAAACCGGACATCTCGTGTTCGCCACGCTGCATAGTCGCGGCGCCGCCTCGGCGATCGATCGCATCATCGACGCCTATCCGGCCGGGCGTCAGCAGCAACTGCGCGTGCAGCTTTCCGAATCACTGCGCGCGGTAATCGCCCAACGCCTCCTGCCGCACGCGCGCGGCAGTGGCCGAGCCCTCGCCCTCGAAGTGCTACGCCGCAATCCCGCGGTCGCCAATCTGATCCGCGAAGGCAAAACCCCGCAACTCACCAGCGCTATGCAATCCTCCCGCAAGGAAGGCATGGTGCTCCTGGAACGTAGCCTGGCCGATCTGTGCCGCTCAGGCGCCATCGAAGAACGCCAAGCCTTCGCCGCCGCCAACGACCAAGACTCCCTCATGGAGTACTTGCACGCCCGCAAAATCTAGCTCACCGCGTTCGGTCACGAGTGACCCACGGCAAGCGGATTAGGCAGCGTCGTGGACGTCGAGCCAGCCGCTGGCGCGCGAGAGCTCGGTGATGCGGGTCTTGAGCTTTTTCTTGGCGCGGACCTCGAGTTGGCGGGCGCGTTCACGAGAGACGCCTAGTTGGCGGCCGATTTCGGCGAGCGAGAGTTCGTCTTCGTTGTCGGCCATCAGGCGTTTTTCCACGATGTAGCGTTCGCGCTGGTCGAGGCCGATCAAGGCTTCGCTCACGGCTTCGCGAGCGAAGTCATCGCTCTCGGAGTGGGCCAGGCCTTCTTCCTGATTCCATTCGGCGGCCACGAGCGTGTCGCCCAGGGTGGTCGCAGAATCACTGTAAACCGGTGCGTCGAGCGATACGTCTCGGGCGTCGAGGGAGCGAACCATGGCGGCGACCTTGGCCTGCGGAAGATCCAGTGCCTGAGCGAGCAGCTCGTTGGCCTCCTCGCCGTCACCCACGAGGTTGGCGATGCGCACGCGTTCGCGCCTGATTTTGAAGAACATTTTGGAGCGCAGAGCGCCCGAACCGCCGCCCACCATGCTCCAGGAACGAATGACGTAGTTCAGAATGTAGGCGCGGATCCAATAAGACGCGTAGGTGACGAAACGCGTCCCGCGGCTGGTATCGAACTTTTGCAGGGCGTGCACCAAGCCGAAGTTGCCCTCGGCAACCAGCTCGGCGAGCGGCAGACCGTAGCGGTGGTACTTGAATGCGATGGAGACGACGTAGCGCAAGTGAGCACGAACCAGCTCTTCACGAGCCACTTCGTCCTTTTGGGTCAGCCAGCGGACCGTGAGCGCGAGCTCGTCTTCACGAGAGAGCTCGGGATAGGTATGGGCCGCAGTGATGTAGTGCGAGAGAGAGGGATCTGTTTGACGGGCCATGTTTGCTTCGTTTGCGGTTGATGGGCTTACGCGCCAGAATCCGACGCAGTTCCGCTAAGTTTTGTTAAGACGCGAGTCCGTACGAGCGGCGTGATCGGCTGGACGACTGCGCTGCTTTTGCGCGGGGCCGTCTCAGATCAAGTCGGCGCGTGGCTCACTAGTACGTCGTTGCAGCACCACGCCGATCGACAGGAGCGCCATCGATTTTCGATATTATCGAGGCGGCGAGCAGGCTGGGCCGGATTGGCAGCGCTCGGTTCGGCTCTACGGATACAGAGTTCAGCTAGGCGATTGTTTCCGGAGTGGTCGCGCGCTGACATTCGCCGACACCCTGTCCCGAGCGCCCTGTCCAAAGCGCCAGGCCAAGGGTCGCGTCAGCGGTCGCAAGCCCGAGCCGCGCCCAGGTCCGTGCGCGCCTGGGCCAGGTCGACGCCGGAGTTCCTGACTTGGGCGACGCGCGCGACGATGTACGGCGGATAGCTGCTCGCGGGGAAGCGATCGATCACTGCTTGGTAACGACACGCAGCGCGCTCGGGGTGCCCACGCAGCCAATCGACATCTGCCAAGCCAACCCAAGCCGGCAGGTAGTTGGTGTTGTCCGCGAGCGCGCGCTCGAACAGCTTGGCGCCGTCGTCCACGCCGCCGCGTAAAATCTGGATTTCGGCCAGGCCACAGCGCGCTTCGGCGTCGTTCGGATGCGTGCGCAGGATTTCGCGGTACAAGCGCTCGGCGTCATCGAGCTGAACGCGGTGCTGGCGGTCCCTCGCGAAGCTGAGCAGCTCGCGCTTGGTCACGACGACTTTCGCCTTCGGCGCTTCCGCACTGGTGACCGGCAGCGCATTAGGGGTCGTCGGAGCCGCGCTGGGCTTGGTCGGGAACCAGGCGTCGTACACGCGCCGCAAGTCCGCAGCCGAAGGATGGATCGACGATGACACCGGCACGGCCGCCAGTTCGCGCCCCGCCTCCAGCTGACGATTGGCGAGGATCAGTCCCAAAGTGAGACGCGCTCGCAAGGTCGCCAAGCGACTATCTCCGGTGGGTGCTGCGGCCTGGCAGCGCTCGAGCAGATCACGGGCTCGATCCCAATCGCCGGCGTCAATTGCGCTGGACACCAGCGTCAGTTGCTCGCTCAGCTGCGAGCGCAGGTGGGCGGCCGGGTACATCAACCGAAGGAGCGGATTTTCAGCGAGTAGCGCAGCAGGAACCCCAGCTGCAAAGCCGAGCAGCAAGGCTCCGATCGGCGCCAGCGTGCGTCGCTGCGACGCCCAAAGCGATGGCTGCGTGACTCGTGCTTTCGGCGCAGTCGAGGTGGCCTCGGATGCGCTCTGCGGACGAGAAGCGCGTGGCAGCGTGGGTTCCGTGTCACGATCGCGGCTCGAGTCGCTGGCGTCCGCGCTCGCCAGCCCTGGCAGGGTGTCTCGAAAGCCCTCGCTGTCGCTCTTGAGCACCCCAAGCGCGCGCGCCGGCCGACTCTCCGCGCTCGCCACCGAAGGTCGTTCGTGGACCGCGCTCGTCTCGACCGGCGCACCCGCCACGATTGCAACGCCACAGTGGACGCAGAAGACGGCTGAGCGCTCCCAGTCGTCGTCGTGCCAGTCGACGAAGCCCTCGCCGCAGGCCCCGCACTCGAAGCGAACTTGCCGAAACATGCGTAACCCTCAGGGTATCTTCCTCGCCCCTACCTCGACACACACTATCGAATTGGGCGAGGTCCGGCAACAGGCCGAGTAGCCGACCCCGAGTTCAGCAGATCGCTCGCAGAAAGACGTGAGCGGGTTTGATCTGACGCCGGGCAGACGCTCAGGGGGAAGTTGGGCCGTGAACGCACTGGCCGCGGACGCAAAGCGGCGGGGCTGCGCAGCACACTGGGCGATGCAGGCGACGTTCGGGCAAGTTGCGAAGAACGTGTGCCAAGGCTGCGAGCAGGTGGTGACGTTCATCGCAGTCGATGCGCAACACCGCACGTAGCAACCCGAAATCGCGTATCGACCTGCGCGGCGCATTCGACGCAATCATTGTCCACGACGCACAGAGGCGACCAGCGTCTTGCAGCGGCTCGGCGCGAGGGCAGCTCCGAAGTCATTCGCTCGCAGCCAGCGAGTACGCTGCGAACTTTGGGCGACTAGCCACTTTGCAGCCGCTGAGACCGATTGCTACGTTGTGACGAGTCGACACACGCTGTAGCGGAAACTTTCCAGACACTCAGCTGGCACTGCCGCATTTTCCGCGCGCGCGCACTCGCGACCCACTACCCGTGGATTGGTATGCGACTTGCGTCGAGAAGACGAAAGTGGCTAGTCTACAGCATCGAAATGACGGGGAGCGCGTCGTGCAAACCGTGAAGAGGCGGATCATCATCGTCGAAGATGATCACGACTATGGCGTCCTTTTGGCGAAGATGCTGCAAGCGCGCGGGCACGAAACCCGCATCGCGCTCGATGCCCTGGATGCTACCTTGATGGCCGCTGATTTTCGCCCGGAGCTAGCCATCATCGATCTCGGCTTACCCGGGATGGATGGCCTGGAGTTGGCGACTTGGCTGTGCGCCCATCCCAAGCTCAAGCAGACGGTGTTCATCGCCATCACTGGCAACCCGACCGTGACCCTGGCGCGTCCCAAGAACGATGCCGGGTTCCATGCCTATCTGACCAAACCGATCGATATCGACGCGCTGCTGGAGCTCTCCGAGAAACAACGGCTGGCGCTCGAAGAGGCGGCGCGGGCTACGGCGGATACAGCAGCGCGTTGAGCGAGTGTTCTCCGTTCGATCGCGCCGCTGGTCCAATCAGTGATGGTGACCGTGACCGTCGGGGCCATGCGGATGACCGTGGCCCATTTCGTCCGCGGTGGCGGTGCGCACGGCCAGCACTTCGACGTCGAAGTTGAGTGTCTTGCCGGCCAGCGGATGCTGCGGATCGACGAACACCTGATCGCCTTCGACGCGCGCGATCCAGATTGGCGCGTGTTCGCCGTCGGGGCCTTCGGTCATGAACTGCATGCCCGCCGCGAGCTTCATGTCACTCGGGAAGGCCGAGCGGGGCACCGCCTGAGGCGGCAGATCGTCACGCTCACCGTAGCCATCCTCCGGCTCGACCGTTACCTTGCCTTTGAAGCCGACGGTCTTACCCGTGAGCGCCTGCTCGAGTCCGGGAACGATGTTGTCCGCGCCGTGCAGGTACGCCATCGGATCGTCGGGCGTCGAAGAGTCGATCACCTCGCCTTCGTCGGATCGGAGCGTGTAGTTCATGACGACCACGAGGCCATCGGCGATGATCAGGTTTTCGGACATCGAGCGCGGACTAGCGCTACCCGGGCGGCGCGGCCACTGAAAAGCGTCTCCAGTGGCCATCGCAACCTTGGCCCATCTAGCCGACACTGACGGCCTGTCATCAGCCGTCGAGTTGCCGAACTTCACATTCGAGTACGAAGTCCTTGCCCAGGATTTCGCCGTGCAAGTCGACGAAACGCCGGGTCATTTCCAGCGCGGCCGCTTTGTCCTGGGCCTCCAGCAGGAAAAAGCCGCCGATGACCTCCTTCGACTCGGCAAACGGCCCGTCCGAAATTCTGGCCCCAGCACTCGTCAGGCGCACGCGACCGCCCTGCGACGTCGGCTTGAGGCCGGCGGCAGACAAAAACGCGCCAGACTTCGACCATTCTCCGATCAACTCACCCATCGCCGCCTCGAGCTCAGCGGGGGGCGGCTTGCCGGCCTCGTAGTCGGCGTTGGCGATTCGAATCAACATGAGAAACTGCATTGAGCGACTCCTAGCTCGGGTTCACTGAGGCGACGAACGAAGCGCGTCGCGATCGACAGACCTTTGGTCTTTTTGTTGAGCGCGTAATTCTCTCGAGACAATGCCGGTGACCCGGCGGTAGCCCCTTGGCTCTCGGGGTCGCCCCTAGCGGGCAAAATTGTTGTTCGTGCACTGTTCGTGCACGAACACGATTGTTGCGCACCGAGAGCGACCCAGCCGCGAGCCCGCGAGTGCGGCAGTTCGCCGATTTCGGTGCCGATGAAAATTCCGCTGACAGCGCGCTGCACTCGCACCCAGCGCCAATTGCCGACAATTTT
>DATEPG010000226.1:0-4750 GCA_035273265.1 Polyangiaceae bacterium
ATGGACGCCCAGGTAGTCGCCCTCACCGCGCAAGCGCAGCAGGCGCTTCAGGCGCGAGACGAGATCGGAAGCTTGCTGCTCGTCTCCGCCGTGCACGACGATCCCGGGCGGCTTGTCGACGAGCAACAAACCGCCCTGATCGTGCAGGATCCGCTGGGCGCGGAACGCGGGAAACAGTGCTTCGAAAGCCATGCCGATGCAGAGCTTTCAAGCGCGAGTCACGCAGCGCCGAACGCGGCGTGACTCGACCTCGTCACTTGCTGGCCGGCTTGCCGCCGCGCTTCTTGACGGCGCCGCGCACGAACACGAGACCGTTGCGCGCGCCCGGGATACCGCCGTGGATCAGCAGCAGGTTCTGCTCCGGGATCACTTTGACGATCTTTTGGCTGAGCACGCTGACCGTCTTGTTGCCGTGCTGACCCGGCATCTTCATGCCGAGCTTCACGCGACCCGGGGTCATGTTCGTACCGATCGAGCCACCGTGACGGCGATACTCGTGAGTACCGTGAGTACGGGTGCCACCCTTGAAGTTGTGGCGGCGCATGACGCCGGAGAAACCGTTGCCCTTGGAGGTGCCCTGCACGTCCACGAACTGACCGGCCTCGAACAGTTGGTCGACCTTGAGGTCCGAGCCAACTTCGACGCTGGCAGCAAACTCGGCCGAGCAACGCAGCTCGCGCAGCTCGCGGCGCGGCGTCACGTTGGCTTTCTTGAACGCGCCGGCGAGCGGCTTGTTGGTGTGCTTCTCTTTGCGCTCACCCGAACCAACGATGATGGCATCGTAGCCGTCCTTGTCTTGCGTGCGCTTGCCGACCACGCTGACATTGGACTCGACGACGGTGCACGGGACGACAGTGCCGTCTTCCGTGAAGATTTGGGTCATGCCGATTTTTCGGCCGATGACGCCGGGGAACTGATTCATGGCGAGAGGACTTCCGTTCTGGTAAGTGGCGAGGCCGTTACCCGGCTGCTAGCTGGGAGCGGATTCGCGTTACGGGCGAGCCGTGAAAAAACGGCCCGCTCTTCGATTCAGGCCCGGCGGATTAGCCCCCCAGGGGCGTCCCGTCAAGCGGAGACCGCGCGAGACGAGACGGTTTAGCTCGGATTCGCTTGACGGCGGTCCCTCGGGATGCATAATCCCGCGCCCCTACCCCATTTTCTCAGGATCGGCACAGACACCATGGCGACGCTCTCGATTATCCAAGCCCTCGAATCTGCCGCGCTCCGCAAGGATCTGCCGGATTTTCGCGTCGGTGACACGGTCTCCGTGCACTACAAGATTGTCGAAGGCGACAAACTGCGCGTGCAGGTGTTCAAAGGCGTCGTGATCAAGCGCCACCGCGCGGGTCTCCAGTCGACCTTCACTGTGCGCAAGGTGAGCTTCAACATCGGCGTGGAGCGCATGTTCTTGCTGCACTCGCCGCGCATCGAGAAGCTGGAAGTGGTCTCGCGTGGCGTCGTGCGCCGCGGCCGCCTCTATTACTTGCGTGACCTGACGGGCAAGGCTGCCCGCATCCAAGACGAAAAAGACCGCTGAAATCGCCGGTCGTTGGCCTCGGCCAGCGGCTCGTTCGAGCATTTTTCGCGCTCCCGACCCCGGGGCTGAATGGTGAGTTCAGCCCCGTTTTGCCGTTCGGAGCCGGAGCTAGTTGATCGCGCGAGGCTGGCTGGCAGCGCGGCCCGCTCGCCGATCGCGAGCGACCCCCTTTAACTGCGTAATGATGCAGTAAAACGGGTATGCTCCCGGCGCTTGGCCGCGCAAGTGAGCGCGGTCATAGCTCGAGCTCGGGAGTTTTTCACATGATCGTGTGCACGCGGTGCGGCGCCTCGAACCAGCCCACCAGCAAGTTTTGCCTGTCCTGCGGCAACCCGTTAGCCGCCGCGGCAGCCCCCCCTCCCGCGCAGCCGCAGCCCGCGCCCGCACCCGCACCCGCGTGGGCAGCCCCGCCGCAGCCCCCCACGCAGTACGAAGCGCCTCCCCCGCACTGGCAACAATCCCCGCCCGCCCAGGCCGCGCCCGGTTACCCGAACCCCGGCTACGCGCCGCCGCCTGCGCCGGCTTGGAACAGCCCTCCGCCAGCGGAGCCCGGAGGCTTTGCGCCGGCGCCTGCGGCTGATCGCGCTCGCTTCGGCGCACCGGAAGGCATGAATCCGTTCGGGGCCACGGTTTCGCCCACGCCGACGGGCGGACCGCCCCCCGGCTTCGGCGCGCCTGCGCAACAAGCAGCTCCGCCCTACGGTCCGCCGCCAGGCTACGGCGCAGCGCCCGCACCGTATGCGCCGCCACCGGCTGCACCGTATGCGCCACCACCGGCTGCACCGTATGCACCGCCGCCGTATGCGCCGCCCGTAGCCGCCCCCTACGCACCGCCACCCGCCGCGTACGCCCCACCGGGAGCACCCGCGCCGTATCAGCCGCCGCCAGCGCCGGTTCAGCCGCAATGGGCTCCGCAGGGCGCGCCGATCGCGGTGCCTGGACCATCGCGAGCGAGCGTTTCCTCGGGTCCGCACTCGCACGACCCGTCAGCCTTCGCCGCGACTTCCCCGCCTCCAACGACGGATGAACACGAGGCGCAGATCCGGCGCAGCCAGGCGCCCGTCGCGCCCAGCCCATCAGCCCCGCCGCTCGCTCGTTCCGCGCCGCCACCACCGGCCGCGGTTGCGCTCGGCCCCGGGCGCGATCCAGAACTGGTCGAAGCGGGCGCAATCCGCGCGCTCGCCGGCTTCCTCGTCAGCTACGAGCAGAGCGAGCTCGGAGTATTCTGGCCGCTGTATCAAGGCCAGAACGTAGTCGGGCGCAAAGGCGCTGGCGCCGGCTTGGACATCGAGATCGACAGCCCCACCACGTCCTCGCGTCACGTCATCGTCTACGCTTCGGCTCGTCCGGGCCGGCTCAAGGTCGAAGACTGCGGCAGCACCAACGGCACGTTCATGAACGAAGCCCCGCTCGAGCGGGGCAAGAAGTTCGAGCTTCGCGACAACGACACGCTGCGCTTCGGTGGCTTCAGCGTCACCGTGAAGATCATCTAATTTTTCCGCTTCTTCCCGCCAGAGTCCCGAAACGCGACCCGGAAAGCACAACAGGGCAGTGATGCAGCATTCACTCAACTATCGGTCCCAGAGCCGCGCGGTGGTCGCGCTGGCTTCTCTGCTCGTTTGCTGGCTCGTGACGCTCAGCGTCCACGCTTCGCCCGAGGCGAAGATCTTGCGCGTCGACCCGCGAGCCGCGCAGGACAACGGCAATCCGGTCCTGACCACGGTCGTGGAAGTGTCGCAAAGTAAACGCGTCAGTGACGCGATCGCCGACTGCGGCACGCTGACCGGCAACAGCCAGTTCGACTGCATGAGTCAGAACCTGGAGAAGCCGTTTGCGCTGTACACGCCGTTTCCGTTTCCGGCGCAAAACGCGATCTTCACCGTCGCGGTGGAAGGGACGGACATACCAGCCAAGTTCGTCAGCGACGCGGCCTGGGGTGACAGCCTGCAACAGCCGGGCGTGGGCACCGCGTGGTTGATCCTGATCGACGCCGACCGCCGCATGGGCAAAGGCTTCACGGATGCGCGCCAGCTCGCGCAGCAATTCGTGCTCAGCATGGGCGCGAACGACATCGTGAACGTGATGTTCTTCAACGACCGCCAAGTCGTGAAGGATTCGAAGTGGATCACCGCGGCCCAGAAGGCGCGCGCGCAAAGCGTGATCAACGGCACCACGGACACCTTTCCGTCATCGGGCCGCAATCGCTCGCTCTTGACCATCGTCAAGACCGCCGCCACCGACGGCTTCGGCGCGCTCGGCAACGTCGGCGATGACGTCGCGATCCCGTTGCATCAAGCCATGATCGTGCTCTCGAACGGCTACGGCGGCGCGGATCCCTCGACCACCGGCCCCGGCGCCCTGCAGCTGCAGCAATACCTGACCGGCGGTCGCTTCCCGGAAGACAACACGGCGCTGCCGAAGCTCCCGGTGCCCGTGATCAGCATCTGGTACCCGCCAGGCGTGGTCGACGAGTTCCGCCAGAACTCGCTCGAGTTCATGCAGAACATGGCCAACACCGACATCGGCGGCTTCTTCAGCGTGATGCGTGAAGGCGGCGGGGCGCGCTCGAACAGTATCGTCAGCACGGTGCGCCAGCGCTTCTCGAAGATGCACATCGTCAAGTGGAAGGCTTCCTGCGTGGCGCCCACCGTGACGCAAAGCTTCAAGCTGGTGTTCAACAACGTGAAGCCGCCGATCTTGGGCGACAACACGTTCAAGGACGTGCCGGTCGGCATCGATCCCTCGACCTGGCCGCTCGACGTGAACGTGGTCTACACGCAAGACATGGCCAAAGCGCAGGGCGGCGTGTACCCCGGCGGCACCTTCAAAGTTTACGGGGACTTCTGCTGGGGCGGCGATAAAGGCCGGGCCGAGGTGTACTTCCTGCCCTCCGGTCAACCCTTGCCGACCGCACTCGCGGGCGCGGATATCGAGCAAGCCAAGCGCACGCAGCAACAGCTGATCGCGATGGGCATGAAGGGCACCTCGCTCGAGGCGAATGACACCTCGGCTCAGTTCGAGGCGCCCGACAAAGACAAAATCTTGGCTGG
The DNA here is from genome assembly GCA_035273265.1 of Polyangiaceae bacterium. Taxonomy (GTDB): domain Bacteria; phylum Myxococcota_A; class Polyangia; order Polyangiales; family Polyangiaceae; genus PMG-095. The sequence goes on from DATEPG010000226.1 coordinate 4,588, forward strand.
CTCCGGTGACCAAGCCGTGGTGCGCCTGGTCGTGTACGACAACAAGGCACGCCGCACGAGCGGCGTCACCGCGGCGACCATCATCCAACTCAAAGGCACTACCCAGCCGCTGCCGTTGCTCTTGATCCTGAGCGCTTGCTTGGGGCTCGTGGTGATCGCGCTC
>DATEPG010000227.1:0-13890 GCA_035273265.1 Polyangiaceae bacterium
CACAATCGAAACCATCGCGAAGTAGGTCGACGCGCCGGTCCGTGGTGCTGACTAGCAGTTCGAGCTGCGGATGATTGGTCAGAAATTCTGGCAGGCGAGGGATGATCACGTTGCGCGCGAATTGGATCGGTAGATCGAGACGCACGCGACCGCGCAGGCTGCTCGGCGCCGAGAACATCGACGCTAGCTCGTCGGCATCGCTGATCAAGCGCCGCGCGCGCGGCAAGAACTGCTCGCCATCCGTGGTCAAACGCACGGCCCGCGTGGAGCGATGCAGAAGGCGGCCGCCGAGCGCTGCTTCCAGCTCCTGAATGCGGATCGAGGCGCGCGCTTTGGACAGCCCCAAGTGCTCGCCCGCTCGCGTAAAGCTGCCCAGCTCGGCGACCTTCAGAAAAACCCTTACGGAATCCAGATCCATTCGTGGATTGTTTCGTATTTAGAAACAGTCTGTCAAATCAAACCAGCTTCCGCTTCCGTCCAAACGCCGTAGCTTGCTTGCTCACGACGTTCACGAAGGGAAAGCAGATGACGAAGACCAACGAACAATCAGTGGCACTCATCACGGGTGGCAGCCGAGGGTTGGGCAAGAGCATGGCGCTGCACTTGGCCGAGCGCGGCGTCGACAGCATCATCACCTACCGTTCCGGCGCGAAGGAAGCGAAGGCAGTGGTCACCGAGATCGTCAGCAAGGGTCGCAAGGCCGCCATGCTGCCGCTCGACGCCGGCGACAGCTCGAGCTTCGTCGCGTTCGCCGAAGCGTTGAGGGCTGAGCTGAATCAGACCTGGCAGCGCGCGAACTTCGATTTTTTGATCAACAACGCGGGGATTGGCGTCCACGCGAGCTTCGCTCAGACGAGCGAAGCGCAATTCGACGAGCTGATGCGGATCCACCTCAAGGGGCCGTTCTTCTTGACGCAAACACTGCTGCCGCTGATCGCGGACGGCGGTCGGATTCTGAATGTCTCGAGCGGGCTCGCGCGCTTCACCTTTCCGGGCTACGCAGCCTACTCCGCCATGAAGGGCGGCATCGAAGTGCTGACTCGCTATTTGGCCAAAGAACTCGGCGCTCGCCAGATCCGCGTGAACACCCTGGCTCCTGGGGCCATCGAGAGTGATTTCGGTGGCGGCGCCGTGCGCGACAACCGCGAATTGAACAACCTGATCGCCTCCGGCATCGCGCTCGGCCGGGTGGGGCTTCCGGAGGATGTCGGCGCCGCGGTTGCCATGCTTCTTTCCCAAGAAAGTGGCTGGATCAACGGCCAGCGCATCGAGGTCTCCGGTGGGCAGATGCTCTGATCGAATGGCCTCGAACTCTGGCCGATAGCCGTGCGTGCAGTAGGGCACGGCCAGCTCACGACAGATTTCGGTCAGCAGTTCGGGCGCGTGATAGTAATTCCACAGCCGGGCAATGCGCTCGCCCGCGACTTCGACGCGGACCACGGCGTGCACTTCTGTCCCCGACCACCAAAGGAAGATCGCCTCACCCCGGTGCATGCGCAGCTCCGAGTGCACTGCGAGCACTGGGGCGTGAGCTCCGTCTGGACAACCGAATAGCGTCCCGCGCAGCGAGCCGTTCACCACGGCCTCGGCTCCGGTTTCTAGCCTGAGCCCGGGTACTCGAGGCTGGCGCTGTCTAGCAGTAGCGCCGTGAGCCGGTCTAGGTCGCGCGCATTGAATGCGTCCCAAAATGCATCCAGAACCGCGGGCGCCACCGTGGCGCTCAGTTCCGGCTCCGGTGCGATCAGCTTGGCTCGTGCGCGGTGCAGCGCGGTCTTGATCGCTCCGCTCGACGTCGAGAGCGCCTCCGCGACTTCGACGAGTGACAAGCCAAAGGCGTCTTTGAGCACGACCGCTGCTCGCTCCTGCGGCGATAGTTGCGCGATCAATGTACCGGCGGCTTCACGCGTCGCGCGAGGCTCCGCGTTCGGCACCGCCTCCCGGTGGCTCCACCTCGAACGCGGTCGGCAGCTCCCGCGCTCGACGCGTGCGGTTGATCCAGAGGTTCGAGGCTACGCGAAATAGCCACGCGCGGGGGCTATTGGGCGCCTCCGTCATCAGCCCGAGGCTGACGAAAGCGCGGGCCATCGCCTCTGCTGGGCTTGAAGGCGGCCGCGCAGGGCCTGCCGATCCGCAAGCTTGCCATGTACGAGCCGCCGCTGATTGTCGATCGTAGCCGGCCCTCGATGCAGGGCGATTGGCAGCAGATCCAAGACTACATTGCCCAAGGTCACCGCAGCGAGGCGCTGAAGGTGTTCCTGAAGTCAGTCGGTCTGCCCCGGTTGCTGATTGCGATCATGAGCTCTTTGCCCGTTTGGTCGAAGATCAAAGCGGTCGCGCACACGCTGCCCTACGACGGCGCAATCACCGCCGAGTTCCAAACAGGTGAGCCGCTGCCGGTGGGCGCTTGGGCCAATCTCACGCAGCCGGCGCTGGCCATTGCAGGAGGAAAGAGCCCGGCTTGGATGCAAAATGGCAGCCGCGCGCTCGCTGCCGCGCTGCCCAACGCTCAGCACCGCACGCCGGAAGGACAGAATCACGACGTTTCTGCCCGAGCGCTCGGGCCGCTGCTGAGGCAGTTCTTCGCCCACGGCTAGCTCGCCGCAATTCAGGGCGAACGGTCTTTACGTCGACAATGGCGGGAGCGAGAAAGTGCCGAAGAGAATCTCGACCCGCTGTTTCCTCTGGGTCGAGATTTCTGGCTCGAGTTCGGCTCAGGAGCAGTTCACTTCGGGATCACCGGCGGCTCTTCGCCGATCGGCACCAAGCACGACGACAGGTCGAAGAACATGAACTCGAGCGCCTTTTCTTGAGGCGTGAGTTCGCGAATCGCGCAACCCGACGGCGCGATGCCGGCTGGGGCCTGGCCGCCGGTCATCATTCCACGGCCGCCAGCTGCACCATCTGCCGGGGCCGCCGGATAGTCGGCATCCTTCGCTAGGGCCGTAGGGCTCTTGCCCGGGCCGCCGCTCACGTGCAGAGCGCTGTAAACCACGCGGCCGCAGACTTTGCCATCCGGAGCTCCAATCGGGGTATCCGCAGAGAAATATTGAGGCGCCGAGGCCGCATTGCTGACGTCCGCCGCCAAGTGGATCCACTCGGTCGCGGGCGGCTGCCTCAGCATCGAGGCGTTGTTCCGCACGTACCGGACTGGCAGCTGATTGTTTCTCAGGGCGCCGACTATTCCAAGCCATGTGGCAAGCGCGGTACCTCCGGGAAAGGGAGCATTCGTGCTGAGCGTAGTGTTGATCTCGGCCATGTACTCGGCGTCCGTGTCGGCGCCGGGGCCCGTGCCGATTGTTCCTGGGCCCCACGTCGCCAACCTGTTCGCGCCGGTGTTGAACGGACCGCTGCTGAACCAAGCGTACTGATAGTGGGACGCAAACACACGCCCGCCACCGTTGACGTAGTTCACTAGGTAGTTCTGCTCCGTTTCGGTGAGCGGCGGCCCACTCTGAGCTTGACCAGGACGAGGACCACCCATAGCAGAGATAGGACCGTTGCTCGTCTCGGCGCCTTCGCAGGAAAGGATTACGACGTCATGCTCGTTCAGATGCGCTTGCGAATCCCAAAGAGCCTTGTACGAGTCGACAGCGCCCTGCGCCGGTGTAGCTCCTCGCAGCCCGGAGTAGATGTGAATGTGGCCACCCGTAGCCGAGCCCGCGACGTACTCGCTGGCCGACACACCGATGCGCAGCGGCAGACACTCGAATGAATCCGAGCCGCCGGTGGAGATCGCGATGTTGGGCAGCGAGCCCTCGCTGGAATTGGCCGGCAGGCGCAGATCGGTGATGACGTTGTCCTGATTCGCCACGACGTTGACGTTCTCGTATTTACGACGCCACTTTCCGGTTTGGACTACCAGAGTGACGGGGCCGCTCGGCGCGCAGGGAATTTCGAAATGTCCGCTGGCATCCGTCGGAGCGCCGATCGCGAGCACCTTCTCGGGCAAGAGTTGGGCGCAGCCGCAAGAGACGGGGATCTTCTCCAAGTCTGGCAGCGGCGAGGCCGGATCGAGCACGAACACCGAGATGTTGTACAAAGGATTCTTGCCCGCCGGATCGCGTACGATGCCGCTGATCTTGGTGGTGTTGCCGGGCGAGCATTGATTGCCCGCAGCGGGCGGCGCGCCGCCCGTTGGAGTGAAGATATCCACGCTGCCGGTGCCTCCGCCTCCGGCGTAGGTCACTGTACCCGCGCCGCCAGAGCCGGAGACGATTGGCGGAGTACCCGATCCGGCGCTGCCGATGGTGCTCGCGTTCTCTTTCGAGCCCGCACAAGCGAGCGGGCCAAGCAACGCGAGCGATGTGAGCGACGTGAGACCGATGCACAAAGAAAACGGGATGATTTTCATTTCGGATTTCCTGCGCTCGATTTAAGGTTCGAAACTGGTGCTGGCTTCGCAGCTCACGCACGAGTGTTCTCGGGCCGAGCGATGTCGTCGTCGGCGCGCTAGACCTTACGATCTCGAGTGGTCCGATTCAATGCTTAGCGGCAGCGTCGAATCGGATTATTGCTCTGCTCTTTTGCGCGATCGCTCGTCCTGCCGAAATCTCGTGCGTGAGTGGATTTCAGCAGCTGCAACGCGCGACGCGGAGGAGAGGTTCGTCTCACGCGGGTTGCCGCGACTCAGTCCCGAGTCAACCTGAAATCGATCAGCTTATCCGCAGAATAGCTCAAATAGTTTTCAGCGGCCTGGCTCGTCCTGCGTGCTCCGAGCCAACTTGTGGCCTGCACTCGCGGAGACTCGACGCTGGCCAGCACTCGCGTTCAGCATTCGGACGTCCGCTGGACGTCAATGGCGCTGGTACGAAGTGGCGCTTGATGGTCAGTAACCGTTCGGGCGCTGCTCCAGGCAGGGTTTGTTCGAAGTGATGTGCTTTTGAACTCGATACCTCGCCACGGCCGGACTCGAGCCCGCAGAGCCCGCCGTCGCTCGGGGGACGCGTGCCGGAGCCCCAGGGCAACTCCCTGCGCGTGCCACCGAGCACGGCGAAGCCGGCTGGGCTCGGCGTCGTAACCGGGCGCGGACTGAAGTCGGGCGCAAAAACGCCTCGGGGGTGTTGCCACGTTGCCGTGCGGGGCGGCGCGCGCTCTGATTGGAGCATGCCGATCGCCCCGGGTGAGTCGCCTCGTGTCGCCCCGATCCCCTCGTTCTTGTACGGGACCGCCTGGAAGGAGGAGCGCACGCTGGCGCTCACGCAGCTCGCTCTCCACGCCGGTTTTCGTGGCATCGATACGGCCAATCAACGCAAACATTACTTCGAAGCCGGCGTGGGCGCTGCGCTGAAGGACGCGCTGCAAAACGGAACGGTTTTGCGCTCGGAACTCTTTCTACAATCGAAGTTCACGTTCCTCGGGGGGCAGGATAATCGCCTGCCGTACGAGCGCGCTGCCGCCATCGAACAACAGGTCCAGCAGTCATTCGAGAGCTCGCTCGAACATCTGGGTACCGACTATCTCGACTCGTACGTTTTGCATGGTCCGTCAGCGCGCCGCGGGCTAGAGGCAGCAGACTGGCAGGCTTGGCGCGCAATGGAAGGGTTGGCGCAGGCCGGAAAGGTCCGCTTCCTCGGCATCAGTAACGTGTCGCTCGAGCAACTGCAGGCGCTCGCGAGCAAGGCCAGGATTCTGCCAAAATTCGTACAGAATCGTTGTTACGCAAAGACCGGCTGGGATCGCGAAGTGCGAGCTCAATGCAGCGCGCAGGGCAGCGTCTATCAAGGCTTCTCATTGCTCACCGCGAATCGGGTCGAACTGGCCAGCCCGGTCGCCCAGCAGCTCGCGCTGCGCCTGGGGCGCCCAATCACCCAGGTGGTATTTCGCTTCTGCCAGCAGCTCGGGATTTTGCCACTGACCGGGACTTCTCAGTTCGAGCACATGCAGTTGGACCTGGCGGCTTCCGAGCTCGAGCTCTCGACGGCAGACGTGGCGGCGCTGGAAAATCTGCACCGCCGTTGAGGTTCGCTCAGGCCTGCGCGCTGTGGGCGCAACCAGTCGAGCTCGGTGCGAAAAAGACGGCAATATTTGGCTCGAATGCTGGGCACGTTGTCGGTCCGGTGCGGTCCGCTAAGCTAGTGGCCTTGGTATCTGAATGTTTGCAAATATGAATATGATCTCCAAAGCGACGCGGCTTAATGGTTCCCTTGCCCGGCTGACCCGATCCGGCGCCTTCGCCTGGTTCGGCCTGCTCCTGCTGCCAGCGTGTTCCACGGACTTTCTGACCGACGGGGTGATCACGATCACGACCGGGCAGGAGTCGGACGCCTGGACGGCGGAGCCGGCTGCGAAAAAACTGCGGATCGATCTGGTTCAAAGCACGCGAACGACTTTGGCCGAGGTGCCCGCGCCGGTGACGCAAGTTTCGATTGGAACGGACGGGCCAGAGAGGGTAACGGCCAGTTTCGATGCCAGCGGCTTCGACGCCGATGGCAACGTGGTGATGAGCGGTTCGACCGTTCCGGTTCAGATTCTGAGCTTCAACGGAGCTCGAATCACACTTTTCATGGGTCGCTCGGGAGGCTTGTCACGCGCGCCGGAAGAGCTGGTCTTTGCCAGCCGCCACCCGAAGGTCACCGTCCAATACGGGAACTACCTGCTGATTTCTGGCGGCGACGACGCACGGGCGGACCTGGACCTCTACGACATGGTGCGTTGGCGAGTCGCACCGGTGTTGCGCACGGACGACAACGGGGTACCGACGCGAGCGTTGCCAAAGGTCCCCGAAAGCTGGGCGGTCGCCGGATCCAAGCTCTTGCTGGTTGATCGCCAAGGGCCCACCTGGGTCGATATTTGGGAGGGCGTGCAGACTGTCGTGACCGTACCCGCTGGTCTCGACTTTGCCGATGTCGTCGGAGGAGAGACGATTGGCGCTCCAAACCAGCCTCAATACATCGTAGGCGCCACCCGCACGACGGGTGAACCGACGAACGTAGTCGTTCGCGTGGATCCTGATGGCTCGCTCCACGTCCTGAAGCTCGGCACACCTCGACTCGCCGCGGCCGCCACGATCGTGAGTGGACAATTATTGGTGGTTGGCGGCGCGGACAGCGGCGCGGGCGCGGAAATCTCGAACGCTGCTGGGACGGCCTTCAGTGAGCTTCCGTTCCCTGCTGATGCCACGCAGGGTGCAGCATTGATTGCGCAAGATCCCACTACGGCCTTGCTCGTCGGCGGGCGCGATCCAGCAACGGACGAGATCGCGGGTTTTCGAACGATGGATCTCAGCTGTAGCGAAGAGTGCAGCCAGGTGAGAATCGCGAAACCCGTTGATTTCGCGCGCCCGCGACTATTCCCGCTCGGCAAGGGCCAGTCGTTGCTGGTCGGTGAAGACCCGGAAACTGGCCAAACCCACGTGTTTACCTTCGACACCGGCGTCGGCCATGCGCTGACCGAGTTTGCTCTGCGTGTTCCGCGCAGCGGCGCATCGGCATTCATGGCACCGAACGGTCAAGTGGGCGTGCTCGGTGGAGACGCATTGGCCGATGGAACCCCGGCGAAGAGCGTGGAGCTGTTCTTTCCGCTGCCTTGACCCTCGCTCGAGTCGGCCTATTCAACGAGCATCGGGTCGCGCGCTCGGCGGGCGGCTCACGCCTCGCGCTTCGTGCATCGCACTCAACCAACGCCAAGCGCTGAACGCAGCCGCGATCAACGCGCCCCAGGTGACGACTAGCAAGACCAGCGGCCAGTACTTGCGGGACACGACCCGCACGCGCGAAGGAGCGCCGGCGCCCAGCGCCGCCACGGCCTCGGGTGGCGGTTTAGAGCGCTTGGGCCCTCGCGCAGCCGCCGCGGCTCTTAGTCGCCGCGAGTCTTCCGGCTCCGTTGCGGCTCCCAGCGACTCGGCGGTGCTGCTGCTGGCGAGCTCGGGACAGGCCTCCAACAGGGCCTTTCGCATCGCCCGCGCATTGGGCCAGCGAGCTGAACGCTTGAATGAAAGCGCGCGATCGACCACCTGCGCAAGAGCCACCGGAACGTGGGGGGCCACCGATCGCAGCGGCGGCGCAGCCCTGGTCGCAGCAACGATCAGGGGGCTGTGGCCCATTCTGCCTTCGTGCACGAAGCGTCGGCTGAGTAGTTGAAACATCGTGGCGCCCACCGCCCAAATATCGGTGAGCGCATCGATCTCGTCGAGCCGTCCTGCAGCTTGCTCCGGCGCCATGAACTCGGGCGTCCCCACCGCGGATCCGGCTTGTGTGATGACGCTGACGCCGAGCTGTTCGCCGAGGCGTGCCGCGCCGAAATCGAGCAGCTTGACTCGTCCGTCGCGGGTCACGAAAATGTTGCCGGGCTTCACGTCTCGATGCACCACGCCGTGCTCGTGGGCCGCGGCGAGTACATCGAGGACGCTCGAGGCGATCATGCTCACGACCACCATCGGCAGCACACGCCCGTCTCTCAGCGGTGTGGTCATGGAGTAGCCGTCGAGCAGCTCCATGACCAAGAACACGGTCCCATCCGCGTCCAGGCCATCGTCCAGAATAGCGACGGCGTCGGGGTGACGAACACGATTGGCGGCATGGCCTTCGGATTCGAAGCGCCTGCGCGCCAGGCGATTGTCGACTAGCTCTCGGTGCAGCACTTTGATCGCCACATGACGGCCATTGCGATGGACCGCTTCGTAAACCGACGCGGTACCTCCGGCGCCGATCTCGCGCACGATCGTCCAACGCCCGCCGAGCACGCGTCCGATCGGCATCCTCGGCCTACGCCGAGAACTCTCGCCGACCACCGCTGAGCTTCGATCGCGACTCACGCGCTGATCGTAGTCCCAACGCCGAGCGAGACGAATATTCTCGGTGCTTTTGCGTGTTTTTGCAATGAATTCATATGCTTGTGTGCATCGGGATCAGGCGAATGCGCTGCGCGCCAGGGCACGGTTCAAGCTCGGGCAGTCTGCAATTGTGACTGGAAACCCAAGCGGGTCATCGGATAGCAGTGTGATCGACCCTTCTTCGATCGGAGTTCCCCATGTTGTACCAAAATATCTCGCAGACGATTGGGCGTACGCCCGTAGTCCGCATCAACCAAATGGCGCCCTCGCACGTCACCATGTACGTGAAGCTGGAGGCGGCCAACCCCGGGGGCTCGGTCAAGGACCGCTTGGCACTTGGCATCATCGAAGATGCCGAGCGCCGCGGCCTGCTTTCGCCCGGACAAACCGTGGTCGAGGCGACGTCGGGCAATACTGGTATCGCCCTGGCATTGGTCTGTGCGGCGCGAGGCTATCCGTTCGTCGCAGCCATGCCCGAATCGTTCTCGGTGGAGCGACGGCAGATCATGCGTGCCTATGGCGCAAAGGTGGTGCTCACCCCGGCCGCGGAGCGAGCCTCGGGTGCCGTACGGGTCGCAGCGCAGTTGGCCGAAGAGCGCGGTTGGTTTCTGGCGCGCCAGTTCGACAACGAAGCGAACCCCGCATACCATCGTCAGACCACCGGTCCCGAGATCTTGTCCGACTTTGCCGGAACGCGTCTCGACTATTGGGTGTCGGGTTGGGGCACTGGCGGTACATTGACCGGAGCAGGGCAGGTTCTTCGTTGTGCCCGCCCCGAGACCAAAATCATCGCTTGCGAACCAGCCGGCGCGGCTTTGCTCAGCGGCAGCGACTGGACGCCGCACAAAATCCAAGGCTGGACACCGGATTTTCTGCCTTCGGTACTCGATCGGAAGATCTACGACCAGCTGATCACGGTGGTCGACGAGCAGGCGATCGCCTGTGCCAAGGAGCTCGCCCGACGTGAAGGCATCTTCTGTGGCATCTCGTCGGGCGGCACGTTTTCCGCTGCTCTCGAGGTTGCGGCGCAGGCGCCCCCGGACAGCGTGATCTTGGCCATGCTGCCCGACACCGGCGAGCGCTACTTGTCGACAGCGCTATTTGCGGGCGTAGAAATCGGCTCCGACACGGTCTGAGTCGCGCAGCGTCAAGCGGTGAGGCCCGAGAGCGGCCCGGTTGCGCCAGAAGCATCGCCGAAGCTCTTGAGATCGCTCGCGCCCATGGCGTGAGCGATCGAGACCAAGAGCTGGTTATTGTCCTTACGCGCGCTACTGAAGTCCAGCAGGCGTCCGGCGCTGATGGCGCCCCCCGCGCTGCCAGCGAGCACATACGGCATCAGCGTCAGATCGTGCTGTGTCGACTCGCCAATTTCCGTCGCCCAAAGCAGGATCGTATTGTCCAGCAGCGTGCGGTCTCCCTCTTGATAGGAATCGAGCTTGCCCAGGAAGTACGCGACCTGTTCGGCGTACCAAGTCTGGATCGCGTTGTAAGCGTTGTAGTTGGTTCCGCTCGACGCGAAGTCATGGGAAATGGCGTGATGGTTGCCGCTGATCCCGCTCCCGTTGGGCTTCAGAAATTGAAATAGGTGCTCGCTCTCGGAGTACGACCACTGAAAGGTCAGGATTCGAGTTTGGTCGCAGGCCAGGGCGGCGGCGGCTAGGTCCATCTGGTTCTTGCCGGCTTGCAGATACTGGTCGTCGACCCCGAGATCGGCGGTCGCAAGCGTGGGCGGCGAGCACACGCTGCCGGTGCCCATGGTGGTGCCCGGAGTGCCCACCAGCCGCTGTTCGACATCGCGCATGGCCGTCAGGTGTGCGTCCAGCTTGGTGCGGTCTTCGGCTCCGACCAAGCCCATCAGCCGTTGCGTTTCCCCGCCCATCAAGTCGAACACGCTCTTGCGTTGCGCCCAGAGCCGCGCCAACGCCGGATCGGTCATCTCGCCGGGAGCCGGCGTAGTGCCGCCAAACAGCGTCGTGAACACGTCCTTGGGATCTTCACGTGGCGGGACGGGCTGATTGGACGCGGTGTAGGAAATCCGCGCCCGCACTTCGGTGTCCCGAACGTGAACGCCGAGCTGCAAGCTCTTGAATTTGGTGGGCGGGGCGAGTCGTGTTGCCAGGTACTGATCGATCGATTGTCCGCTGCCCCAGCCGGACGTGGTGTTGCCGAAGCTGACGAAGTCCTTGCCGGCGTTCAACGGTCGGGCGGTGAGCATACCGCCCGTGCCGCGCGCGTGCTCCGAGCCCAAGGTGCCGCCCAACGCGCCGTTTTGCAGCGAGTCGTTGAGCCGAATGCCTTTCAGGAAAGTGAGCTTGCTCTTGTATGCCTCGAGCGGCTTGGTGATCTGGTTGAGCGTGAAGCTCTTCTCGGTGCCGGTCGGCCAAAACAGGCTATTGCGCGTGCCGTTGGGCGTCGTGAACACGACGAAACGCGTCGGCGAGGCGTCCGCGCCGACCGCGCGGGTGGCGTTCAGAAGCGGGATGGCAGCGGTCGCGGCGAGTCCGCCACGGAGCAGGTTGCGTCGGGTGAATCTCAGCGGATTCATGATTTTAGACCTCGATTCACGGCATTACCTGTGGCCGATACCAGAAGGCATCTGTTTGAGTCGTAGCCACGATCAAGTCGATGATGTCACCGTTGTTCGCGTCGAAGGCTCGTTGGATGGTGGCCAACGAGCAAGCATCGGCGTTCGCCTCGGTACGACCCGAAGCGAAGCGGAACCACTGGGTGGACACGCACGCCCGGACTAGTGAGCTACTGGCAAGCTTGCTCGCAAGCTCCGCCGTGCCCTTGAACGCCCCGCTCAGGTTCGCGTCCTCGGTTCCAACGATCTCGCCCGAGACATCGATCGCCTGGCCGTTGTCTTGCTCGCGGTATTGACCAATCGCGTCGAAGTGCTCGAACGTCAGACCGATCGGATCCATGAATTTGTGACAACCCGCGCAGCTCGCGCCTGCGGATTCATGCGCGGCAAAGCGTTGTCGCGCGGTCGCGCCCTCGTCCACCGTGGGCAACGTGAGGTCCACGCTGTCCGGCGGTGGTGGGGGCGGCTGGCAGAGCAACATGGCGCGCACGAATTTGCCGCGGAGAACGGGCGAAGTCTGATCCGGATGACCCTGAACCGAGAGGAACCCGGCCTGGGTCAAGAACCCCGCGCGCTGCTGGTTGGCCGGCAAGTTGACCTTCACTGGGCTGCCGTCGGCGCTCGCTGGGGGGGCATTGACGCCGTACAGCTGCGCCAGGGGCCCGCTGACGAATGCCACCGGCGCCGTCAGTAGCGTGCTCAGCTGAGCATCGCCGTTCCAGAGCACATCACTGACGAATGCGGGCAGCTCTTTGGCCATTGCATCGCGCAGCGCGCTGGAGAAGAGGGGAAATTGCGTGGTGAGCTTGGTCGTAATCGATAGGCGTCGGGTACCCGCCCATTGCTCGAAGAAGCCGCCGATCGCGGCGCGTGCTTTGGGTGCCGCGAGCAGCGTGCGCGCTTTCGCGGCGACTTGGTCTTTGGTTGCCAGCTCGCCCTTGGCAGCTGCGTCGAGCAACGCGTCGTCAGGGCCAGAAGCCCAGGTCAGGTAAGAAAGCCGACTCGCCAACTCGAACTGGCTGAGTGGAATGCGCTTTGCCGTGGCGTCGGTGGCCGGTGTGAGCTCGAGCCGATACAGGAAATTCGGCGACTGCAACGCGGCACGAAGCATCACCTCGATGCCTTCGGCGTAGCTGCCTCCGGTACGGCCGGCAGCGTACGCGGCGAGCAGCTGCCGCTCATCCTCAGCAGTGGTCGGGCGTCGGAACGCTCGCCGCCCAAAACTCTTGGCGAACGCGAGAGCGCATGCTTCCTCACCCTTCGCAGCCGCGTCACAGCCCGTGAGCGCGCTCAGCTTTTGGACCGCGAGCTTGGCCAGCGTCTCGGACACGAGCACGTACTTCTCGGCGTGCAGCGACGAGACTGTCAGGATGGAAGCGTTGTTATCGAAACCGTTGGTCACTTCGTCGGCCGGCAAGTCGGCGGTTGCCGTCACCTCGACATTGAGCAAGTCACGCACTGAGTTCGTGTACTCGGTGCGCGTGAGCCGCCGCAGCGGAGTCCGCACGACGTCCTGGATCTTGGCGCAGGTTTCCGGCGAGGGCAGCGGCTGACCAACGCCGATCGAGCCCGCGCTATTGCCGTTGCCCGCGGTGCTCGCGCTGTTGCCAGCGGCTGCGCCAGGGCTACTGGCCCCGCCCGCGCCGCCCAAGCCGTTTGGACCCGCGCCGTTGCCTGCATCGACGTTCGATGTGCAGCCCACAGCGAAAATCAATGAGAACCCAAGTTTTGAGGTTAGTGCGCGACGACTCAAGGGAATGCTCCGTGTGTGCTGCTGAGCCCGCGATGAGCACTATGGGTCAGATTTCTAACACGAGCTCGAATAAATGCGGTCGGCGAACAGCGGTCCGAGAAAATGCAGTGGAGCGCGGAATTTGGCGCGAATTGCTGACTGGCTCGAGGAGTCTGGAGTTCCAACGCAAACTCGTAGCGGTCTGAGCGAAGCGCAGCTGTGACTTCGCTCATTTTGTAATGATCGAGTGCACCTGTATCTGCGCTGCTGTGACTCAAACCATTCGTTCGCTCCCGTCGCAGCCGGGCAGTGGGGAGTGAGCCAATTGGGGCAGCCGGCGAGGGCCGGTCGATTTCGTCGAAAGCGAATGACTTCGACCATTTTTGTGCCCCGAAACGCCGCGCGTGCGCGAGAACCGCCAGTGCAATGGTCGGAAAATGGCGCAATTCTCGGCTCGCGATAGAAGTTTACGTGTGCAGATGAGGAAGATCTCACTAGGGGTTTCTGCTTCAAAACCCGTTAATCGTACCCCTGGTGTGCGAGAATCGAATCAGGAGCATCAATGTCCGGCAAGCGTGAATCGAAGGTTGGCACGACACCCACGAAGGCCGTGAGCCGTCGACGAATGCTCGAAGGGCTAGGAGCGCTGGCTGCGGTGACCGCCTGCGGCTCGACTGACAACGGGCCCGGCGGAAGCGCTGGAAGTCCAGGCGCAGCGGGAGCGGCCAACAACCTCGCAGGTGCCCCAGGCGCGGGCGCACCGGGCAGCGCTGGTTCAGCAGCAGGCGGCGCACCGGGCGCAGG
>DATEPG010000228.1:0-5676 GCA_035273265.1 Polyangiaceae bacterium
GGAGGGAGCGTCGCCGCCTGCCTACTCGCCGCCCTGCGTGGTGCGGCCATCGTGCGCGTGCACGATGTGCGTGAGGTACGCCAAGCGCTGCGCGTCGCGGCACTGGTCGAACGCGAGAGTGGACGCACGGGGACGGCGCAGGAGGAGGCGGCCCATGCAGGGTAGCCTGTACTCCTTCTTCGAATCGCTCACCCCGCTGCAGATGGTGCGCAATATCCTGGATATTTTCCTGGTCTACTACATCGTTTACCGCGCGCTGCTGGTGCTGCGCGGGACGCGGGCGATGCAGGTCGGCGTCGGCCTGGCGATGGTGTTCGTGCTCTACCTAGTCGCGCAGCTGCTCCAGCTCGTGACCGTGCTCAACATCATGGGCGCGCTGATCTCGAGCATGATCCTGATCATCGTGGTCGTGTTTCAAAACGACATTCGGCGAGGTCTACAGCGCGTCGGCAGCCGCGCCTGGTTCGGCGGCTTGGTCCGCACTCAAGAATCCAAGTTGATCGACGCCGTAGTCGAGGCCGCTACGGATCTGGCCCGGCACCGTATCGGCGCTCTGATCACCTTCGAGCAAGACGCGAATCTAGACGAGTTCGTCGGCGTGCACAAAGGCCACGTGCTCGACGCGCAGGTGACTCGTGAGCTCTTGGTCACGTTGTTCATTCCCGAAGGCGTGAACAAGCTGCACGACGGCTCGGTCATCATTCGCAACTACCGGATCGCCAAGGCCGGCGTGTTCTTCCCCATGCCGGAAGGGCGCGTGGTCGATGACAGCTTCGGTTCGCGTCACCGGGCCGCGCTAGGCATCACCGAAGAGACCGACGCCGTAGTCGTGATCGTCAGCGAGGAGCGCGGCACAATCAGCTTTTGCTTCAACGGTAACATCGCCAGTAACCTCGACGGCGCGAAGCTCCGCACCATGCTGGAAGCAATCTTCAGCCCCAAGGTGCGGAAAAAGACCCGGAAGACGCCAGCGAAGGCAACGCGCGACAGCGCCTCCGTCGATGTACCTCTGTCACGCCGTACCTTGGACGCCATCACCCAACGCCGCACCGGCGAGTCGTCCGACGGCGGGCGCCTCTCGCGCCGTTCCGTCGAGCCGGAACATCCGCGCATCAGCTTGGCTGAACCCGATCCTTCGCCCGTGCGGCCGCGCGTGCGCCCGACGAGTGAGGCCCCCCCGCCCTTGCGCCCTTCGATTCCTCCTCCTCCCCTCGCGGTCGCGCCGCTGCGCACGCCAATCACGACCTCGACCTCGACCTCGCGAACGCGAGGCGGAAGTGATCCCGATTCCAAGGACGATCCCTCTGACGACGGCGGCTCTCGCCAAAGTGACTCGTGATGTTGTCGTCCTTGCTGGCCAGTGCACTCACCTTTCTACGTGAGTCGTTCACCGAAAACCTCGGACTCAAGGCCTTGGCGCTGACCTTTGCCCTCGGTCTGTTCGCGTTCTTGCAAGGCCAAACGGACGAACAGCAGCGCACGATGCCCGTGCCGATCGTGATGCGTCTGCCGCCCGAGGGTGCCCAACGCGAATTGATGACGCCCATTCCGGCCAGCATTCACGTCACTCTGCGTGGCCCGGCGCGCGCCATCGACCGTCAGATCCAGACGGGCATCGTGCCGATCGAGCTCGACCTGCGCGACGGTCGCCGTCAATCGATCAGCTTCGAAGCCAAAGCCTTCTCTTTCCCGCCCGAAACCACGATCACCATCATCGATCCGCCGAGCATCGAGCTGGAGTGGGAAGACGTCGTCACCCGGCAAATCCCGCTACAAGCGGCGATCACCGGGCAGCCTGCCGAAGGCTACGTGGTCAAGGGCGAGCCCGATGTCGACCCAACCCAACTCACCGTGCGCGGTCCGGTGAGCGTGGTGGAGGTGATGCAATTCGCTCGGCTATCCGCGTTCGACGTCTCCGGACTCAGTGCCGGCGTGCACCGTCGCCGAATTGCGATCGACGCCGCACCCGTTCGAGCGCGCTACATCGGCCCTGCCTCGGCCAACGTCAGCGTCACCGTGGCGCGACGAGTGAGTGAGGCCAAGTTCGAGAATCGCCCAGTCGAGGTCGTAGGCATGCCCGGAAGCGGCGCTGTGCCGCGCACCGTGGATGTCACCGTCAGTGGCCCTCCGGAGATCATCCACGCGCTCAGGCCCGATCAAGTGATTCCGCGCGCGGACCTGAGTAAGATCGCCAATCTCGATCTCAAAAAGCACGGCTCGGCGGTGGTCAAGGTCACGGTCGAGCTCGGCCATGCCGATGCCGAGCTGCAACCGCCCAGCGTAACCGTGAAGTGGTAGCGGGGAGCGCGGCTTCGTGACGGTCGGTCTCTGCCGTCCAGTGCCGCTCGCACCGTCGAGATTTTAGGGGGGCGCTCGCGACCCAGCCGCGCACCTCGCAAACGCACGCTGTTTTCGCACTCCGACGCCGAAGGCTGAGTGCGACGCGCGGAGGCGCGTGACCACCAAAAAACCTGGACCGGGCAGAGCGCTTGCTGCTCTGGGCCGCAGGCCTCTCACCTCGATCGCCCTTTACTCAGCGCCGGAGGACCGTCACGTCGATGCGGGAGCGCGCGTTTTCGAAGAACGAGGCCACGGCCGCATTGAGACGGCGCGCAACGTACCAACGCAAGAGCGCAGGTCGAATCGTATCGAACGGCGCATCTTTGAAAGGAGTGTTGGTCGATTTGTGCAAGCTGCGCAGCTCGGCCTCGCTCGGCTCGAGCATCGGCGTGACCATCCGATCGAGATACAGGCTGGCGCGGGCCTTCTGTAACAACAGCCGACCGACCTCGCGTTCGCTCAGTCCCTCGGCCTCGCGCGCCGCAGTGAGCGCCTCTGGGCCCCCGGCGCGATCGCTCAACATGCGACGCGCGAGCTGACTCTGCTTCTCGAGCTCGGCCGACGTGGGCTCCGGCTCGATTCGCAGCGCACCCAAGATGGTTTCAGCGATGTGCCGATCCAGCGCTGCCGTCACGTGCCGATCGCGGTAGGGCGCGTCGCCGAGCGCGACGCGATCTGGATCGGCGAGCGCCTCCAGGCGAGCCTCGAAAGACAACTCGCGCTCGAACACGAATCGCGGACGGCGCACGCCGCCAGTCTCGGGAGCCTGGAAGCGCACCACCGCACGATCCACCAGCACGGGCTCTGCGCCGAGTGAAACCGCTAGTAGACACGATGAAAGCGCAAGCCCAAGCCCGAGCGAACGCTTCATCTTGCGGCGGGGCGTTTGCGCGAGGAGGGAGTGGCCTCTTCGTCGTCGGCTGCGTCTTTGTCTGCAGTCACCGTCGGCGAGGCGACCTCGCTCGCGGGATCTACCGGCGGCTCGCTATCGCTACCGCTCGAGCTACCGTCCGTGCGATGCGCGAAGCCGCGCGCGGCGCGCCGGGCCTTCACGAATTCAGCAAAGGCGGTGACCTTCTCCAAATCACGGGCGCCGAGTGTATCCGCCAGTTCGCGCAATTGTTTGCGCAGCGCTTCCGCGCTGCTCTTTCTGCGCGCAACCAGCGCTTCTGGCGCCACGACCGGCTCGGGCGGCGCATCGGGCGGCCAAACTGGGCGCGCGGTGGGCGCAAGCCCGTGGGCCGTCAGCCAGGCTTCCATGAACACGCGCAGGCGTTCGCTGCGAAACGCAAACCAGCGCTCTCGCTCCGTGCCGTAAGTCATCAAGACGTCTTTGAAACGCCTGAACGCGCCTTTGCCGTCGATCGCCGAGGTGAGCTGATCACGCAACTCTCCCTCCTCCACCATGGGGATGAAGCGCTCCATCCAACGGTATTGTTCGCGCGAACTCACCGGCTCGATGCGCATGTACGTGGTGTCCGAGGCGATTCGTGAATGCATCTCCGGATCGGCGATGCCGTCCACCACGCGCAGGACCTCGCCGCTAACCAAATGCAGGTAGCTGTGCACCTCCGGAGCGTTGTTCTCGAAGGCATCCTCGAGCGCCTCCCAATCGACTGGGATGTCGCGCAGCTGGGCCCCGCCCGTGCCCGAGTCAGAGTCAGCCATCACTACCTCTTTTCCTAAAGCTCATCGAGACCTTATGCGTTCATCTTGGGGCCGACGACCGCGACCGGAAAGGGGAAATCCACGCTCGCGGCCGTATCAGTGCGAGCGCGCCCGACACACGGCATCCGACCAACGGGCGAGTGCCTCGTTTCTCGCGTCAGAGTCCAGCTCGGGAGTGAACGCCTGGCCGACGCGAATCATTCGCGCAGCCTCCTCTGGGCTTGAAAACAGCCCGGCCCCGAGGCCGGCCAACATCGCCGCACCGCGCGCGGTCGACTCGAGTTCGGTCGGGCGCTCGACCGTCAAGGCCCCGATGTCGCTCTGCATTTGCAGCAGTAGATTGTTCGCGGAGGCGCCTCCGTCGACGCGCATGCGCGTGACCGGTTGCCCTAAATCAGAGCTCATCGCAGAAATCACGTCGTGGACCTGGAAGGCGATGGCCTCCAAAGTCGCGCGAGCCAGGTGCGCGCGTGTGGTGCCACGCGTGATGCCCGTGATCAGCCCGCGCGCGTCCGGATCCCAGTAAGGCGCGCCAAGGCCCGCCAGCGCAGGCACGAATGCAACACCATCCGACGACGGCACGCTGCGCGCGAGCGCCTCGATCTCCTCCGCTGATGAGATCATCCCCAGCCCGTCGCGCAACCACTGAACCGCAGCGCCAGCGATGAAAGTGCTGCCTTCCAGCGCGTACACTGGTTCGTGGCCGATTTGCCAGGCCAGCGTGGAGAGCAGACCCGAGCGGCTGGCGACCGGGCGAGGGCCAGTGTTCAGCAACAGAAACGCACCGGTGCCATAGGTGCACTTCGCATCCCCGGGCTGGAAGCAGGCTTGGCCGAACAATGCCGCGTGCTGATCGCCTGCGATACCGGTGATCGGAATGCCATCCGGCAGACCCGGCACGCCGCGGGTGGTGGCCACGCGCTGGGCGCTCGGGACGATTTCGGGCAGCACGCCAGCCGGGATCTCGAGCAGCCCGCACATCTCGTCACTCCAAGTGCGGCTCTCCAGATCCATGAGCAAGGTCCGCGACGCGTTGGTGACATCGGTGATATGCGGCGCGCGCGCGTCCGCGCCTCCCGCGAGCCGCCAAACCAGGAAGGAATCGACGGTACCGAACGCCAACTTGCCCGCGTCCGCTGCTGCACGCGCGCCGGGCAGCTGGTCGAGCAGCCAGGTAAGCTTGGTGCCAGAGAAGTACGGATCCAGCACGAGCCCAGTGACCTCACGCACTCGAGCCTCGTGCCCGGAAGCCTTGAGCTCGGCGCAGCGCGAAGCCGTTCGCCGATCCTGCCAAACGATCGCACGCTGGACTGCTTGGCCCGTCTGCCGATCCCAGAGCAGCGTCGTTTCCCGTTGGTTCGTGAGGCCAATGGCGGCGATATCGCCGCCACTGAGTCCAGCCACTTGGAGGGCGCCCGAAACCGCGCTGATCACGCTGCGCCAAATGTCCTCGGGCTCGTGCTCGACCCAGCCCGGCTTCGGGAAATGCTGAGCAAACTCACAATTTTTACGACCCAACGTGGCCCCATCGAGCCCCATCACGAGCGCCGTCGTGCCGGTCGTGCCTTGATCGATTGCGAGGATGTGACCTGCCACCGCGCACGAGCGTACCAGAGCAATTCTCGGCCAGGGGGCCCGACGCGCGCGCACTCATGAGCTGCGCAGTAC
>DATEPG010000229.1:0-62305 GCA_035273265.1 Polyangiaceae bacterium
CCCGAACTGCCAGAAGAGCCTTCGTGCGAATGAACCCTTGCGCTACTCCCGCAGCCGCAAACAAGCAACGCCACCCAGACCGCTCGAACAGGCGCCAGTGTTCCCACCATGTCACGAGTATGGCACACGCGGGGCCTCGGCTGGGGTTTCGCGCGGGCCGCCACGAGGCGCCGAAGGTTGTGACGAGCTGCGTCGTGGCGCGGCCCCATCAAACCAACTCTGGATCGATGCGCGCGCGCCCTCTTCGGTGGATCCCGCTCTAATCCGCCGTTGCTGCCGGCGTAGCGGCCCCCGCGTCGCCCAAGAATGGCACGAAACGTACGGCCATCAGCGTGCGTTTTTCGAAGCTGGCGTCGCTCGCGCCGGGCGCTTTGCGGCGATAGAGCAAAAGCGCTTGGACTTGGTCGCGAGCGCCGACGGGGATGACCAAGCGGCCGCCGATAGCTAGCTGGTCGAGCAGGGGCCCTGGGACGCACTCGGGTGCGGCAGTGACGAGTACGACCTGGAAGGGAGCGGCCTCGGGCCACCCCACGTAGCCGTCGCCGGTGCGCAGCGCGACGCGATCGGGTCCGTAGCCTGCTCGGCGCAGCGCGCGCTCGGCCTGCGCGGCGAGTGGCGCCAGGTACTCGATGCTGAAGACGCGGCCACACAGCTCCGCCAGAACCGCGGCTTGGTAGCCGCTGCCGGTGCCGATCTCGAGGCACTTGTCGCCGCGTTGGGGGGCGGCGGCTTCGGTCATGGCAGCGACCACCGTGGGCTGGCTGATCGTCTGCCCGTGACCGATTGGCAGCGGTCGGTCGTAATAAGCTTCCTCGGTCCAGCTATCCGGCACGAACAGGTGGCGCGGGACGGCGCGCAAGGCCTGCAAGACCGAAGCGCTCTCCACGCCGCGCGCCTGGATCTGCTCCACGAGCCGCTGGCGTTCGTCGTCCCGTAGGCTCTCTTTGCCGCCCCCGCGTTTGGGCTCCGGGCTAGCGGCCGCGACCGGGCTCGGGCTGGGGCTCGGGCTCGCAGGCGGCGGTTGCGCGGGAGCCTCGCCCGCGTCTCGACGCGAGCAAGCGGCTAGCATGACCAGCGAGGCCGCTCTCCAACGCACGCTCCGCTGCAAGCTCGGAAGCATGCGCGAAGCATGGCACGCGCGGCACGCGGCGCACGCGCTTCGCCCAGCGCGGTTCACCCGTTTTCTCTCCGCCTGACACGATGGGTAGGAGGAAGCCTTGTCCCATTCAAAGCATCGAAAATACACCCGACGAGTTCGCAAACCGCCGCACGCGCTAGCGGCCGTTCTCCTGGCGTTGGCCGCTACAGGCTTGATTTCTTGCGCGGAAGACGGCGCCGCTCCCAGTTTAGCGGGCGCGGGGGACGGGGCAGAAAACGCGGATCGAGGCGGGGCGCAGGTGACGCAGCAAGACTACACCCCAACCTTGGCGAGTCAGGTGCTCGGGCAGTATTCGGGCGACGTGTCGCGCGGAGAAGGCACCGCGAGTCTGATCGACGGGAACAGCGCGACGAGATACAGCGCGAACCGGGGGCAGCTGTGGCTGCGCTACCAGATGACGCGGCCCACGATCATCACGTCTTACGACCTGACGTCTGCTAACGACTTTCCCGAGGGTGATCCCAAGAACTGGACGTTCGAAGGCTCGCTCGATGGCTACACCTGGGCGGTGCTGGATACACGAACGAATCAGACGTTCGCCAGCCGCCAAGTCACGAACCCGTACACCTTCAACAACAGCACGCCTTACCTGTACTACCGGCTGAATATCTCGGCGAATCAGCAGGGAGCGGCTCCGACGCAGCTGTCGGAGCTGCGCGTGGGCGGCTCGCTGCCGAGCGGTACCGTGCCAGCCGCCGCCAGCAACCTGGTCGTCAGCGTGAGCGGCACGACCGCCACCGTGCGTTGGTCGCCGGTCAGCGGCGCCAACGGTTACTTGGTGCAACGCATGGGCGACGACGGTCTGCGCCTCGTGGAATTCAGCAGCACCGGGACCAGCTTCAGCGATGCCAACCTCTCGCCTGGCACGCCCTACATCTACCGAGTGCAGGCGCGGAACAACACCTTGCGTGCGTTCCCGACGGCCTCGAAGCGAGTGCTCGTGGCGCCCGCTGCCACGGGATTGAAGGACCTGACGGCGCTCTCGGCCTTCGCGCCCAGTGATCAGTACGGGACGACTGGCTTCGAGGGCGTGGAACGGATTACGGACAACTCCGTAGGCACCAAGTACCTCGTGAACGCACCAGCAACCTGGCTGCAGCAACGCACGCAGACCAGCTCGGTCGTCAGCCAGTACAGCCTCACCTCGGGCAACGACGCCGCCGAGCGCGACCCGCTGAGCTGGACGCTCGAAGGCTCGAGCACGGGCGCTGCTGGTAGCTGGACGGTGCTGGACACACGCGCCAATCAGGGCTTCGCCAATCGCAATCAGACCCGCGTGTTCAACGCGAATACCGCCGGCACCGCCTACAGCTATTACCGGCTGAATATCTCAGCCAACCACAGCGACGGTCGCACCCAGCTCGCGGAGTGGCGCTTGTTCGGGACCGCCAGTAGCACGCTGTCGGCGCCTAGCGCGCCGAAGGGCCTGACCGCCACGGCGCTCAGCAGCAATCAGATCAAGTTGACTTGGACCGACGCGACCGGACAGCTCAACGCCGAGTCGAGCTACACGATCGACCGTGCCACGGACAGCGCTTTCACTCAGAACCTGGTCAGCTTCACGACGGGCGCCAGCAGCGATGAATTCCGCGCCACGTCGCTCGCGGGCAGCCTTGCCTATTACTTCCGCGTGCGCGCCGCCAACGCCGCCGGGGCCTCGGCTTGGGTGACCACCAACGCCAGCACGCCTGCGGCACAACCGCCGCCTGCCACCTGGACGGAAACGGGCTGGTACGAGGGGCACGACCGACTGCTGACGCTTCGCCCGCAGGACTCCGATATCGCGATGTATACGGATCCCTTCGTCACCCCGACCAGCGTGGACTGGCTCCGCCCCATTCTGAACCAGAGTTTCCAGTTCGCCAAGGCCGCTTACGGCAGCCTCAGCGACCCGCTGCTCTACGTGGTCGCAGAGCAGGACGGGCGACCGGAGGACGTCAACGACATCTACGGGACCGGTGGCATCGTCAACGTGTCGAGCTCCGAAGCTTACTACCGGAACATCGTCTTTGCCGCGAGCGCGGATTGGACGGACCAGGAGCGAGCCTGGAACATCGATGCTCTCACGCACGAGCTGGGCCATATCGTGGAGTTCAACAACAACGGCTGGTTCGAGTCTCCCAGCTACTCCGCCTGGGGCGATAGTAAGTGGTGTGAGATTTTCCTTTGGGATGTGTTCGCTCACTCGACCACGCTGCCGGCAGGCTGGGTCGAGCGGACCTTCACCGAAATGAGCAACGCCATCGACGACTACGGTAACCACTGGTTCCGCGATTTCACCTACCCGCTGTACCAGGGCCAGGTGGGCAACACCGACCCGAACCGCAAAGGCTCGGCGCTCTACAGCCGCTACTTCCAACTGCTCGCGCAATACCTGCCGAAGCTCGACTCCACGTACGGTGAAAAACAGATGACCGTCGGCGAGTTCATCCACTTCATGTCGGCGGCGGCGGGCGTGAACCTGGAGGCGCAAGCCAAGCTCGCCTTCCCGTGGACGCCAGAGCTGGAGCTCCAATTCGCGAATGCCCAGCTGCAGTTCCCGCAAGTGCTCGCGCTCTACGGCGGGTCGACTTAGTTTCCATCGTATGGCGTGTGCCGCGCCGCGGGGCGGCGGCATCGTCTACACGTCCGACGTCGAGGCGACGGCCGCGCTGGAGGCGGGCCGGTTCTGGACGGGCTCCTTGAACCGGCAATGCCTCCAAGGGGCTGGTCAGCGGGCGAAGCGCACGGACTCCGGTTGCGGTGGAGCCTCACTCAGGCGCGCCAGCACGAAGCTCGAAGATGCGGCGAGCACGCCTGCGATCGCGATCACCGAGCGGTAGCCGATGGCGTGGGCGAGCGTGCCGAATCCGAGCGTTGAGAGGGTCACCCCGACGTTGAAAGAGCCGCCAAAATAGGTGAGGAGTGCCGTGCGAGTCTTGCTGCTCGTGCCCTCGAACGTGAGCGCCGTCAGCACCGGCCAGAGCGTGCCGTGAGCGAGGCCGAGCGTGAAGCCGAGCGCGAAGAGCCAGCCCGGTTGAAGCAGCGCCGTGGCTAGAACGGCCACCGCGTAGAGCGCGGAGGCGCAGAGCGAGAGCTTCTTGCGGTCGAAGCGATCGAGGAAGGCGCCGCCGAGGACCCGGATCCCGAGCGCGGACAGCGTGTAGCCGACGAACCAATGGCTGAGATTGCGGATGCCGAGCTCGAGCGCGAGCGGTTGGTAGAACGTGAGCACCGTTCCGAACGACACGCCGACGATCACGCCTGCATAGAGCAGCCGGCGGAAGCGTGGCGTGAACTCGAGCGTTCCCTGCGCCGCCCGTGGCGTCGGGACACGGCGTTCACGGAAGGCGATGGAACCAAAGGCCGCGAGCAGCGAGAAGAACCCGGAAAGGAGGAACACCGTACGCCAGCCGTAGGCGTCGGCCACGGGCTCTGCGATGGCCGGGCCGAGCGCGTTGGTGGCCAGGTTCGCCGCGCCGATCAGCCCTACCGCCTGACCCAGGCGCGCTCGAGGAGCCAGATCCACGGTTAATGTCAGCGTCGTCGACACGAAGACGGTGAAGGCAGCGCCGTGCAAACCGCGGAGCGCGTAGGCCGGGAGCCCGAGCCCGTGGAGTGCAGCGAAGCCGAGCGATCCGAGCATCATCGTGAACGCCGCCCCGAAAAGGAGATAGTGCCGTGGCACACTATCCAGCCGCGAAGCGACGAGCGGGATCACCAGCACCGCGGCGAGCGGGCCCGCCGCCATCAAGTGACCTATCAACTCCGAGTTCGCAGCGTGAACCTGAGTCAGGTACTTCGGAAGTAAAAGGAAGCTACTGAAACCCAGCCCGAAGACGAACTGAACCCCGAGCAGCAGGAGAAAGCGCGGGCTCACGAGCGACGGCAATGCTTCCGGGCGCGGAGGTTCTAGAGGGTTGTCGTCTTCTGGGGCCATGGGGTTCCTTGGCGCCCTCTCCGTTCCAGCCGCGGGCCCACAAAGCAGGAAGCCCTCTCGGCCTGAGGCGGAGAGGGCTTTGCGATACGGAGCTGACCGCGCGTGCGCCTCATCCGCCTTCACGGCAAATGCACATAACGAGGTGGCGCCAGCTCTTGATGGTCACGGTGCACCAAGAAATAGCTCTCTGTTCCTTGATCGTCAAGTCTCTGGCTCGCGCCGTCCGGTTTTTGGCGACTGCTTCAGCGTCGTCGACGGCCATACCGCGCGGTTGTATCGGCCCGGGCCAGAGCGTCGTGACGAACAGCTCGTCGCAGCGGCCGCGCCTGTCCGATGCGGGAACGAAATCGACGGTGGGGCTGGGCGCGGCTTTGACTCAGAAGAACGCGACGTCGTCCACGCTGAAGTCGAACGCGGGGGAGGTCAGGGACGGTGTAACGAGAAACTGCAGGCTGAGGACCTGGCTCTGGTCGAAGGGAACGTCGGGACCGAAGCCTGCTTGCCCGAACGCCAGTACGTCCGAAAAGGTGATTTTGTAGAACGTCCATTCCTGGGTCAGTATCGGAGAGGGGCGCAAGTAGTAGTGGTCCTCGCAGATCAGGTTGTCGATCGGGACACAGGTGCCGCCATTCTCGACTGCAGTGGTCCCCGTTATCCCGACCATGACCTTGACCCTCACCTTGAAGGTCGGGTTTTCGGGGGGCGCGTTGGCTTTGGCCCAAAATTGGATACCCCGATAGTCGCTCGCGTTGAAAGCGTGTGCTTCACCAAAGTCAAAGAACGTCACACCTAGGCCCGCACCCCAGATGGTGAACGAATCGCCGTAGGTCCTTGCGGCAAACTTGGGCGTGCAGTAGCCGGGCGTCACCGGCTTAAAAATGGACAACTTGTCCGGAAGTTGAGTCCCCGTTCCGTCGTTGAAGACGTACCAAGTGCCACCATACGGGCTGATCGGCTGAATTGCGTAGTTGCCGTCTTCCAGGTCGTCGATCAGCAACTTGGCGGTGGCCTGGGCGCTCTGGCAAGTGGGCTTACCGCCGCCTTGCCCGCCCGCTCCGCTGACTCCACCTGCTCCGCCGATGCCACCTGCTCCGCTGACGGCTCCGCCTGCGCCACTGACGGCTTCGCCAGCTCCGCCGATGCCTCCGCTTTCAGGGGTGCCGCTGCTCCCCGCTTCGCCATCCGCGGCACCGCCGCTCCCGGACTCGCTGATCCCTGCGCTCCCTGACGCGCTGATACCTCCACCCTCGGACGCGCTCACACCGCCGTCCCCGGACGCGCTGCCAGAGGCACCCCCGCTCCCCGACACGTTCATGCTTCCGCTTTCCGCGAGCGAGCGGCCTGCGGCGCCGCCACTCCCGGACCCGCTCAGCCCTCCGTCGCTCGCATCAGGCCGGACGCTACTCGGCGGCTCTACGAGCAAACATCCGGACACCAACAGCGCAGGCAGTCCGCAAACGCGAGCGAGGTTTCGGATCCGAATCGCCACGGGTCGACTCACAACGTGCCACCGAGCGTCAAACCCGTGAGCGCCGGTCCGGCGACACCGCGCAGCTCCAGGCTGGGCGTCGCTGTGGCGCGTTGCGAGGACGCGCGCGTCCAAAGATATACGGTGACACCAGCGGCCGCCACAGCGCCACCGAGCAGCGCGAGGTTCGCTACGCCGAGCGAGACAGTCTGCGAATGCAGCTCGTCGCGGTTCGGGGCCTGCTGTTCGTTGGCCGTGTTGTAGTCGTGCAGCTTGACTCCGTACAGAATGCCGGTGACGACGGTACCGGCGACGAACACGCCGGTTACTACTCCGGCGGTGATGACTCCGCTGTTCATGCGAGTTCGGTTTGGAGCTCCCTCGCCGGTCGGCGCGGGTGGCGTTCGCGCTGACGCCGCCGCAGCAGAGGCGGGCACAGCAACCGCAATCGGAGGAGCAAGGGCAAGAGCAACGACTGGCTCCGGCGCAGTGCTCGCCTCCAAGTCCGGCACCGCCACGCTCACGCTGCTGGCGTCGTTTTGCGAGATGACCTGCGCTTCCCAGCGCTTTCGTCCGGGCGCTGTCGCCGAGATCAGATGCGGGCCGGAGTCTGCAGGCAGCGGGAGCCCCCACTGTGCCGAGCCAACGAGTTGGTCATCGCGAGTGATTTCGAGCCCCGGGGTAGATCGGGCGAACGGAACCTCGATCACTAAATGTGAGAGCCGCGGAGCGAGGCGTGCGGCCCGCTCGCGGGCTCCGCTTTCTCGTTCTTTGTCGCCCGCCGATCTTGCCAGCGTGGCGGATTCCACGAAGGTACTCCAGGCGCTTGCCAGCCGCCCCAAGTGCTCATAGCAATCAGCCAAGTTGAGGGCAGTGCCGCTGCGCGACTCGATGCGCTGGCTTTCCTCGAGAGCCCCACACGCCTCGGGATACTTGCCTTCCCTCATCAGCGCCTTTGCGTGGTCGAAGAGCGCCAGCGCCGTCGCGCTGTCAGAAGCCGACTGCGCCGACGCGGGCTCGGCAGCGACGGTAAAGCAGGTGAAAGCGGGAAGGGCGAGCGCCAGCCTCACCCCCAACGCGCGGAGTACCCTGCTTGGAGTTCGCCAATGCTCAACGATCATCGAAGATATTGCGTTTTCGGGCGGGCTCGCGGACGGCCACGTTGACAGGCCTGACGGTCGCACGTTTGCGTAGCGCGGCCGCCGGCACCTCTGGCGCAACTCGGGATCGAGCCGGCGGTTCCGGGGTGGTCGGAGCAACCGACGCGACAAGCGGCTGAATCGGCTCGGGGATCTGCTCGGGAGAGGAGCGCAATGCGGATACCTCGGGTGCGCGAGCGCCGGCCGCGACGGTCGTCAAAACACTGACCGAGGGCGGCGGCGAGGAAGGCGAAGCGATGACGACAAGCGCGAGACCGGAGAGTGCTGCGAAAACCAAGGTTGTGACCAACACCGACGACCAACGCCTCCCACTGCGCGGCAGCTCGGCGGAACTTCCTCGCGAGGCGCTGCCGCCCGAGTCCGGGTCAGCAATCGTTGCCGTAACCGACAACTCCTCGCTGCCTGACACCGGCTGGGGCGCCACCGGGCGCAACGTTGGCCCCGCGGCCCGAATCGTGCGCGAAATGCGCTCGACTGAATTGCGCGCTCGGTTTGGTCCGAACTCGATCAACGCCTCAGCGAACTCAGCCACGTCCCGATAGCGGCACTCCGAGTCTTTCTCCAGACAGCGCTCGATCACTAATTCGAGGGCTTGGGGAACCTCCGGGCGCAGACTTCGAATCGAGGGCGGAGCCGCGATTGCGACCTTCATACATATCTCGGGGATCGTGTCGCCGGCGAAGGGAGCTTGGCCCGTGATCAGCTCGAACAGAACCACGCCCAGCGCCCAGATGTCGGCGCGCGCGTCCACCGTGCTGGATGACTCCATTTGCTCCGGCGGCATGTACAACGGCGAGCCGATTACAGCCGCTGTACCGGTCAAGCTAGCGTCGGCCGCTGCTGCTCCACTCGGGGTCACCTTGGAGATCCCGAAATCGAGCACCTTGACGGACCACAGGCCGTCCGCGCGACACACGACGAACAAGTTCGACGGCTTCAAGTCTCGGTGAACGATTCCCAAAGCGTGCGCTTCCGCAATCGCCTCGCACGCTTGGAGTAAGAACTCGACCGCTTGCTCGACCGGTAACACGCCCCGTTGCTGCAGCCAGTCCGAAAGGTCGAGGCCTTCGAGACACTCCATGACCATGTAGGGCTCGCCGCTCTCGAGGACTCCGACATCCGAGACGCGGGCGACGTGCTCGCTCTTGATGCGGACCGCAGCACGCGCCTCGCGCATGAACCGCTCGACGGTCTCCGCCCTGGCCAGGGCCTCAGGCAGCAGAAACTTGATCGCCACCTTCTCGTTGAGCTGGATGTGATGCGCGGCGACGACCACGCCCATCCCTCCCCGCCCGAGCTCGCGTTCGATGCGGTACTTATTCGCGAAAAGCTGTTCTTGCGAACCCCGCATCTGGATCTCGTATATCACGGCGCGCCCTCGGATTGCAGCCTTCGACAGCTCATCCGTTTGCTCTAGTGGCGGCACGCTTCACACGCAGATCGTCGTCATAGGTGGGCTGTTAGCACACCTGCCAATCCATCGAAGATTTGCCAAACTCGGCAAACTCGGCAAACTCGGCAAACCGGAAAACTCGGCAACTCGAGAAGACAGCGGCGAGCTTCGCCATAGTCATTTGTCGAACGCCTGTTTGGCAGTCGAGCAACGCTATTGCTGCCCGTGAGGCAACCGGGATATCTTGGGAAGATCGCGCGGCCGTTCGCCAAACGAGTAATCGCGATTGGGTGTAGGCGGCATGGTCGTTGACGCGGCAATCGCTATCGCTGGTGTCACGCTCGTTTGGCTCGGTAAGCCGAGCCCGCGTCGAGCGGGCGGCTCCTGGTCGCGAACTACCTCGACCTGCCCCGCCCGGCGGCGGCGACATCTGCGATCCCACGGACATGCGGCGATCAGCCATTCGCGAGCAGCGCTACACTCTGCAGGAGGTTCTGCCTCCAGCGGACCAGCGGCCGGCCGACGAGCGCCGTGCGCCGGATCGCGACGCTCACCCGCGGCGTCTGCCGCTCCACCCCCCCTCCGCGCAATCGGCTCGGCGAGGGGCAGGGCGTACTCACAGTTGATCGATACTAAGCACGACGCTGAGGTACTGCTCGACGGCCTGACCGCATTGAAAGAAGTCGCGCCTCGCACTGAGCAACTTGACGCGGTGCTCGACAAGCTCACGAGAAATGGAAACGCCGGTTGCCGCAAGCTGGTCCAAGTGCTTGGCGAAATCGGTGTCGTCGATACTACTTCGCAGGCTCGCGCTTGGCGCCAGGCTCCACGCGAACAACCTGACCGTTCTCGAGCTGAATCAAAGCCGTATTCGTGGCGAGCGCGATCTCCCCGCGTGCGTGCCGTCGCGGACGCCCTCGAGGCGGCGGTACGCGCCCTTCGCTAGGCCATGAACCGCGCCTGGGGCACTCGGACCCTCACTGGCGCTTTTCTGGTCACAGTCTCCATCCGGGCATCGTCCAAGCATCCGCCGGTACATTTCCGAGCAAAAGGAGAGCTGAATGGAGTGGTTGATTCGACTTCCAGAGCCAGCTCAAGACGTGGGCGTTCCGCGTTGCGACGAATTACCTGCTCGACGTCAAGAAGAGCTGCGTCGAAGGGCGGGGCATCACCTTCGCGTCCTTCGGAGACGATTTGGCAGAAGGCCAGTCGACCGCACGCCGAGGCCGCTCAGCGGGAGATTTCGCTGCAGCGCACCTCCCTGCCTCCGTGCTCCGCATCGGACATCGCCGAGCTCGTAAGCGCCGCGATTGACACCGGCGCGCTAACTGGCGCGCGCTGACGACGAACTCGCCGGGCGGCGACACTGAGCGGGGACGCATCTCTCCAATCCGAAGCTCCTCGTCGGAAAGCTCGCGCGTTTTGGTTCGATGCAACAAATGACTATCGCCGCATGCGGGTGCTCGCCCCATGAAATGAGGAGGTAAGGAAGCGAGGGAACATGCGGAGGTTCAAATTTGCGGTGCTGCGAGCGCGGCACGACCCGAACGAGGCGTTCATTCCAGAGCAGGCCTGTCTGGAAATGATGATGAACAACGAGCATCACACCTCGGTCTTGAACTACTGGACGAGCGTCACGAATGGCCACTTGGATTTCGTCGGCAGCACCCTGTTCCCGTGGGTCGATATCCAGCCGGGAGCCGACAATTTTTCGCGGCATACACAGTGTGCGCGCGCCTACGCCGCGACCAAATTGATCGCCGGTGACGAGCTGGATCAATTCGACGGCTACGCGGTGCTGACGCATCCGGGCAGGCTCACGGTTTCGAACCCTCTGTTTGGGCAACCCAATCAGCCGTCGAACTTCATCACGGGTTTTGACGGGGGCGCCGGCGCAGTGGTGAACGACAAGCCTGCGTGCGCTCTACCGGTGATGACCAGTAACCATACTTTCATGTGCCACGAGCTCGGCCACGTGCTCGGCTTTCTCCACAGCTATGGCGTCGTCAACAACGGTGTAGATTGGAACGGTGTGGCGCCCTTCGAAGAGGGACCCGCGTACGGCGACCCATATGACATCATGTCCTCGGCGAGCTTCGGGACGCGTAACCTCGACCCCGAGCTGTCGATATACCGCGGCAACCCGACGTTCGTCGGCTGGTCGGTCCCCGGTTGGCCGAACCTGGGAGCGTTCGGCATGGGACCGCCACCAGCACGTGCGCACCTCCACTTCTGGGATGCGCAAGCTTTCGCGCCCGAACGCATCCGACACTTCCAGGCCCCTTTCGTCGGTGAAAAGCTGCGCGTCACGCTGACCGCCGCAGGAAGAGCGAACGGCGTGCAACTGGTAGTGCTGCATCCAGTCGGCGAGGATGGTGCGGGCCGCGGCCGCGTGTACATCGAGTACCGGCAAAAGGGCGGCTGGGACGAGGGGCTCGACCTCAACGGTTCGGACCTGGCCCGTCAGGGGGTGGTCGTGCACGCGCTGGCCGACACGTCCGAAGGCCTGCGCTGCTGGTACCGAGGACGCGTCCTCGTTCCGCTCGAGCTCGACAGCGACGTCAGCGTGGCCAATACGCCGCTGCAGGTGCGGGTGCTCGAGGCCGACGTCGAGAACGGTACCGTCGACGTGGAGATCAGCGCCAAGCTCGAGCGCGGTGTCGAAATCCACGCGCGCGGCACGCACAGAAGGATCACCGTCATCAACCCAAGGCCGATGTGGACGCCCTGCGGCGACCCGATCACGTATGGCACGTGGATCACGGAAACTCACGTGGTGTACCAGCCCGTGAGCTTCGGGTTCGGTTCGTTTGGCGCCCCGGACGCGACACTGCTCGTCGCGCGCTGGACGGTCGGAGGAGTGCCCATCGTCGGCAACGACGGCACGCTTCAGGTCCCCACCACCGACGGCGTCTTCACGGTCTTCTTCGAGCTGCACCCGGTTACGGCCGAGCTGGTGTTGTGGAGCCGCGGGGGCGAACGCTACGGCGCTGACGTGACCGTTGCGGTGAGCGAGTCCGACGGCAGCGGCACCGGATTTGCGGCCGCCCGGTTCGAGCCGAACGGCTGGTATGACGGGCTCGGACCGGGCGACAACGAGAAACTCGAACGATGCATGTTCAAGTACGCCAAGAGCGCGCGCTTGCGCCCGCGTGACCTGCTCATTCCGCCCGGTCCGGATCCTTACTTTCATCCGCACATTGATCACAGCAATCAACGCCGCATGCAGCACTTCATCGACCGCATTGCCGACAGTCATCCGGCCGAGGCGAGTGCCCTCTCAGCGATGTCCGCTCTGCGTTACGGGGTTAGGAACCACTGACGAGCCGGGTACGATTCCTGGGCCGAACGGACTCTCTTCCTACAGCGCTCGCTCCTCCCACGGCTCCCCCACGTTCACTCCGCGCGACCAGCTCATCGGGAAATAGGACTGGGCAGACGACGGCGACGCAGCAAGGCTAGCCCGATTGCTAGTCCCAGCACGGGCCACGCGCGCGGCGACTGCCCTTTCGCGAGTAGGGCATAGCCACAACTGGACGACTTTTGGGACGGAGCAACTTGCGTCGCCCCGCCGTTGGTTGCACCGGCTCGCGCATCCGCGCCTGCCGTATCGATCGCACCGTCGTCGTTGCCCGCGGCTCCAGCGGAAGGTGCTGGCCCCGCGCTTTCGTCGCCCGCTTCCCCCAGACCTGCCGCGCCCGTTCCGGTCGACGAACTGCCGCCGGACGACGGCGCGGCCCCGCCGCTTCCACCCGTGCCTGAGGGCGGCGAGGAACACGTGCCGTCCACGCAGCGCGTGTCGCTCGGGCAAACCACGCCGGAGCATAGCTCTTTGCAAGCGCCGAGCTGACACACTTGTCCGCTGGGACAGCTCTTACCGACACAGGCAGCATCGATCTCGCCCGGGCAGCTCAAGCTAGCCACGTAGACCACGAAATCGTTGAAGTCACCGTCGGTGGCGTAACCGTCGTCGGCGCGTTTTTTCCAATCCGCCGGCGACATCGGCGAATCTTCGAAGGCCAGGTAGGCGCCGCTCGGGTCCAGCTTGGATCGATAGATCAGGGTCGTCACCCAAGGTTCGCCGTTCGAGTTGCGCTGGTTGTGCTCGTACATCGAGTACTTGTTCTGCGGGCACTTTGCCGGATCACCGCTCAAGGCAAAGGCGACATCGCCGCCCTTGTATCGGGGATCTTTGGAGAGATCACCGGAACTGAACGATTGGGGGACCCAGCGCAGGGTCGAGAGGTCGTACGGGCCGCGATTGTCCCAGGCGAGCGGACAAAATCCGTCCCGCTTGGGCAGCGTGCCGTATTCGATGCATTGAAGCGCCTCTTGCGGGGCAACGATCAACGGGTAGATTTCGGCCGCCGCGGGCGGGGTTTTGCTCGCTGGATCGAGCACGTTGTACCAGCCGAGTGTTGGCTGGCAGTTGCCACCCATGAGCAGTAGCTCGGCGCTGACCCCGCACTTGGCTGGAAAGTGCCCCGGCCCGGTCTTGGCGTCGATTGCCGGGTCGATCGTCTCTTTGCGCCACTTGAACAGGCCACTCAGATTGAGCGCGTCGCCGGTCACGAACTGCGGGTAGCTTGGCGGAGCATAGAAGTCGCCGTACCTCAGCGGCGGATCCAGGTCGACGCCCAGGGGGTCTCGGATCACCGGCGTTTCGGCGTTCCAGCTCCAGCTCTTGTTCACCATCTCGAGCTCCGCAGCCGGGACCGGTTGCGGTAGCGGAGTCTTGAGCGCGTCCGTCTGCGTGACCTGGGCGACCGCCGGCGTGCCCGCTGTCAACGCCAAGACAACGCCAAGAAACCTCCGCCAGCCCACTCGTCCTCGCTTGCTCATCTTCATCCGTCCAAGGTAACACGGCGTACATCGCTGGTTCAGGAAGCCGCGGGGCCCGACGCCGGCGGCGGGCGAGGTTGAGCTCCCGCAGCACCGCTCATGCGCCAGCGCCCCCGTGCCCGGCGAGCGCTCTCGCGAGCTGCCGCCAGCGTTGGGCCCCCGCGGCGACGAGCCGCCACCAATGAGCGCGGGCAACGCTACTTCGTGACAGGGCGTTCGCGCTGATCGTGAATTTCGGAGCAGTTGGCCAGAGCCAAACGTGCGGGAGGCGAGGCCGGCGGCACTGCCAAGGGCCATGGCGGGCTAGCCGCCACTGGTACTTTGCGCAGCGGACGCGGCGAGCTGGCTGAGGCACGCTTTCGTCCTCGCGCTGCGTGCCGCCCCCCAAACCGTCGCGATCACCGGACTTGTGTCTCGTCTCGAGCCATTTCCCCCGACGCCAAGCCGAGTGTCCTCAGCGCCGCCGTGTTCGGTCCGCGGAGACCTGTTCATGCCGGCCATCTCTTTGCCCGCGTCGCCTTTCCACCCACCCCTTGATAGGACCGCAGTGAGGGCCTATGACCAGTTCTGATGGTGGTTCCAAGGGGCGCTGATACCTCGGGTCGAGCCAAGGAAACGTGGCCAGGCGGCTCAGACGCGCGGCTGCAGACGGAGCACGCGGCTCACACCGCTGGTCCCGTCACGCGGGAACGCACGCGCCGCGGCGTCCTGATGCGTTGCGGTATCCTCGCCGCGCTCGTGCTCGCCTACCGATTTTCGCTCGGCCCGTTGCACGGTTTGGTTGGAAGCCCCGCGTTTCTACTCGGTCTATGCCTTTGCCTCTTGGCCGCCGTGTGGCTGGGCGTGCGCGGTGCGCTGGTCATGATTGTCTGTGTCGCGCTCATCGATCGTGCCTACGCGCTGCAGCTCCCTCACAGCCCGGAGACCGGGCGGACTGCCGGCATTATCGCGCCGCTCGTAAAGCTCGTGCTCGCTGGCGGGCTCGGGATGGTGTTGGATTCTCGTCGGCGCGCGCTCGCGCTGAACGCCGAGCTGCGTCGCGAGATAGAGGCGCGGAAGCAGAGCGAGGCGTCGCTGCAGCGCAGTGAAGCTTTGCAACGCGCGCTCGTGGAAAGCCTGGGTGAGGGAGTCGGGCTGTTTGACTCGCAGGAACGCGCAGTTTTCGCGAACGGCGCGCTCGCCGGAACGTTGGGAGTCGCGCGGGACGAGCTTTCGGCCAAACCATTCTCAGAGTTCTTGACCGAGGAAAGCCGGCGCACGCTCGCCCTGAAGACACCCAACCTGGGCGAACGCCGCTCCTATGAAGTGGTGCTCGAACAGAACGCGAGCAAGCTACTGCTCGTGACCGAGACCCGCTTCGAGCCGAGTGGATCGCATGACCAGTTGACGCTCCGGGTCGTGCGCGATTTCACCGATCGGGTCGTGACCGAGCGCCGACAGCGCGACCTGGAGCGAGAGCTGCAGCGCAGCCAGGCTCTGCAGAGCTTGGCCGTGATGGCGGGCGGGGTGGCTCACGACTTCAACAATCTACTCTGTGGCGTGGTCGGCAACGCAGAGATTGCCCTGCGTAAGGTCTCGAGCGATTCGTCGCCCATGGTACCGCATTGCCTCTCCGAAATTTTGGTCTACGCCGGAGAAGCCGCGCAGCTGAGCAAACAGATGTTGGCGTACGCCGGGCAACGAAGCCTTGCGATTCAAGCGCTCGAGCTGAATGCGGAGCTCAATGCGGCGTTGCGACTGCTGCACGCCACCATCGAATCCAAGGCCCAGCTGGTCCTCGAATTCGGCCACGAGCTGCCGCCCGTGGGCGCCGATCGCTTTCAGTTGCGCCAGGTGGTCACCAACCTGATCCTCAACGCGCTGGACGCGATGGAAGGAACGAGAGGCACCCTGACTCTGCGTAGCGAATCGGTGCAGCTCGTGGCACCGGGCAATGAGCCATACGGAGTCGGCGTGGGCGGCTACGTGAAAGTGACGGTGAGCGATACCGGCGCCGGCATTTCGCCTGAGGCACGCGAGCGGCTCTTCGATCCGTTTTTTTCGACCAAAGGAGCTGGGCGGGGGATGGGCCTAGCCGCCGCTCTGGGCATCGTGCAAGCGCACGGCGGCTGGCTCGGTATTGACCCCA
The DNA here is from genome assembly GCA_035273265.1 of Polyangiaceae bacterium. Classification (GTDB taxonomy): domain Bacteria; phylum Myxococcota_A; class Polyangia; order Polyangiales; family Polyangiaceae; genus PMG-095. The sequence goes on from DATEPG010000229.1 coordinate 16,070, forward strand.
CGTCGACGCAAGCAACCAGCTTCGTCGTGCTGCTGCCGGTCGCGCACGAGTCTTTAGCTCGTCCAGCCCTCGGTCCCGCTACGTCGGTCGCGGCGCCTGCGGCTCGCACCATTCTGCTCATTGACGACGAACCCGCGGTGCGCTTGGTCACCGGCAGAATGCTGAGCGAGCTCGGTCACCAAGTCCTGACCGCGGACAGCGGCGCGCGGGGCCTCCAGCTCCTCAAAGAGCAGCCCCGGGCGGTCGACCTCGTCATCCTCGACCTGACGATGCCCGAGCAATCCGGCGAGCAGACTCTCGAGCAACTCCGCCTCTTACGGAGCAAGCTGCCGGTGGCAATCACCAGCGGATTCCATGCCGAGGACGCCTCGATGCTACTGAAGCAGCCTTACGTGATCGGCTTCTTGGAGAAGCCCCACACCATCACCAGCCTGGAAATGTTGCTCGCCTCCATCACTCGCTGACACGCCCTGGGCGCAGGCTAGCCGCTGTTGATCGTACGCTGGACCGCGTCTAGGCTCCCGAGCTGGTTAGGTCGTTGAACAGCTACTTTACTTACTATCTCGCCTGGATCTTCATCTCTTACGCGCTGCGGACACCGTGGCTGCTCTTGGGCTTGGGGGTGCTACTCGTTCTGCGGCGCTTCATCCCGGGGCCGGAAGCGCTGCTTCGCCTGTTCGGGCGCGCACGTCGCCTGCGCGCTCAGGTCGAGCTGAACCGCGCGAACATCACCGCGCGTCGAGACCTGGCCGTCATTTATCTGGATGGCATGAGACCTCGCTCTGCGCTGCCGCTGCTCGAGGAAGGGCTCGCGCTTTCGCCGAACGACGCGGAGCTGCTCTACTTGCTCGGTCTGGCGCTGCACCGCGTCGGTCGCCACGAGGAAGCCTTGGCTCCGCTCGTGCGCGCGGTCGAGCTAGACGCGCGGGTTCGCTATGGCTTGCCGTATGCGGTGGCGGGCGATGCGCTGGCGGCGCTGAAGCGCTGGGACGGCGCTGTCGACGCCTACGAACACTACCTCGACGGAAACAGCTCGGACGTTTCTGGCTACACACGCCTGGCTCGGGCACACGCCGGTGCAGGTGATCCCGTGGCCGCGCGCGAGACGTTGCGCGAGGGGCTGCGGACTTGGGGCGTGTTGCCGGCGAGCATGAAGCGCCGGCAGTTCGGCCGATACCTAGCGGCGCACTGGGCGAGAGCGACCGTGCTGCACGAGGCTTCGGCGATCGCGCTGCTAGTGGCATCACTGGCGCTTGCCGCGGTAGGGGCGCGCTTTGCCTACGCCCCCGTGCTCGCTTGGTTCGGCGAATCGAGGCGAGAGACGGCGGCACGCGCGGGCGCGGAAGCAGAGCAGCGCGCCCTCTACGAAGGGTTCCAGCGCTGCGGATCACAGAGCACCGGGGACTTTGCAGGTCAGTACGTGTTCGTGCCGGACAGCGAGAGCGCGGCTCCCGCTACCGCAAACATGACTCCCGAGATCCGTGAAGCGCAGCACTCGTTCGAGCGGATCTTGCGCGAGCAGTATGCGAACTTCGAAATCAAGCCCGACCGCATCGTGAGCGGCGAAGCTCTGGTTCAGGAGTTCTGCCTCACGCGCCTCATCGCGCGCTCGCCAGATTCCCTCGACGTGGAAGCCGTTTGGCACGAAGACATCGCCGATCCGGGAGACGCCTCCCTGGTGAGACTGCACCTCACCCGGGTGGGCGACTTGACGTCAATCCGATTGAAAGCGTTGAACGGCAGTCAAGGGGACGCTCCGGTCGAGATCAAGCTCAAGCGGCGGCAGCCGCCCAGCGGCACCCACTAGACTCGTGGCGCTCGGCATGCCGACGGGGAGGTCCAGGGCGCCCGTGACTCGAGCCGTGCTGCAGGAGTAGCGTTTGGGGACCCTCACCCGATCTAGAGCAACGGGGCGAAAGCTGGTACGCTGAGCGGATGTCGAGAGTCTCAATCAGCATCGATGTCCCTGATTTGAAAGTTGCGACGACCTTCTACTGTGACGCGCTTGGGTGTTCGATCGACCAGGAGCAAGCGTCCCACAACACGCTTTTGGTCGGGGGGACGAAGTTGCACCTTTTGCTCAAGCAAAGGGGAACGGATGCAACCGGAACGGGCTCTTGCACTCGGACCTACGAGCGCCACTGGACGCCAGTTCATCTCGACTTCGACGTAGACGACGTAGATATGGCCGTGGCTGAGGTGAAGCGGCTGGGGGGGACGGTCGAGGGCCTCGAGCGAGGTCAGTGGGGAGCGGCGGCGTTTTGCGCCGACCCTTTCGGCAACGGCTTCTGCCTGCTGGCGATTCACTCGTGATAGACGTTGCCGTTCGCGGTCGTTTTGACTGCCGAGCGGTTGTGTCCTGAAGGTCGCGTGAATTCGGATTGTCGAGCGGACGCAGCTGGGGTCAACTGCGCGCAGCGCACAAGCGTGTGCCGCAACCAATTGAGCAGAAATGGCGACCAGCAGAGGGTCTCTTGGGGCCGGGAGGCGATTTCTTGACCGTTTGGTAGGGTCTGTTTTGGGCTACGACGTGTTCATCTCGTACGCCCGGAGCGACGCGAGTGCCTATGCAATCGATCTCGCGAACGCCCTGCAGGAAATGTCCTATGCGTGCTACTTCGATGGTTGGGCGGCGTCCTTCGAACGAAAGCTGCCGGCGCTCGTTCTGGCCAACGCTCGGCGCTGCTCGATGCTCGTTGTCATCGGCACGAAGGCTGCGGTCGAAAACACGAACATCGCAGACGAGGTCATGGCCTTCGTCTCTTCCAGCTCCGGAAAGAATCGTTCACTAGTCGTCGTCAAGGCTGATCCGACAATCGCCTCGGCGAGCTGGTGGGAATACGTGGAGCGCGTCGCGGTCCCGGAGCAACCCCATTCGGTCCTTGCGTCACCGGCGGTGCTCCAACAGATCGAAGCGTCCGTAAAATTTACGACGCGAGCTCGTCGATTGCAGAGAGTCGCCGGCATGGTCCTCATCGGGGTGGCATTCATCGTCGCAGGTGCGGCACTTTGGACTCAGAACGCGGTGAGGCGCGCCAGCGAGCGCGTTGCCGAAGCGAGAAGGTTGGAAGACGAGGCGAATCGAACCCGACGGTTGGCCGAAGATGCACGAGACCGAGCGCAAGCGAGCGAGGCGAAGGCGCTCTCCGGATTCCGCGAAGCCGAAGCTGCGAAGACTCGGCTGGAGACCGACCTGGTCGAGACCAAAACGCAGAAGCAGCTTGCCGAAAAAGATCGCGATTTTGCGAAATCTGAGGCAGGCGCCATCAACGAGTCGAACGTAGCCCGCGACGTGTTGCGCCTGGACCCGGACGCAGCACTCAGGCGAGCGATCCGGGCCGTCGAGCGGTCCCCCGCCGCCATCGCCGTTGGTGTACTGCGCGAAGCCATTCAAGGCTACGTCGCTCATCGAGCGTTCGGTCAGGGTCGGCACAGTGGTCAGGGGGCTTGTGCCACGGGTGACGGCTCAGTGGTCTACACGCGCGGCGACTACCCAAACTATCCCCTTCGACAATGGGACGTACTCGCCAAGACTGTGCGCACCATCATGTGTGGCGCAAAGAAGTTCGAGGGCGTCAGCTGCAGTCCGACTGATAAGCATGCCGTTGCATTTTTCGGTGCTGATCGCCTAGCCATCCTTCGTGACGTCGGCGCCTCCCCGGAAATTGTCAAGCGCGGCTCCGAATACAAGCGGGCTGAGTACGCCGCAGACGGTACTGGTTTCATGAGCTCTTCTAAGGTGAGCACGATCGGGTGGAGAGCGTCTGGCCAGTTGGTCGGCGAACGGCCATTCGAGTCCACCTGGGGGCAGCCGCTCCTTCTGCCGGGGGCACAGAGCGTGATCGCACTGGGAAATGATGGGTTTCTCCGGCGAATTGACCTTGCCACAGGCACCGTTTCAAAGAGCAATGGGCGATCGAGGGAGGCGGTGATCAAGCGGGAGGAGATCGGCATCCGCCCGCCCGTTACCGGTCCCCATGTCGTCGTCTTCGACTCGACTGACTACAGTTCGGCATGTGAACTGTGGGATCCGGCGCGACTGACCCGTCTCCGAACCCTCGATCCCTGCGATCAGGTCTTTGGTGCCAACGCAAATCAGAGGCTCGCGAGGACCGCCGGCGGTATCTACTGGGACGGGAACATCGAGACGGGCTACGACGACTTTGCGTTCTTCCCGGGTCCGCTTGGCGAGCGTCGGTTCCTCACCTTCGCATCCCCCGCCGGTATCAAGCTCTGGGATGTGAAGCTCGGTGTCGTGCGTGCGACCATTCCGAGCCCGATTGCCGACCGGGTCGACCAGACCGCTGGAGACGGTACCTTCTTTACTCGAGACGAAAATCGCGGATTCGAGCGATGGAAACCAGACCAGCCGCTCTGGACGTTCGACTGGGGCCAGCGGCCCTCGAAGCCGGGGGAGCTCCGTTGTGGGATAGTCAAGGGCGTCATCGCTCGCGACGGCACTCGGGCGCTGGTGCAGCGGATTTGTTCGGGGGGATCGACGAACGAAAGCCTCGAGACCGTCTCGTTTGGCAACAAGCAACGGCTGACCGACATATTGTCCGCAACGTACACTTCACGCTTGGTGACGTTGGCAATGAGCCCCAACGGGCGTTGGCTGGCGTTCGACAAGACGGGCGTGATGCAACTCGTCGACGCCTCCAAGTCTGATCTCACGCAGAAGGCACTAGGCACGGCCGGTAGGGAAGGCGCCTGCCTCGCCGCCAACGACCGTGGCGAGGTCGCATTTCGATCGGATAGCGGTGTCTACCTCACCTGGGATGGCGCCCAATCGCCGGTCAAGGTGGCAGAACGAGGCTGTCCGATCATGTTCGGGCCTACGTCGAGCTTGCTGTACATCGCTGACGGCGCTGGTAAGTGGCTCGTTCAGCGGCTCAAAACCAGCGATGACAAGGGGGACCGCACCCCGGCCGCCGCTGGCAAGGCCAAGTCAGCGACCTTCGAGGGACAATGGATCGCGCTTTCGGGCGATGAAAGCGTCGTCGTCAGCCTCGATCCTACGGGGCGGCTTCGCAAATGGTCGCCGGCGTCACCCAAGCCGTCCAAGGAGTTCGACACGCTCGAGTCGGTCGAGAGCATCGCGCGAGAGCCGCTGTCCGTCAGCACCGATGGACGCTTCGCGCTCGTTCTGTACAAGCAGGGGTTACGCGTCTGGGACCTCGAGCTGGGCACTTCGGTTTGGTCCTTAAAAAATACCTCGAGCCGCGAGATAGAGGCTGCTCGCTTCGTGTCCGAGTCAACGAACATTGCCTACCTGACGCGAACCGAGCTCCGAATCGAGGCCTGCAAGACATGCGTCCCCCCCGGCGCTCTCGTCGCTCTCGGCAAGTCACTCCTTCGTCCGCCAAAGGTGGTTGACGTCGGTCGAGTAGATGTTTGCGGAGACTGACTAGCGCTCATACTTTCGGATGCGCCAACGTGGGAGCGCGTTTGGGCCCCATGCTCTATTCGCACGACCTGTCCGTTCGCTTTCCTATCTGTGGAGGCGTCGGGAACTGTCCGAGCTCCGAGATGATCGCCGCAACTTCGCCGTGACGGCGCAGGTCTCGCTCGCCCTCGTCACCGCGCCCTTGACCGTTCACGGTTGCCTCACGTAGTAGAGCCGGCCGTCGCTGAGCTCGATGGTGCCAACGCCATCCTCGTCCACGTTGGCCTTGCTGGCGTCGGCCTCGTCCGGGGTCGCCTCGCGTGCCACTTTTCCAGTCTCGAGTTCCACGAGCAAAGGTGCAGCGATGCTGTGTTCGCGTTCCCAGCGCTCCCGGAACTCGCAAATGCGGTGGTGCTTGCCGTCTTCGGTGCCGCCGGACCATTCACGGCAAATGCAATCGATGGGATCTGGCGTCGGTGCGAACGCCCCTGCAGGTGTCAGTGCCTGTGCCGGCGCCGGCGGCGTCGGAACCGAGATCGGAGCGGTAGCGGCCGGCGCTTCCAGCTCGGCGGGCTCAAGCGCGCGCGGGGTCCGCTCGGTGTCGGGCGGCACCGCTGCCTCTGGGGTTTGAGGGTGCGGGGTTGCCACCGTTGTAGTGGCGCGCTCACGAGGCAGATCTGGGCTGTGGGCGAGTTGCGCCTCCCACGGAGCCTTCAGCCTGCAGATTGGATGGTGCTCGTCCTGCTTGCCTTCGGGTTTTTGCCACTCGCGGCAGACGCATTCGCCCGGGCTGACGGCATGGTGAGCGCCACGGATGCGTGCTCGTTCGATGGGGACGCGCTCTGTTACGCCGCGCGCGGTACCGAGAATGACGCCGCTTGGTGCTGCCCGCGGGGCTGACGAACGCTCGCGGTGACCGCGGCGGTCCCTACCGGGAGTCGACGGCTCGCTGCGCAGGTCGCCTGGGCGAAGCGGCGCCGCGGGGTGCGTTCGCACCTCGGCACCTCGAGCAATGGACACTACGGCGCGAGAATGGGCTCACGTTGAGTTGCAGACAGGAGTTGCAATGGGCAGCCTTTTTGCCCTGGCACCAGGTGGTTTTTCCGCATTGTCCGGCGACTTCTGTGGCACTTGAGCTATGCTACCGGCATGGAACGTGGCGTCGTGGTTCGCGGAAGGTTGCGCGGCCGGCACATCGAGCTCGATGAGGGAGTCGACGAGCTCGACGGAGAGGTCGAGGTCTTCGTTCGTGCTGTGGGCAGTACTCCACGTCCACCGGACGTGCTCGAAGTGATCGCGAGTCTACCGGTCGGCACCCGAAGCAAGGGCGATATCGATAACCAACTCGCGGAAGACCGAGCGGGCTGGTCGGGTCGTGGCTGACATCTATCTGGATGCCTGTTGCTTCATCTACCTTGTGGAGGGGCAGCCAGAGTGGCGGACCGTCGTCGAACAACGGCTTCGCAGCCTCGAACCGCTTTCGAAGCTGATCACGTCGCAGCTAGCTCGGCTCGAATGTCGAACCAAGCCAAATGCGAGATGGAAATCGCTCAATTCTCGAGCGCTATGACACGCTGTTCGGAGCCGACCGTGTTGCGGTGTTGGACGTGAGCGAGCAAGTCATCAATCGCGCAACGGACCTGCGAGCACGACACGGGTTCAAGACGCCGAACGCGATACACCTGGCGACTGCGCTCGAATCCTCAGCCGCGGAGTTCTGGACGGGGGATGCTGCTCTATCGCGCTGCACTGACATCGCGGTTACGGTGCTCCTTCCCACCTAGGTCGATGGGAAAATCGCCGCCGCCCAAGCCACCTCACGACTCGCCGACCGCATCAGCAGAACGAGCGCTGATCGGAGCGAGGCTGGACGAGGAGATGCTGCGGCTTCATCGGCTGGAAGCTGAGCGCGTGGAAGCGAAGGCGCGCGTTGAGGCGCTGCGCGGTGAGCTCAGCACGTTCGCCTTAGATCGGCACGTAGAGTCGGGCGGACCTACCAATCCTCCACGCACGGCGTTCGAGAAGGTGATGCTCTTCCGGCAGCTCTTTCGGGGGCGGGAGGATCTTTATCCGGTACGCTTCGTTAGTAGGAAGACTGGTAAAGGCGGTTATGCGCCCGAATGCTCGAACAAATTCGTGGCTGGCCTGTGCAAGTTGCCGACGGTGAAGTGCGGCGATTGTAAGAGCCAGGCGTTCCGTCCGGTTGACGATAACGCGGTGCTTCGACATCTCCAGGGAAAACAAGTGATGGGAGTCTATCCAATGCTCCCCGATGAGACTTGTTGGTTTCTGGCTGCCGACTTCGACAAGAGCAGTTGGAAGGATGATGTTCGCGCGTTGGCGGAGACTGCTCTAAGGCGTGGATTGCCTTTCCTGGTCGAGCGATCGCGATCTGGGAACGGTGCGCATATTTGGTTCTTCTTCTCGGAGCCCGTTCCGGCGGCGGTCGCGCGTAAGATGGCCTGCCATCTCCTCACCGAGACCATGGCTTCGCGTCACGAGCTCAGCATGGATTCCTACGATCGACTATTTCCAAGTCAGGACACCATGCCGCGCGGCGGATTTGGAAATCTAATCGCCCTGCCGCTTCAACACGGCCCTCGTCAAGTTGGGAACTCCGTGTTCCTTGACGAACAATTGCAAGCGTATTCTGACGACCAGCAATGGTCTGTCCTCGCATCGGTACGTCGGATCGACGCCGCCGTCGTGGAACGCATCGCGGCGGAAGCCACACGTGCGGGAGGCAGCGTCGGTGTTCGTAGCGTGCAGGCGTCCGACGATGGGGAGCAGCTGCCCGCACCCTGGATGCGCCCTCCTTCGGGGATGCCACGCACGGACCGCCTATCGGGGCCGATGCCGGCGCGCGTGTCGGCGGTCCTGGCGCAACGGCTGTTCGTCGTGAAGGAGGGCGTCCCGTCGCCGCTCCTGAATCAGATTAAGCGCTTGGCGGCCTTTCAGAACCCCGAGTTCTACAAGAGGCAGAGCCTGCGTCTCTCCACCGTGAGGACACCGCGGGTGATCGAATGTGCCGAGGAATTGGCGGAGCACGTCGCTCTCCCGAGAGGTTGCAGACCTGAACTCGAGGAGCTGCTTGGTGCGAACGGCGTCGCCCTCGGCGTTGTCGACGAGCGTGTCGTCGGTGTATCGCTAGACGTACGGTTCCAGGGCTCACTCACTGCTGTTCAACAAACCGCCGCAGCGGCCCTCCTGGCGCACGACATTGGCGTCTTCGTTGCTCCGCCCGGTGTTGGCAAGACTGTGGTCGGCGTCTACTTGGTTGGGGCGCGCGCATGCAGCACCCTGGTTCTGGTCCATCGTCGTCCGTTGCTCGATCAGTGGCTCGCGCAGCTCGCTCATTTTCTGGGTCTGCAAACCAAGGATATCGGTCAAATCGCAGGCTCGAAGCGCACGCGGACCGGCCGCCTCGATGTCGCGATGATCCAGAGCCTCGTGCGCAAGGACTCCGTCGCGGATCTCGTCGCCGGCTACGGTCAGGTCATCGTTGACGAATGTCACCACGTCCCCGCTGTGCAGTTCGAGCGCGTGCTACGTGAGGTGAAGGCTCGCTATGTCGTCGGACTCACCGCCACGCCGCAGCGCCGTGACGGGCACCAGCCGATTGCGGCGATGCAGCTCGGCCCGGTGCGCTTCAAAGTCGCCGCCAAATCGCAGATCGCCGCGCGACCGTTCGAACACCGGTTGGTAGTGCGTCAGACGAGTTTTTGCATGCCCGCTTCTGACGAGCAGACGAGCATTCAGCAAATCTACGCGGCTCTGACCAGGGATGAGACGCGGAACGTTATCATTTTCAATGACGTCATTCGTGCTCTCGAAGAAGGGCGCTCGCCGATTCTGATCACTGAGCGCAAGGAACATCTGGACTACTTCGTTCGACGCTTCGAACGCATCGCGCGACACCTTGTCATTCTACAAGGTGGCATGGGGGTGAAAGCGGATCGCGCCACGCGAGCACAGCTCGAAGGCATCCCGTCGAACGAGCCGCGATTGCTGCTCGCAACTGGACGATACATCGGCGAGGGATTCGATGACGCACGGCTGGATACCCTGTTCCTTGCACTGCCCGTCTCGTGGAAGGGCACGCTCGTGCAATACACAGGCCGTCTGCACCGCTTGCATCCGGGGAAGAGCGAGGTGCGAATCTTCGATTATGTCGATCTTCGCGTTCCAGTGCTTTTGCGTATGTTCGAGAAGAGGCTTCGCGGATATCGCGCAATTGGTTACGCGCGCGGCGAGGCCCCGCTCGGATATGGAGAACCGAACGAAGCGGACGATGAGGACGTGCTTCGCGCCTTTGACCACGAGTCTGCGACCCACCGGAGCGAGGAGTTCATCGAAGATCCGGGAAGCACCCTGGAGGTCGACCTGTGACTGAGGAGGTAAAGCGGCGGCGGCTGCCTCGAGCGATCCCGCCCGACGAGGTGCCGCTTGACCAGGGCGTGCGCGATGGGACCGACGAGTAGAAACAGGTTGATGGCGTTCAGTTTTGCCATTGGGATCGGTGGCTTCTACGACTTGCCCTGGACGAGCCCGAGGGGATCCATTCGATATCGTTGAAATTTCGAGCGCGCACTGGAACGAAGAAGAGCATAGACGAGATTGCGGAAGCGATGCTCGCTCAGCTCGACGACCTTGGAGCCCGCCTCGCCCAAATCGGGGCCGAACCTAACACCGTGCTTGACGAGCCGGAGCGCAGGAGCAAGTGGCTTCAACGCAAAGCCTCTCGCCGCATCTGGGAAGCCGGCACAATTCGCCGTACCAAGGCCATGGCGCGGACCCCGAGACGGGTCCTCGAAGAGCGCGCGTTGCTCGGAAACTGGGTGCATTCCCGAGTCGCCTGCGCCCTACTACGCTGCGCTAAAGCTACGGTCGGGGCGGGATACTACGACTACGGAGGCACCGCGATAGTCGTGCTTTCGCTCGAGACTATGGCTGCACGCTATGTGTCGTCATCAACGAGCGATTGGCAACGGTTAGCGATCCACCGCGGAATGCTCTCGGTCGCGATCGGGGCCATGGCACAAGTCGACGATTCCCTAACAGAGCTCGCCGAGCATTTTCGAGAGCATGAACACGCCTACCTCGCGCTCCTGCGCGACCACTGTGAATTCCCGGCCTAATGCGCGATTTGCTCGAGCTCGCGGTGTGGGAAGACTACGGCCTCTTCTGCGAGGTCGACATTCCTCCGCACGCTCCCGAACGGGCCCTCACGTGCGGCCGCGCGAGTGCTTGACGACGTTATAGTTGAGCTCGTGCGGTACGAGCTCGATTACCAGCTTGGCAAGGCGCGGGCGCTTCGTAGCGTTCTTGGGGATGTTGCCTCGTTCTAGAGGTTGGGGACGCGCACCCAAGGACCTCACGAAGCTTGCCAGTCGCGCGCGGTTCAAGCACGCACTAGCTACGGCTGCTGCACATTTCGCCGATAAATCGGGTAGTGCTCGCCCAGACGGCGGCGCCGCGTTACCCTCTCCGACATGGCTAGCGCTGCAGTTACCGGGATCCTCCACGGGAATACAATCACGTTGGATGGGCCGGTCCCACCGCTCGAAGGCCAGCGTGTCCGAATCGTGATCGCCCTGATGGATGAAGAGGTCGAGCTTGCACCCGGCGAGCAGGCGAAGGCTTGGAATGATTGGGTAACGACGGGCCCCAGCGGGCCGATCGAGGACGACGGCGAGCCGGAGTTTCCTTGATTCGACGTGGCGAAATCCGCTGGTTCCGTTTCAGCGCGCCTGACAAGAAGCGCCCGGTGCTCGTGCTCGGCCGCGACGACGTGCTGCCGTCTTTGTCGCAGGTCCCAGTTATCCCGCTGTCAACCCAGGCGAGGGGATTGGCGTGGGAGGTCAGCCTTTCCGAGGCCGACGGGCTGCCGAGCGCCTGTGTCCTGAAGGTCGAGTGGATTCGGATTGTCGACCGCGCGCAGCTGGGGCCGCTCATTGCAACATTGCCCTTGGCGCGATGGGAGCACGTGAAATCCGCTCTTCTCGACGTGCTCGGTTTCTAAAATCGAAGACCCCGGACGGGCGCCTTGCCAAGCGGCTGCGGGTTGGTATTCAGAAGTCCATGGCGTCGTTCGGCGCCGGTTCCGCTTGGCCCTCCCCGAGGCCAACCACAGTGGAACGAAGCGGGTCACACCGCGCGAGCAGGCCACGGAAGCGTTCGTTTCGGTGCCTCGTGATGACCTTGCGGGGGAGGTTGAGTCGCGAGGCATACCCGGAAAGGAACGTGATCATGCCAAGCAATCGTAAGCGTCGCATTCGTCAGCTCATGGCCGAATCCAGCATGAGCTACCAGGCCGTCCTCAATTCTCTCGAGAATCGCGGTGGGCAAGAAAATCCGGTGCCTTGGCTCATTGAAAAGACGGCCATCGCTCTTGGTGAAGCCGCTCGTTTAGTTGACCTTGCAAACGAGCCAGACACCAACGCCTGGTACCGTGAAGCGTTGAAGGCCCCTGCACTTCCAATGATCGCCCGCCTGGCACCCGTTGTCGCAGTCCTGTGCGATCGCCCTGAGACTGCCAACGAGCCGCGTAGGTGGGAGCCCATCGCGAAAGGGGGGACCCCGGCACTCCGTGCGTGGATTGCCCAGCATGACCTCGAACGCGACATTGGCGACTGCGTGAGCTCGGTCGGACCGAGTCTTTCAACACCATATGCCATCGCCCACGATCGCGCAGAGCGCATCGAGAAGCCGCCGATCCCATCGGACGTCGCGAATCGGGCTTCGATTCAGGCGCGTCTGCTAAGCAACTGCGCGGCATGGCTATTCCGGCATAATCCAGCGCCGACTGCTCAGCGCCTTCTGCTCTGGATCATGGGCAGGCTCGAAGGCGGCGAATTCGTCGATATCGTCACGCTTTCGCGAAAGCTGTTGGCATCGGACATCGACGCGACCAGTGCAGAGACGGGCGAAGCCTATCGGGCGCTCAGCGAAGCCGGCGTGCTGGAGCGAGCGGACTATCTTCCGTCGCCTGGGAACCCAGACTGCTTCCGCGCGCGAGTCGCGCTTTTGGGCGACAACGAGAGCAAGTACCCACGCGAATTCCAGGCAGAGGCGTTCGGGCCGGGACGAAAGGACGGTTGGCACCCAAGCTGGCAAGAGGGGTAGCGGACCCGGGTACAACGCGCCTCTCGCCCCGAGGAAACGGCCGCAATTCGCGATTTTCCTTGCCCACAAAGGTCGAAAACCCCAGCAAGTGCCGGGGTTTTCAGTGGAGGCGCCGGGAATTGAACCCGGGTCCGCAAGGCATCGAGATAATCTTCGTTCACGTGTGTAGTCGGTGGTTGCCCCCGCCGACAGGAGTTCGTGGATTCGGCCACGACCTAGCCCCGGTGTTTCTCAGCGACCAAACCCGAGACGCGCTCGGTCACCCAGCTTTAGTAATGACGCCCTTCCGCTACCAAAACTATCTTACGGTTGGACGGCACTCGTCAGTTTTTCAGGCTGCGAGAGCGATTGCGTTGTCGTTCGCAATTATACGGCCCGTTTGATGAAGCGGGACGGGAGCCGCTTACACGCAGACTATCCTTCAGTCCCCACGTCGAAACCGATCGCCCCCGAAGGGGTTGTGGGTTCGGGGAACATAGGCATTTTTCGCGGCCGGTCAAGGTGCAGATGGCGGAGAGGTGGCGGAGGACGCTTGGAGGGCGCGGTTACGGGGCGTAGGGCTGGAAATCGAGGCCAAAGGTGCGGGCGACGGCTTCGTCGGTGACGGTGCCGCGGTGGATGTTGATGGCGCTGGGGAGGTTCGGATCTTCGTGGCAGGCGCGGGCGAGGCCCAGGTTGGCGATGCGGACGGCGTAGGGGCCGGTCACGTTGCACAGGGCGTAGGTGCTGGTGCGGCTGACTGCGCCGGGCATATTCGCCACGCAGTAGTGCACGACTCCGTCCACGACGAAGGTGGGGTCTTCGTGGGTGGTGGGGTGGGTGGTCTCGACGCAACCGCCTTGGTCGACTGCTACGTCGACGATCACGGCGCCGGGTTTCATGGTTTTGAGGTCGGCGCGTTCGACCAGGCGGGGGGCGCGGGCCCCGCGGATCAGGACTGCGCCGATCACGAGATCGGCGAGCGCGAGTTGGTCGCGGATGGTGTGGCGGTCGCTGTAGAGCGTGGTCACGTTGGGCATGATGTCGTCGAGGTAGCGCAGTCGATCGACGTTGTTGTCCAGGATGGTCACGTTGGCACCAAAGCCAGCGGCGACCTTGGCCGCGTTGCTGCCCACGATTCCGCCGCCCAGAATCACCACGTGCGCGGGGTCGACGCCGGGCACGCCGCCGAGCAAAACGCCGCGGCCTCCCTCGGGGCGCTCCAAGAATTTGGCGCCCTCTTGGATGCTCATGCGACCGGCGACTTCACTCATCGGAGTGAGCAGCGGTAGTCGGCCTTGGCGATCTTGCAAGGTTTCGTAGGCGACCGCGCTGGCGCCGGATTGAAGGAGGTGGCGCGTGAGTCGCTCGTCGGCCGCAAAGTGGAAGTACGTGAACAGGATTTGGTTCTCGCGGATCAGCGGAAACTCTTCCGGTTGTGGCTCCTTCACTTTGATGATCAGATCCGCGCGCGCCCAAATCTCTGCGCGATCGGCGACGATCGTGGCGCCGGCCTTTTCGTAGTCTTCGTCGCGGATGCCGCTGCCGAGGCCTGCGCCGCGCTCGACCAGCACCTGACTGCCGGTTCGTCGCAGTTCGTCCGCCCCGACGGGCAGGAGCGCGACGCGATACTCGTGGGATTTGATCTCTTTCGGTACGCCAACGATCATTGAACAAGCCTAGCGCGCGCGTGTAATCCCGCGAGGTTGTTGGAAAATGCTGGGAAAATCCACGCGCGCGGTGGCCCGCCGGTATCGGCCTACATCAGCGCTCGTACTCGTCCTGCTCGGCGATGCGGCGATCCAACTGGGCGAGGGCGATCCAGTCTTTGACGAAGGGTTGAGACCGGACTGCGTTTGCGTACGCCAGCAGGGGAGGCGAGAGTTCGGCGTCGTAGCTGGTCAAGCGCATGACCACGGGGGCGTAGAAGGCGTCAGCGAGGGTGAATGAGCCGAACAGGAAGGGACCATCGCCGCCGAAGCGCTCGAGGCAGGTGCGCCAGATAGTGCTGATGCGCGCGATCTCGTTGCGCACTGCCAAGGTCTTGGGAAAACCGGGATAGTGCCGGCGGATGTTCATCGGCAGCGCGCTGCGCAAAGTGGCGAAGCTGGAGTGCATCTCGGCCACCACCGAGCGGGCGTGCGCGCGCGCGTCGGCCGCGCCCGGCCAGAGCCCCGCTTGCGGGAATTGCTCGTGCAAGTATTCGCCGATCGCGAGCGAGTCCCAGATCCATTGCGTGCCGTGCTTGAGCAGCGGGAAGCGACCGCTGGGGGAGAGCGCTTTGAGCGCCGCTCGGTCCGTGCCTTCGCCGTGCAGGCTGACTTCGTGAAAGGGCGCGCCGGTTTGGCGGAGCGCGAGGCCCGCGCGCATAGACCAGGACGAATAATTATAGTCCCAGACATAGAGCAATAGTTCTGATGACATGCGAGTCCAGCTACTCCACCGAAGCGGCTTCTGCAAGGCGCCCGCGGGAATGGTTGCATTGACAACTATTCCGCGCGCGCTTATGCCTTGCTCTGCGATGCGCGACCAATTCGAAGGCGAGCAGGTGGTGCTGGAAAATGCACTGCCGTTCTTGTTGCACGGGCTCTATCAGCGCATCCGCGGCGTCACCTATCGGGAGTTCCACCAGCACGGCCTCGAGCTCACGCCCGAGCAATGGATCGTGCTCGTTCGCCTGTGGCAGCGTGACGGGCGTACCGTCTCCGAACTGAGCGAGAGCACGCTGCGCGACAAACCCACCATGTCCCGCATTCTAGACAGTATGGAGAAGAGCGGGCTCGTCACCCGCAGCGTCGATGGTAAAGACGCGCGCGCGCGGATCGTCGAGTTGACGCGAGAGGGTAAGAGCCTGCGCAAGAAGCTCGTGCCGATCGCCAAGTCGATCGTCCTGCGCTTGGAAGCCGGCGTGCCCGAAGCAGATCTGCTGACGACTCGCCGCACCCTGCGCCGCTTGTTCGAGAACCTCGCCTGAATTCGCTCGTCAGGGCCAAGGGCCCTGCCACTGGCGCGGCGCTTCGAAGTGATAGTTGCAATGACAATCAAATGGAGACCGACACCATGACCGAGACCGAGCAGCAACCCAGCACGACCGCATCCCGTTCCTTCATTGGCTACGAGCTCGCTTCCGCTCCGCTCGCTTCGCGCCCCATCTTGGCTGAAAATGAGCGTAAATTTGGCATGATCCCGAGCCCGTTGGCGCGCCTGGCGGCCTCGCCGATCGCGCTCCAGGCGGCTCTCGCGGGCCTGACCGCCTTCGAACACAGCTCGCTTTCGCCGCTCGAGCGTGAAGTGCTGGCCATGACCATGGGCGTCAAGAACGGCTGTCACTACTGCGTTTCTCTCCACCGTCGCCTGCTCACGCGGCTCGAGGCACCCCCCGGTCTGAGCGATGCTCTCGAACAGGCACGCCCGCTCGAATCGCCCAAGCTCGAGGCCGTGCGCGTGTTCACCTTGGCGCTCATCGAGCGAACGGGGGACGTCTCGGATGCTGCCTGGCAGCAATTTTTGGCCGCGGGTTTCGATCGCGTTGCAGCACTCGAGATCGTCGTGGGCGTGGCCGCTTACACCCTGACTACGTTTGCCAACCGCTTGACCCAGGCGCCGCTCGATTGAGTCACTGAGCGGCGCGCGCAGTCGCGACTCGCGGCCGGCTCAGCGTTTGCTGGGCTTGCCGAGGGCCATCAGGCACCAGAGCTGCGCTTGATGCATGGCGATGAACGCCTTTTGCAGGCGTAGCAATGAGTAGTTGATGGGGCTGGCAGCATACGTCGAGTAAGCGCTGACGATGCGCTCGCTGTGTTGAGTGACGCCCGCGGAGAGGCACTGTTCGGCGCCGTCGGAATCGGCCTTGGTGCGGATTTGTTGCTGCTGTGCGATCAGAGCGAGATTCTGTTTGAGCAGTTTGTCGGATTCGGAGCTGGCTCCGTAGCGCGGGCCTTGGCTCTGCAGGCAACTGAGCTCGCGCGCGCCGCATTCGGCCCGAGCGCGTTGCACGGCTGCGTACAGGGCGAGCGCGTGCTTGGCGTCGTAGGCTGCGGGTGCCTTTTCGAGTTCGGCGTCGTATTCGGCGTTCGGCGCGGTCAGCTTCTTCTCGCAATCCTCCGGCGTGCTGGGCGCGCACGCGGCTTGGCCTGCTGGCGGCAAGATCGCGCGCACGAAGTCGAGCTTTTCTTTGGCGAATTCGGGCCCCAGATCGGCGAGCGTGGATTCCGGGGCAGCTTCGACTTGCGCGCGGCGATCCACCGCGCGCTGGCGCAGCGCCATTTGTTCGGCGTTGTCGACGAACGCGCTGATGCACTCGAGCAACTTGCGCGAGCACCAGTTCTCGGTTTCGTAGAACGAGGCGAGGTCCGCGCGCTCGCCACGTTTTTCGAGCTCGCGGGCGATGCACGGGCTCTGCTTCTCGGGGTCTGAATCGCGGCAGGCGTTGAGGTAGTGCTTGCCGACCAGCACTTCACGTCGTTCGGCGACCGAGATCAGACAATCCCCCGCAGTGGTTTGGCAATGAACCAGGATGTCGTGCGGCGCCGCGGCGAGCTGCGCCGGGAGCTCCGTGTGCGCCTGCGTCGCGGCGTTGAGCTTCGTGTCGAGGTCAGCTGCGGGGGCCCGCGGCTCGGGCGGCGGCGCTGCGCTGCAAGCCAAGACCAGTGTCACGAGCGAGCCGAGCAGCGCGGGAAGCGCGAGCGGTGAGGGGGTGCGCAGCGGTTCGAGCACGAGGAACCGATTACTTTACATGAACTTCAGTACCTGCGCGGGCGGCGGGAGGTCGCACCTTGACCTCCACCTGGCTATAGCCGAGTCCGCGCACCAGGCCCTCGACTGCGCGGCGTGCGTTGTCACTGGCACGGCTCAACAGGCCGGCCTGCAGTGCTGCTTCAATCAGGGAGCGTTCGGCTTCTTGGCGCGCGCGCGTTTCAAGGTTTTCTTTGCGGTTCGCGAGCGCGCCCGTGTGGCGCGTGTGCACGTATGTTTTCGCGTTGTCGAGTTCGGCGTGGAACACTTCTGGAGCCGGCAACGTGATCGCCACGCGCTGCTCGATCGGATCTGCAACGATGTCCTCGGCCTTCAACTGTTGCAAATCGACACCTGCGCTCACGTCCGCCACGGCCACCAGCAGGATCGCGTCTTCACTGTGGACCAAGCCGAACAGCATGGATTGCTTGTCGGTCAGGTCGATCACGCGCTCCATATGGAAAGAAGCGCTTTCCAGGCGCGCGAGGTCTTTGACCGCCAGCAGCACGTTGGGCGTTGGCCGCACGATGGTGACGCTCGAGCTGAGCGGCGGGATCACGGGCAAGGACGGCGGAGCACAGCTCTTGGCCACGAGCCCGACCGCGAGCAGGCCTGCGCCGAGCATGCCAGCGAGGGCAAGCAGCAGCGCAGGCGAAACGCGTGTCGTCACGTGCCTTGCGGGAAAATCTTCAACGCGATTTCCGCCACCTTCTTCACGGTGTCGAGCGTCATGCCGGTAGCGGGATGCGGCCACGCAAAGCTGCGCGACACCACCTGGTTGCACTGAAACGAGATCAGCAGATCGTTCGGCGGACCACCGGTGCCGGAGGTGAAGCTCAGGCCGAGGTCGGCGTCGAACACGTTCGGAGCGCAGCGCGCTTGCGCGTTGTCGAAGCTGTCTTTGTCGCCCAGGAGCTTGCCCAGAGTCTCCTTCAGTTCGGGATCGAGCACCTGAGTCTGGGTGATGATCTTGAAATCGTGAAAGCGCGGCGAGGTGTCAGCGGCCGGCAGAGCAGCGGCGGCTGCGCCTGGCAGGAGTCCAGGCAGAACTGCTGACAAGCCCGCGGCTCCTTGTTGGATCCAGGAATTCATTTCCGGCGGCAAGCCAGGGATCGTCAAAGCCGGGGCCGCTCCGGGCGTGGCGGGGGCGCCCGGCAGCGCGCCAGTCGGGGCGGCGTGCTGAAGCCGGTACGCGGTCACGTTCGCGGACTTGAGCTGGTCGAAGGGAGCAGCCGGAGTGCCGGCGCAACCCGAGATGGTGGCAACGGTCAGCGCGGCGACGAGGGCGAATGTCGAGGTTTTCAGCATCGAACACTCGTAGATCCGATCAGCGCCGGCGCCAAGTCGCCCGCCACGGGCACCGAGCGCAAATTCGGAGTAAATACGAGGATATGGCTCGCGTTCTCGTAGCTGGCGGTAGTGGTTTCATTGGCCGGGCATTGGTCGCTGCCCTGATTGCGCGAGGGGATCGGGTGACCGTTCTCACGCGCGGGGGGGCGGGCCTGCGCGACGGCGTGCCGCATCAGCATTGGCAGCCGGGCCCCGACTCGAGCGGCGTCTTCACGGAAGTGTACGACGCGGTGTTGAACCTATCCGGTGAGCAAGCGGTGGGTGTGCGCTACAGCGAGAGCGTGAAGGCGGGGATCTTGAACAGCCGCGTGGACACGACTCGTTGGTTGGTGCGCGCGATTGAGCACGCCGAGCACAAGCCGAAGGTATTCGTTTGCGCTTCGGGGACCGGCTTTTACGGTTCGACCTTATCCAGCGCGCGCCTCGACGAGAGTGCACCTGCCGGCAATGATTTTTTGGCTCTGGTGTGCGTGGCCTGGGAGGCCGCGGCGCAGGGCGCCGAGGAGTTCGGCGTGCGCGTGGTCCGCGCGCGGATTGCGCCGGTGTTGAGTGAAAAGGGCGGCGCGCTCGAGGCGCTGCTCCGCCCTTTCAAGTTGTTCGTCGGGGGGCCGATCGGCACCGGCAAACAAGGTTTTTCCTGGCTTCATCTGGACGATCAAATCGCCGCGCTGCTACGCGTGTGTGACGACAGCTCACTCACGGGTCCGGTGAATTTTTGCGCGCCGCAGCCGATCTCCAACAGCGATCTGAGCCGCGTGATCGGTGAACTCTTGGGGCGGCCTGCGTTCCTGCGAGCGCCGAGCTTTGCCCTGAAGACGCTGTTCGGTGAAGGCGCCGAGCCGCTGCTCGGCGGTCAATTTGCCGTGCCGCGCGCCCTCGAACGCGCCGGCTTCGAGTTTCGGTATGGCGATGTGCGTTCGGCACTGACCGCGATCTTGCGCGCCGGGACCTGAGCGCGTCGGCGTCTGAGCTCGGCTGGGCGCCAGCCGCCCTCAGCTGGGGCCGAATTCGTCTTCGTTGCCTTCCGGCCGTTCGCCGGTCGGAATGCGGTACGACTCATTCAGCCAGTTGCCCAAGTCGACGAGCTTGCAGCGCGCGGAGCAGAACGGGCGCGGCTCATGGTCATCCGCCGCGTTTTCCAGCACGGTTTTGCAGATTGGACAGGTGATGCGCACGGCGCGCAGCATAGCCCAAAAGCGCACTTTTTCGAGCAGACTATCTAGGGTAAGTTGCGCGCCGCTCATGTCAGAGGATCTGTTACTAGAGATTGGCGTCGAAGAACTCCCGGCCACGTTCGTGGCCCAGGCCGTGGAGGCGCTGCCCGGATTGCTGGAGTCACGCTTGCGCGAGCTGCGCATCGGGCATGGCGCGCTGCGCGCCTTGGGCACGCCGCGGCGCCTGGCCTTGATCGCCTCCGGCCTGGCTTCCGCTCAGCCGGATCTTGACGAAGAGGCGCTCGGTCCACCGGCGCGGGTGGCCTTCGACGCGGACGGCAAGCCGACCAAGGCCGCCCAAAGCTTCGCCAGCAAGATCGGCGTCCCGCTCGACGCGCTGTTCAAAAAAGCCACGGACAAGGGCGAGTACGTTGCGGGTCGCCGCGTCGAAAAGGGCGCGCCGACCGCCAGCCTGCTGCCCGCGCTGCTCGCCGAGGTGTGCGGCAAGATCCCGTTTCGTAAGTCGATGCGCTGGTCGGACGGCGATACCGCGTTCGGGCGCCCGGTGCGCTGGCTGATCGCGCTCTTGGGCGATGCCGAACTGCACTTCGAGTTTGCCGGCGTGCGCTCGGGGCGCGTGTCGTACGGCCATCGCTTCTTGGCCCCGGCTGCGCTCAGCATCGCAAATGCGGGTACTTATGTGGCCGCGCTGCGCGCGGCGCACGTGCTCGTGGATCCGGCGGAGCGCAAGCAAGTGATGGTCGATCGCTTGGCTGCCGCCGCCAAGAGCATCAATGGCACCCTGATTGAAGACGCCTTCTTGGTCGAAGAGAACGCCTCGCTGGTGGAAGAACCGCAGGTCGTGGTCGGTAATTTCGAAGCCAAGTTCCTCGCCCTACCGGAACGCGTGATCCTCGACGTGGCCAAGGGCCACCAGCGCTACTTCGGCGTGCGCGACCAACAGGGCGGCCTGGCACCCAAGTACCTCGCGGTCGTGGGCACCGCGCTCAAGCCCGAGAACATCCAGCTCGGCAACGATCGCGTGATGCGCGCGCGCCTGGCCGACGCCAAGTTCTTCTACGACGAAGATCTGAAGCAGCCGCTCGCCAAACGTGCCGTCGAGCTCGACGGCATCATGTTCCACAAGCGCCTGGGCAGCGTGGGCGACAAAGTGCGCCGCATGGTCGCGCTCGTGCCGCTGTTGGGCGCAAAGCTCGGGCTCAGCCCCGCCGTGATCGAGACTGCGCGTGCCGGCGCGGCCCTGGCCAAGTGCGACTTGGTTTCGCTCATGGTCCGTGAATTACCGGAATTACAGGGTGAAATGGGCGCCGCCTACGGTTTGGCCCAGGGCCTGCCGCCCGAGGTCGCCTCGGTCATCGCCGAACACTACCTGCCGCGCGGCGCTGACGACCCAACGGCTCCCGATGACGCGGGGGCGTTGGTCGCGCTGGTCGATCGCTTCGATACGCTGGTCGGCTGCTTCGCCATCGGCCTGCTGCCCACCGGTGCCGCCGATCCACTCGCCCTGCGGCGCGCGGCGATTGGCCTGCTGCGCACCCTGCTCGCCAAGCAATGGCGACTCGGTCTAGCGGACGCGATTCAAACCGCCTACGCCGGCTTCAGTGGCGTGAAGCTCGATCTCGACGCGCAGGCGACCAGCGATAAGCTGGCTGGTTTTCTCCGTCAACGCCTGCGCGGTGTCCTGGCCGAACCCGGTGATGTGGTCGACGCCTGCGTCGCCGCCTCCGCCGACGATCCGTATGACGTTCAGCTTCGTGCCGCCGCCCTCGGCAAGATCGAAGAGAGCCTGCGCACCTCCGCTGGTGAGGTCTTCAAACGCGCCGCCAACATCGCCAAAGACGCGCCCCCCGGCGAGCTGGTCCCGCCCGCGAGCGTCCAGGCCGAAGTCCACGCAAGCGAACAACGCGTCTTCGACGCCTACCAGTCGCTCAAGCAATCAGTCAGCGGAGGCACCACCGCGGCCGACTACGAGCGAGCCCTGACCGCAATTGCCACCTTCGCGCCCATCCTGGCTCAATTCTTCGAGGACATCTTCGTCATGGTCGAAGACCTGCCGCTCCGGAACAACCGCTTGCGCCTGATGCGCGAGACGCACGTGGCCTGTTCCCGCTTCGCCAACTTCAACTTGTTGGTCAAGGCCTAGCCACGCACTGCCAGCGGCAAACCCCGCGGGAAAAGCAGTGCTTGCGGGTCCGGCGGCCTGCGGCGTCACTGGCGCGAAACAGCCACGCGTGAATCCGCCGCCGCACTGTTCCGGCTGGGCTTGGATTTTCTAGCCTGGTCGCGCAGACCGCGGGCGCGCCGCGCAAGCGCGAAAGGAGACCGCGACAGCGATGCCATAGCAGCGCGACAGGCTCGTCAGCAGACCAGCACACGAAGTCCTCTTTCCAAACCCGGAGTGCGTTGGGCCATTTCCGAATCTTCGTGTATCGCCAATGGGGCATGCTAAAACCGCGAGTATGTTGTCGAATGCTCGCCGCTACGCGGGTTGGTTGGGTATCTGTGTGTGCGCCGCGACATTGTCGTTGGCCAATCCCGTGAGCGCGCAGGTCACGCAGACGGACGCGATGATGACGCCGCTGCCGCAACCAGTGCCAATGGCAGAGGCTAATCTCGTCAACGAGTCCTGGGCGTGGAGGTCTACGCTCCCAGTGAACCGAGGGCTCATGGGCGAGAACCTGAATCCCCCGGTGCTCTACGGCGACTTCTATGCTCCGCCAGCCTACCCGCAATTCGTCACCGGCGACGCGATCAATCTGAGTGGCCTGTTCAAGTGGCGCAAGGATGCCGTCGACCCGTCGAAGGACGCAAAGACTGGCCCGGGTTACTTCTCCGCCAAGTGTGGCTTCACCGGTCAGTTGCTGCTGATGGGCGGCAACTGCCAAGCCCAGTTCGGCTGGTACAACGTCACCGATCCCACCAGCAAGACTCCGCCGAGCGCGGCCGAAGTCTACCCGTTCATCACGGGAAAACCGCAGGATGAGCTCAACTGCGTGGAAGGCGATGGCAGGACGCGCAAGACGGATGGCTTCTGCCCATTGGCTTGGGACAACCGCCATCCGTATGACCTTTCGATCCTGCGCTGGACGCCGAAGTCGTTCAACTCGGGCGATATTTCGAAAGATCCCCGATACAAGGGCGGTTACGTGGCCTTTGCGGTGATCGGCGACCAGAAGTGCCCGCAGACGAAGTACTCGATGTACGAGCACAATCAGCGGAACGCCAGCGGGACGCCCTGGGTCACCACCTTGATCTACCAATCCAAGGTGGATCCGGGCGGCTTCTACATGGCGTTCGAAGACTTGCCAATGTCCGCTGCCGATTGGAAGAAGGGCACCGACGGTAAAGACGGCGCCGACGGCGACTTCAATGACTTCGTGTTCTACGTCTCCGGTCTGACCTGTGCAGGCGGCAACATGTCGTGCGACACCGGCCAGCAGGGCGCCTGCTCCGTCGGCCGCACGGATTGCGCGGCCGAAGGCGAAATGTCGATTTGCCGTCCCGTGATTCAAAAGGGTCCGGAGTCCTGCGACAACGTCGACAACGACTGCGACGGCGTGATCGATAACGGCGAGGGCCTGTGCCCGAGCGGCGACAAGCCGATCTGCTTTCAGGGTTCGTGCGTGGGCACCTGCTCTAATGGTGAGTTCCCCTGCCCAATCGGCTTGGCCTGCGATGATACGGGCCATTGCGCGGATCCGGCGTGCGCCTCGAAGACCTGTCCCATGGGCACGGCCTGCCGCGCTGGAGAATGCGTCGACCCCTGCACCGGCGTGGTTTGCCCCTACGGTGAGTCGTGCCAGCTCGGTCAGTGCGTGGACCCGTGCAAGGGCGTGACCTGCCCGGGGGATCGCGTGTGCGAGAAGGGGCTGTGCCTGTCCAAGTGTGATTGTCGCGGGTGTGACACCGGCTTGTCCTGCGGCAAGGATGGTCGTTGCATCGACGAGGCGTGCGCCAACGTCAATTGCGAGAATGGGATGATCTGCAAAGGTGGCACCTGCATCGACCCGTGCGTCGGTGTGGTTTGCCCGAAGAATGGCGTTTGCAACTTGGGCGTCTGCACGGCGGGTCCGGACGACCCGGGCACGGGTGCCACCGGTAGCGGCGCCAATGGCAACATGAACTTCGGCTCGGGCGCTCCGGGGCTCAACTTTGGTGGCTCCCCGAATGGCTCGGGTGGAGTCCCTGGCTCCGGCGCCGGCGTTCGCTCCGGACCCGCTGCTGCCCAAGGCTGCGGCTGCCGTGTGGGCGGGGACACGGACGCGCCGGCGACTCGGCTCGCCTGGCTGAGCGCGCTGCTCGGCGTAGGCTTCGTGCTGCACCGCCGTCGCGCGGCTCGTTCGTGAGCTGAGGCGTCAGACGTGACGCGACACCGAGCTCATCGAGAGACGAGCTCGGTGCGTTAGCTTTCGTGGTCCGGAACCCAAAGCGTCACGCGCGCCCGAGTCGCCGAGAGGCGACCGAGGCGCGCGGCTCGCGTTTGCGACTCAGAGCGCTGGCGGCGGGATCGACGGCAGCTCTTCGCCGTGGTGATGATCCACGGTGACCGCGCGGCCTTTGGGCTGATGGATCTCCGAGAGCATCTGATCGAACCAGGGCTGGTTGACGTTGAACATCTTGCCACCAGCGATGCGCGGGAACTCGATCGCGCGGAGCCGCCCGCCCTGGTCTTCGTCGTGGCCGATCACGCCGGACTCACCGCGCAAGCCGCACTCGACCGCGTGGTCGACCATGCTTTGTATCAAGCGCAGATCGTCCACGTTGGCGGCGGCCGCGCGGGCAAAGTAGCCGGACTTTTGAACCAGCGTCTTCTCGGCGCCGAGTAGCTTGCCAAATTGCTTGCTGAACCATTGGCCGACGTTCACCGAGTCGAGCTTGTAGTGGCCGAAGGCGTCCCGCGGCACTTCTTCACCCTTGGCGGCCATTTCTTTCACGATCTCGTTCACGCAGGCGCCCTCGGAGACGAACAAATTCACGCAGTCTTGTTCGTCCATCACCTTGCTCAGGCGCTTGGCTTCGCCCTCGAGGTCGAAATCGAGCTCGGGGATGTACACCGCGTCGACGTCTTTGTGAGCGAGCGCCAAGTTGAAGCTCGGCAAGAAGTCCGGGTGATTCAGGCGTTCGCGATAGACTTTGGCCGTGTAGGCCGTGAGCCAACCGCAGTTTCTGCCCATGACCTCGTGCACGATCAACATGCGCGGGTTGGCGGAGTGTTCGTTGACGATGTTCTCGAAGTAAATGGCGCCCTGTTCGGCGGCCGTCCACGCGCCGAGCGATTGTCGGATCGGGAACACGTCGTTGTCGATCGTCTTCGGCAGACCGACGACGGTGAGATCGTAGTCATGCTTCTTCAAAAAGGCTGCCAAATCCGCGGCCGTGGTGTTGGTGTCGTCGCCGCCGACCGTGTGCAAGATGGTCACGCCGTCTTTGGTCAGCTGCTTGGCTGCCACCTCGAGCGGATCCTCGCCATCTTTGACCAGGCCGCGCTTCAGGCAATCCTTACGATTGGTCAGCTTGACGCGGCTGTTGCCGAGCGGGCTGCCACCATGTTTGTGGAGCACGTTGGCGCCCGCGCGAACCTCGGCCGTGACCGGCACGCTCGAGCCCAGCAAGAGCCCCTTGTACCCTCCCAAGTAACCGATGATTTCCAGCTCGGGGGCGAGCTCCGAATAGCGCTGGATCAAGCCGCCCACGGCAGACGAGAGACACGGCGCAAGGCCACCAGCAGTCAAGATCGCGACTTTTTGTTTCTTCTGGCTCACAGGGACTCCTCGGGATGTACCGGCGGACAGCTACGAGATCCGCCGCGAAACGCAAACAAAAATCAGCCTTTCGCCGTAAAAAGGCCGACAACGCGCCGCGCAAATGGGCATCCATAGTTTTCCCATGTTTTTCCATGTTAGACTGGCGTGCGCACAGACAGACCAAAATGAGCGACCAATCCCAAATCTCCGCGACAGTTTCGGCTGCTACGAAGGAAAAGCTCGATCGATTCAGCGAGCGCTACGGGCTCAAAAAGAACTTCGTGGTCGAGCAAGCGCTGCTCTACTTCATCGAGGCCCGCAGGGAGTTGCCGGACGAGGCGCTGATCCCGACTCGGTTGGTGCTGGACGAGGAAGCCTTTGAGCGTGTGGTCAAGCTGCTCGAAAGCCCGCCAGAGCCGACGGCCGCCCTGCGAGAGCTGATGCGTGGCCAAGGCCGTTGAGATCCGCGCTCTTCGCCGAGACGATGACCGCAGCGACTTTTCGTGCGGACAGGCCGACCTAAATCGGTTTTTCGAACACTATGCTGGGCAGAACCAGTTCAAGCTGCACCTTGCAGTCACCTATGTGGCTGTCGTCGACGCGAAGGTTGCAGGCTTCGCGACGATCGCGGCATCGTCGCTCGAGCGCGGAGTCGTACCCAACGCACGACTCCGCAAACGCTTGCCAAGCTACCCCCTGCCGGTGCTACGGGTTGCCCGTCTCGGGGTAGATACGCGCGCACGCGGGGTAGGTATTGGTAAAGCCTTGCTGCGGCATTCGCTCGGCCTTGCCCTCGAGCAGCGCGATCGCTTCGGATGTATCGGCGTGATCGCGGACGCCAAGCCTGACGCGATCGCGTTCTACGAGCGGTTAGGCTTCGTGCCTGTGGTAGGAGTTCGTGAAGGCTTGCTCTTCGAGGAGCCGCTGCCGATGTTTTTGGCGATCGAGACGATCGCCGCCAGTTGCGGCTGAGCGCTACTCCGCGAGCGCGCCGAGAGCGGCTTCGACTGTTTGGTCGATGTCTTGCTCGGTGTGGGCCAGGGAGATGAACGCGGCTTCGAACTGGGACGGGGGCCAGTACACGCCGCGGGTAACCAGGCCGCGGTGCCAGGTGCCGAAGCGCCGAGTGTCGGAAGCGGCGGCATCGAGCCAGGAGCGTACCGGGCCGCGATGAAAGAACAGCGTGAGCATGGAACCGACGCGCTGCACCACGCCCGCCGTGTTCGTGTCGCGCAGCGCGCGTTCGAGACCCGTTTGCAAGCGCGAGCCGAGCTCTTCCAAGCGCTGGTACGAGTTGTTGTCGAGTTCGGCGAGCGTGGTCAGGCCTGCGTTCACCGCGAGCGGGTTCCCGCTCAGCGTACCCGCTTGGTACACGGGGCCGAGCGGCGCGACTCGTTGCATGACGTCCGCACGGCCGCCGTAGACGGCCAACGGCAAGCCACCACCTACGATTTTGCCGAGGCAGGTGAGATCCGGCGTCATCCCGAACAGGCCTTGTGCGCCGCCGCGCGCGAGCCGACAACCGGTCATCACTTCATCGAAGATGGACAGCGCTCCGTGCCGCGCGCAAAGCTCCAAGATCGTTTCTAGGAATTGCGGCTGGGGTGGCACGAGGCCCATGTTGCCCGCCACGGGCTCGACGATCACCGCCGCGATTCGGCCGCCGTCGCGGGCGAACAAATCGTTGAGCGCCGCGTTGTCATTGTAGGCAAGCGTTGCGGTGTTTTCGACGATCGAGGCCGGAACCCCGGCAGAGTCGGGATTACCGAAGGTGGCAGCGCCGCTGCCGGCTTTCACGAGCAGCGAGTCCGAGTGGCCGTGATAGGCGCCGTCGAACTTCACGATCACGTCCCGACCCGTGAAGCCGCGCGCAACGCGCAGCGCACTCATCGTCGCTTCGGTGCCACTCGACACGCAGCGCAGCATCTGGATGCTCGGATAGCGCTCCATCACGACTTCCGCGAAGCGCACCTCGCCCTCGGTCGGAGCACCGAACGAAAGCCCCCGGGCCGCCGTATCCACCACGCTTTGCACGACCTTCGGGTGTGCGTGACCGAGGATCGCCGGACCCCACGAGCCGATGTAGTCGAGATAGGCGTTGTCGTCGGCATCGAACACCCGCGACCCGAGCGCGCGCGCAATGAACAGCGGATGCCCACCCACCGCACGGAAGGCACGCACCGGGCTATTCACTCCGCCCGGCATCAACCGCTCCGCGCGCTCCATCAGCTTGTCCGACGCGCTATGCCTAATGTTTCCGCTGGGCGACATGCCCCGGTTCTAACACCGCCCAGGCCTATGCACTCCCCGCAATCTGCATTGTACCCCAATGTGAGCTTTTCTCACACACCTGCGCAGCCAAGGATTCGTTCGTTGCTGGCATCGCCATGCAGGCGGCTTCTCCACGGGAGCGAGTGGCTCGAGGCAAGTTCGTGGTGCGCGAAGCACGAGAGGGGATAAACCGCCAAGCAGCCAAGACGCCAAGTCCTCAGGGCGTCGCATCATCGAGGTATGCACCGCGACACGCGCGAGCATCTAGGGTTGGCGATGCACGTCGTGGAGTGCCGTTTTGAATGGTTCAAAGGCACCGCGCCAACCCCAAGGCATCCTAGCTTGTGGTTTTATCCGCCCTCTCCGCGGAGCCCTCCCTGGGCAGTGGCACGGCAGATGACCCGTTTGATGCCCTGACGTAGTTCGGCCACGTTGAAGTTCACGAGCAACCCGAGGCGGAGGCGCTTGATCTTTAAGTACGACAGGATTCGAATCTCTGAGAGCTCATCTGGCTCCTAGGTGCATTCGGTCGGCGCGCGACGCCCTGGGGACTTGGCGTCTTGGCTGCTTGGCGGTTGTCCCCTCTTCCTCTTCCCCGAACGAGCGCGTTCACTCGTACTCACGCAGGGATCAAGGCCAGAGTCAGTTCTTTCGGCGGAGGCGGTCGTTGAGCACGGTGCGCCAGGCGTCGATGCGGTTGAGGGCGTCGGCGGACCAAGGGAAGCGGGCGAGGCGGCTGAGTAGGTGCGGGGTGTGGTCGCCAGCGCGGGTGCGTTGGCCGAAGACTTCGGCGGCGGCCTCGATTGATTCGAGCGCGGCGTCGCTGTCGCCTTCGACGACTTCGAGCCAGGCACGCGTGAGCAGGAAGTGCTGACGGGCTTCGGCTTCTTCGACCACCATGCGGCTGGATTCTTCGAGCAAGGTGCGAGCTTTGCCGCCTTGATGGCGGACGAGCGCGATTTGCGCGAGCAGTAGCTTGGTTTCGATCACGCCCCAGGGGTCGCTCATGCGCGCGAACAGCTGCGAGGCGCGGTCGGTGTGCAGCTCGGCCATGTCGAGGTCATCGGTGTCGAGGCCGATCATCGCGAGCAGTCGGTCGCAGGCGGCTTGCCCGCGTGGCGTGCGCAAGGTTTCGAAAGTGGAGAGCGCGTCGAGTGCGCCGATTTCAGCGCTGTGAAAGTTCATCAGCCGGTGTTCGACGTGCGCGATCGAAACGTCGGCCTGGGCGGTCCCCAAGCGATAGCCGGCGCGTTCGAACTCCGAGCGTGCCTCTTGCGCTAGGCGCCGCGAGCGCTCGGTGGCGCCCTCCGAGTGTTCGACCCAGGACAGCAAGAGTAGGCACTGGCCGCGGCCGAGCGCTTGCCCGAGCGTCGCGAAATTGCGTTCGCCGCGCTGGATGGTACCGCGCGCTTCTTCGTAGCTGCCGAGCAGGTATTGAATTTCACCTGCGACGGCTTCGCACTGGGCTTGCCCGAGGGCGTTGTTTTGCTCGACGAACATTTGATGCGCGCGCTGGGTGAGCTCGAGACCTTCGGCTGAGCTGCCCTGGTCGCTCGCGAGGTGACCTTGCAGGCGCAAGCTATGGGCGATGTTTTCGGGATCGCCGAGCTCCTCGAAGCGCGTGCGAGCGAGCTCGGCGAAGGTCATCGCTTCGGCGATGCGTCCCGCGTGGCGCAGGGCCTCCGCTTGCCAGCGATTTTTCAGAGCCAGGGTTCGCCCCGTGAGTTTGCCCTTGAGCAGCTCGAGATCGGCCAGCGTGGCGACGGGCTCGCGTGCGCCGTTCCAGCTTTGTTGCAAGAAGTCGAACAAGAGCAACGCGGCAGTGTCGGCGTCATCCGCTTGCAACAGATTGACGACGCGCTGGCGAATGACGCGCCGGCTGTTGGCGAGCGGGTGCTGGGTCAGCGCGGTCGCGGACGCGCGATAGAAGCGCTCTTTGTCGCCGCGCTCGTTCAGACTCAAGAGCAGGTGCTCTTGCAGCAATTCGTGCGGCCAGGCGTAGCGGCCGGGGCCGCGCGGTACCAGAATCTCAGCCGTTTGTAGGCTCAAAATGGCGGCTTCTGAGGGCAGGGCCAAGGCATTGAGCAAAGCCGATAGGACGTTCTTGCGGATATCACCGCCGAGGGTCGCTGCGGCATACGCCGCCACGCGGTGCGACTCGGGCATCGCGGCCACGCGGCTGTCCCAGAGCTCCGCCGTGGTCTGCGGGCGCATGGCCAGCACTTCCGGCGGCACGCGATACACGCCGTTCTGGAACTCCATATTGCCGGCCAGGGCCCAGGCATGGAGCTGCTGCAGCGCAAACAGCGGATTGCCGCGACTGCGGCGCGCGGCTTCCCTCACCGCAGCATCATCGAGCGGCAGCGATTCCCTGAGCAGCGTCGCCGTCGTGTCGGCCGGCAGCGGTTCGATGTCGATCAGCTTGCCGTTCATGATGTCGCGCAGCTCACGCAGGCGCGTGGCCGTCGCGGTGCCCATCACGACGTCTTCCAGCCGCACCGTGGCCACCATCACGATCCGCTGGTCGGGTTCGTCGGTGTGGATCTTGAGCAGACCTTCGATGGTCGCGGGGCTGGCGTTGTGAATGTCGTCCAGCCAGAACAAAAGCGGGCGGCCATTGGCGATTTTGCGCAGCGTGTAGCGCGTGACCATGCGCCGGGTTTCCAGCGTATCGAGCGTAAAGCGCACGCCGCTGGGCCCGACCGGCGCTTCCGCGCCCATGGGTCGCAGCCATTCCCCGGCGCCTGCGACCCAAGCGCGGCCGTTCTTGTCGTCCCGCCGCACCTTCCAACGCTCGAGCAGCGAGCGCTCGATCAGGTCGCGCTCGACACGCTCGAAGTTGTAATGGTGCAGGGCGGCGCCCAACATGCCGTCGAGTGAACCGCGGATTTTTCGGTAGCGGGCGCGGAGCGGCACCATCGTGCCCTCTTCGTGCACGACCTCGCTCAGCCACTCGGCGATGCGGCTCTTGCCGCAACCGGCGGGGCCGACCAACATCACCAGGCGGTGCGGCGCGCCCACGCCGTCGATCACGTCGTCGCACACCTCACGCAAGGTGTTACGCACGTCCTCGCGACCGACCAACGGGCTCGGGCGGATGCTGAGCAGGCCTGGCGCGCGCTCCGGCGCCGGCGAAAGATCGGGATTGGGTCCACGCGCGCCGGTTCGGCGAGTGGGTGCTGCGGTCTTGGCGGTCGAGGACCGCAGATCGACCGGCAAGCGATACTCAGCGGGTTCCGCCTTGGGACGCCATTTGCCCCACTCCGCTCGCGCCTCGGCGGCGAACTCCCAGCGATCCCAGGGCCGCTTGGCCAAGAGCCGGGTGATGAACGAGATCGTGCCCTCGGGGGCGTCGATCACGGCCTTGAGCGCGGGCGGCTGCTCGAACGCGTGGACGCGCAAGAGCTCCTTCGACTCGCCGGAGAACGGCGCGCGCCCCGCGAACAGCCGATACAGAATGCAGCCGAGCGAATACAGATCGGTCGCACCGCACACATGGTGCATTTCGTGCTGGATCTGTTCGGGGGCCATGTAGCCCGGGGTGCCCGCGCCCGCATGCGGCGCGAACTCCATCGGCTTGTTGCCGTCCAGCCGCTGGTCGAGGGCGTCTTGGCGCAGCCAGGCCAAGCCGAAGTCGAGCACGTGAATTTGTGGCGGTTGGTCGTCGATGGCCTCCACCAGCACGTTCGACGGCTTGAGATCGCCGTGGATGATCCCGCGCGCATGGGCGTGAGCCAAAGCCGACAAGATCTGATCGACGATCGTCCAGATCAGCGGGAAAGTGAGGCGCGTATGGACCAGCTCGTGCAGCGATACGCCTGACACCAGCTCCATCGCCAAAAACGGTGAGCCATCTCGCAACTGCCCGAAGTCGCGCGCTTGGACGATATTGGGATGGGCCAAGGCGGCGAGCGCACGCGCCTCCTTGTAGAACCACATCACGTACTCGCCCTGCAGATTGCCGGAGGGCGGGATCACACGCTTGATGGCGACGAATTGGCCGTTGGATTGATCGCGGCAGCGGTACACGATGCCCATGCCGCCTTCGCCCAAGATGCCGAGCACCTCGTAGCGGTTGGCGATCACGTGTCCGGGCAGTACCGGAATCGAGCCCTGCGGCTTGGGCGGTTCCTCCGTGGTGACGTGGGCAGCAGATGGAATGCTGGGCGGGGCGCTATCCAGCTCGGCAGGCGCGGCAGGAATGATCTCGTGATCGCGCACGAGATCAGGATCGGTTTTGGGCGCGGCTGGATGCACGGGGTCGGCGGGGCGTTCGGAGCTCAGCTCGCTGAGTACATCAGCAGCAGATACCGGATCGAATTCCGGGCGAGCAGCTCCGGGCATGCTCGCGCTACGGCGCTCCGAGCCCTCCGGCCCATCGGGATCGGTCGGGGTTTTCGCTTGGCTCGGCTTTGCCATCGCACGGCGCGCAGTTTATCCAGTCGTACGTGAGCGTCGAGTGATTGCGGTGTGACTTCTTGCAGTCTATGTGGAAACTTTAAAACATCAGTAATTACGCGGGATTGCAAGGCTGTGGCGCAGGCCGAAACGGGGCGGTAGGCTGCGCCGCATGTCGAACTTTGCAACGCCCCGTGATCCTTCTTTGGCTGAACGTGACCCTGAGATCGCTCGATTGATTCGCGAAGAAGAGGTTCGGGAAACGGTCAAGCTGCGGCTCATCCCCAGCGAGAACTACGTCTCGCGCGCCGTGCTCGAAGCGACCGGCTCGATTCTGACCAACAAGTACAGCGAAGGTTACGCGGGCAAGCGTTACTACGAAGGCCAGCAGATCATCGATCAGGTCGAGAACCTGGCCGTCTCGCGCTTGAAGGCACTCTTCGGCGTGGACCACGTGAATGTTCAGCCGTACAGCGGCAGCCCGGCAAATCTAGCGGTGTATCTCGCGTTTTGTCAGCCGCACGACACGATCATGGGTCTCGGTTTGCCTTCAGGTGGCCACCTGACGCACGGCTCGGCGGTCAGCATCACGGGCAAGTACTTCAAGAGCGTTGGCTACAACGTGAGCGAGAGCGATCAGCGCATCGACTTCGCCGAGGTGCGCCGGCTCGCGCTCGAACACAAGCCGAAGATCATTTGGTGTGGCACTACCGCCTATCCGCGTACGCTCGACTTCGCGAAATTTCGCGAAATCGCCGACGAAGTCGGGGCGAAATTGTGTGCCGACATCGCTCATATCGCGGGTTTGGTCGTCGGCGGAGCGCATCCGTCGCCAGTGGGTCTCGCGGATGTCATTACCAGCACCACCCACAAGACACTGCGCGGCCCGCGTGGTGGCATCGTGATGTGCAAGCAAGAGTTCGCCAAGGACATCGACCGCGCGGTGTTCCCAGGGCTACAGGGTGGCCCGCACAACCATACTACCGCGGGCATCGCCGTCGCCGCCAAAGAGGCCGCCACGCCCGAGTTCAAGAGCTACGCGCATGCGGTCGTCGCCAACGCCAAGGTGCTCGCAGACGGCTTGCTCAGCAAAGGCTTCTCGCTCGTCACGGGCGGTACAGACAACCACCTGATCTTGATCGATCTGCGCAGCAAAAACGTGACCGGCAAAATCGCCGCACAGGCGCTCGACCGCGCGGGCATCGTCGGCAACTACAACTCAATCCCGTTCGATCCGCGCAAGCCCTTCGACCCGTCCGGCTTCCGAATTGGTACCCCGAGCATCACTTCGCGAGGCATGGGCAAAGACGAAATGCTCAAATTGGCCGACTTCATGAGCCAAGTCGTGAGCGCGCCGGACGACGCCAAACTGATCGAAGGCGTCGCCGCCCAGGTCAAAGAAATGTGCCTCGGCTTCCCCCCTCCCGGCATCCCCGTCTGAGCACGAGTTGACCCCGCGAAGTCGATGCTTGCTCAGCGAGCATCGACTTCCTTCGCGTCTACAGCCCCGCGAATCTCGCCCGACGTCGGTTTTGGAACAGCGAACGAGCAGAGGAATCAACCGCCAAGCAGCCAAGACGCCAAGAGAGAAAGAGATTTTGGGGTTTTGGCGGTGCGTTTGATACGTCTTGAAACGGCACCCCGCGACGTGCTTCGCTAACGCTCGAATTCTCGCGTGTCCAAACAGCGCTCCCGCGACCTGTTTCACCAACCCCAAATCCTCGAGCGTGTCGCGGTGCATTCGTCGGTGATGGGACGCCCTGAGGACTTGGCGTCTTGGCTGCTTGGCGGTTGAACTCAGGGAGTGCTCAGGGAGAGCGCGGTCTTTCTAAAAGCGCACTGAGACGTTCAGGCGCCGACACGCTCAGAGCGACTCCGCAATGCGCGGCCGCGCGACGAGCTGCACTGGTGCATGGGGGCTGCAGGGGGGCAGCCCAAGTAGCATTCAAAGAGGCGAGGGTTCGCTGCGCTCGAAGCCGCTGCACTTGCGCACGGGGAGCGGCGGATATTTGGCGAAGCGGGCGTCGCTTTTGCTGCGTTCGCACAGCCAAAATTCGCTGTTTTTTGCGCGGATCGTGCGCGCGTGGCGGCATGCGCTGCATAACCCGACTCGCGCGAGGCGTTCGCGTTCTGAAACAGCCACGCGCGCGGCTCAGCTCGGAGTGTCGGACGGATTGGGCAGCGGCCAGATGCGGCGGAAGCCTACGCCCATGACCGTCTCGTCGTCGCGGCGGACGACCGCGCCGTAGCGGCACTTTTCAATCAGCGTGCCTTGCGCGACCCCGGAGAGATCTTGGAAGCGCACGCGGTGGCCTTCTTCGAGCGCGGCGAACACGCGCACGTCGTTGGCGACTGTGCGCAGATCGGGCGCGGGTTCATCCACATGGATGAGGGCGTCAGTCGTGGTGCGGCGAACCCAACCTGCGTTGGAGAAGACGTGCACCTCGTCGCCTTGGCCGTAGAGGACGACGCCGGTTGCGCCGGTGTCCAAGAAGCAGACCACGCGGCCTGCCTGCAGATCCGTCCGCGCGCGTCCGCCCAAGCGCGCGCGCACGGCTTCGATCGTCGATCTCGGGCGCTTGGCGGAGGGATCGTTCACGGGGAGCGAGACACGACGCGACACGCGATTAATTTAGCACCGACGTGGCACGGTGGAGTAAGCCGCGAGCCAAGCTAGCGGCAACATGGGTGAGGGGTCGGTCTCGACGCGGCGAACGCGGATGACTCGACCCCCCAGACATCGATAAGTCCCGCGGGCTGCGGGAGGCGACCATCAGCCGAAGCTGGCGGAGGGCATCGGGAAGCGGAGGCGGTTCAGCATTTTTCGGAACCAACGCATGGTGTCCTCTTTCTGGGCTGCAAGAGCCCGTGTGTGGCGACTCCCTACACCCGTTCCGCCCTCGCATGCAAGCTTCCCGGGTCCGCCCCAGACGCCGCCAGCAGGGCCTAACCGGTCAGAATGACAGTTGAAACAGGTATAATTGAGAAACTTCGGCAGAGGGCTCGATTGTGGGCCGGGACGGCTATAAAAGGCCGGGCCATGGCGACCGAAGCAGTGAGCTGGCGCAGCGCGCGTTCGACCCTGGCCCTTGGCTTGTGCGCACTGCTGCTCGCCCTGGGCGCGAGCTCAGCGGGTTGTAAGAAGCAGGCCGAACCCTTGCCGATCCTCGGCCAAGTCGGCGCCTTTTCGCTAATCAATCAGAACTCGGCCGCGGTGAGCGACCAGACCTTGCGCGGCAAAGTTTGGGCGGCAGCCTTCTTCTTCACAAACTGCCCGACGATTTGTCCGCGCATCACGCGCCGCATGCGCGAGCTACAAGTGGCCGCTGCCCAGCAGGTGCCGGCCTTGGCCTTGGTCAGCATCAGTGTCGACCCGGAGCATGACACGCCGCCCGTGTTACTCGCCTACGCCAAGCGCTTCGATGCCGACGCCAAGAATTGGTCGTTCTTGACCGGCGACTTACAGGTCATCAAACGCACCGTCGTGGACGGCTTCAAACTCGCGCTGGACGGCAAGCCCGACCCCGCAGCGGAGAATGGCGGCATCATTCACGGCTCGCACCTAGTGCTCGTCGACCGCACACTGGCGATTCGCGGTTACTACCGCTCGGACGACGACGACGACCTGGCGCGCCTCTTGGCCGACGCCGCTCGACTCTGACGTCCCCGCTCACTCCGCGTTGCACACGCCGGGGATGGCTTCCAGCGCGGCCACGCGCGCGGCGAGCTCGACTTCGCTGCTGGCGCAGACGGTGATGTGGCCCACCTTGCGGCCCGGGCGCGGCGATTTGCCGTACAAATGCAAGTGTGCGTCGAGCACCGCGAGCACGGCATCGCTCTTCGGCAGTGTGCCGACCAGGTTGAGCATGCAGGTCGGCGATACGGGACTGGTATCGCCCAAGGGCAAGCCGAGGATTGCGCGCAGGTGGTTTTCGAACTGGCTCGTGCGCGAGCCCTCGATTGAATAGTGGCCGGAGTTGTGGACGCGCGGTGCAACTTCGTTGACGAGCAGCGTGCTGCCGATTTGAAACAACTCGAGCGCCAGCACTCCCACGTACTCCAGGTGCTCCAGGATGCGCATGGCATAGGCCTCTGCCGCGGTTTGTAGATCGCGGGTCAGCGCAGGCGCTGGAGCAATGGTCTTTCTGAGGATGCCTTGCCGGTGATGGTTTTCGACCAGCGGGTAGAAGGCGGTTTCGCCATCGCGGCCGCGCACGGCGATCAAGCTGAGCTCGCGTTCGAAACGCACGAAGCCTTCCAAGATCGACGGCGCCTCTCCCACAGCCGCCCAAGCGGCCGCGATTTGGTCGGCCTGCTTCAGGACGAATTGCCCCTTGCCGTCGTAGCCGAGCCGACGCGTCTTCAGCACGGCGGGCAGCCCGAGCGTTTCGACTGCGCGCGTCAGATCCTCCAGGCTGTCCACCGCCTCGAAGGGCGCGGTACCGATGCCGAGCCAGCGAAAGCAGTTCTTCTCCGCGAGTCGATCCTGCGCCACGCGCAGCGCGAACGGCGGCGGAAAAACCGGCACTCGCGCCGCGAGCGCCTCGGCGGCTTCGACCGGTACGCTCTCGAATTCGTAGGTAACGACATGGCACGTGCCGAGCGCTTCGTGCCCGAGCGGATCGCCGTATCCGCACGCCAGTTGTTCGCCGACGGCGGCCGCCGGCGCGCCCGGGCTCGGATCGACGAAGACGAAGCGGTAGCCGAGCGGGATACCGGCGAGCGCGAGCATTTGGCCCAGCTGGCCTGCCCCGAGCACGCCAATGCGCAGGCTCGGATCAGCGTCTGGGATCGGGGTTGTCGAGGACACTTTGCGTATGCGCGGCGCGGAAGCGCTTCACGGCGTCGCGGAGCGCCGGGTGATGGGCACCGAGGATCGACGCTGCCAAGATCGCAGCATTGATCGCGCCGGCTTTGCCGATGGCGAGGGTAGCGACCGGGATGCCAGCCGGCATTTGCACGATCGAGAGCAACGAATCCAAACCATTCAGAGTCTTGCTCTGCACGGGCACGCCGAGTACCGGCAGCGCCGTTTTGGCGGCGACCATGCCCGGCAAATGCGCGGCTCCGCCGGCGCCGGCGATGATCACCTCCAGGCCGCGACTCTCCGCGCTGCCCGCGTACTCGAACATCAAGTCCGGCGTGCGGTGCGCCGAAACGACGCGCGCCTCGAACGGGACGCCCAACTCAGTCAGGGTTTCGGCGGTATGCGACAGGGTTTCCCAGTCGCTTTGCGAACCCATGATTAGCCCAACGAGGGGATTTTGCTTTGAATCTGCCAAAACGGGAGCGGAACCCTAATCATTTCGAGGCATCTGAGCAAGCGCACTGCCGGGGCCTCTTTTCCGGGCTCGGGAGGTGGCGCAGTGCGTCGCGGGCAAAGTCACGCAAATATGCGAAAACTCAGCTAAATGCTGACGGTAAATGACGGAAGCATGACTCCCGCAAAAGCCATCTCGAGCTAGCTTGCCGATACTCGCCATGTACATCCTGATCGCCTTTTTCGTTCTGCATTGGCAGCTGTCGGTCTTTTGCCAGACGTTCTTTCTGCATCGTTTCGGCGCCCACCGTCAATTTACGATGTCCAAGGGTTGGGAGCGTTTCTTCCACCTGCTGACCTACCTGACCCAAGGTTCGAGTTTCTTGTCTCCGCGTGGCTACGGGATCTTGCACCGGATGCACCACGCCTACAGTGACACCGAGAAGGATCCGCATTCGCCGCTCTTCTACAGCAACGTTTTTACGATGATGTTGGCGACCAAGCATCGCTACGACGCCTTCGCCTACCGGCGCGAAGATCCGGAGCCGCGCTTCGACGGAGGCCTGCCGGATTGGCCGGCGCTCGATCGCCTGGGGCAATCTTGGATCATGCGCGTGCTGTGGGGTGCCGCGTACACTTCGGTGTACGTCGCGTTCGCGCCCTCGCTCTGGTGGTTCCTGCTCTTGCCGGCGCACTTCATCATGGGCCCCATCCACGGCGCGATCGTCAACTGGGCCGGGCACAAGTACGGCTACCGCAACTTCAAGAGCGCGGACGTCTCGCGCAACACGCTGCCCTGGGATTTTTTGACCTTGGGTGAGCTGTTCCAAAACAACCACCACGAGTTTTCGATGAGCCCGCGCTTTGCCGCGCGCTGGTTCGAGATCGATCCGACGTACTACGTGATCCTGGCGCTCGACGCCGTCGGCATCATCAAGATTGCGACCGAGCAACGCGCGCGTTATCCGCTCGAGCGCAAAGCGCCGTCCTTGGCTGCATCCGACGCCGAGTGAGACCCAAGCGTGGCCAGGTGTAGCGCGTCGCTTTGCGCGCTACACGGCTACGCGGAGAGTGACTGTACGGGCCGTGAACCGCGCTCGAATGACCAGCACTCGGCGGCAGTGACGTCGTGGCCGCGGAGATCGTAGATCTGAACTTCACCCTGGTTGAAGTCCGCGATCGAGCAGATGGGGCGGTGCTTGGGGTGCAGGGTGCCGGCGTTCAGAATCGTGAGGCCGTCGATCGTGCGTAACATGGGACGGTGCGAGTGTCCGTTGATCACGAAGCGGGCGCGCCGCGAGCCGTGCAGTTCGAGGAAAGCGGCGTTGCCGAGCAGCGCTTCGCAATCATCGTCTGGCCGAACGCTGGCCATGTCGTCGTCGCCCAGGCCATGACAAAGCAGGACGCTGCCGCGTGGGCTGTCCAGCAGGCGTGTCTTGGGCAGGGCAGCGAGGTACTGGCGCACGGCGGGCGTCACGGCTTCGGGCCGGGTAGCGTCTGGCAAATCACGCATTTCACCGGCTAGCAGCCAACGGTCATGATTGCCGGCCACGACCAACGCGCCTTCGGCTTGCAGGATCGAGCAGGCCTCGCTCAGATCACCCGGGCCGTCTGCGATGTCGCCCACGGCCAAGATCGCGTCCACCCCGAGATGCCGAAAGTGTTCGACGACTCGTTTCAAACGCACGACCTCACAATGGATATCGCCAATGATTCCCGCGCGCCTGAGCATGTCCCAAAAGTGTAGCCGAAGGTCGCCTTGGCGTCTTGCTGGCTGACGCAGGGATCGACCCGCAGATTGCCCAGTGTCCAAGCGAGTGTGTTGCCCTGTCGCAAAGCGTCACAGCGACGATGATTGCGCTAGCTGGGCTGGCGCACTACCTTCCCGGCCGATGCGATTGTCCGCGGTTTTAGTCCTATTTTTCGTTGGCTGCGCGAGCTCGCGCTCCGCTCCGCCGATCGATCGTGAGCCCGTGTTGCGAGCGACTGACGCATTGCCGGCCGATGCGACACACAAGGCGGAAACCGCACCGAAGCGTGAAACCCGGCGGACATCGGAAAGCCATGCTGACGCGGGTACGCCGAAAGATGCAACCCGAGACTCGGTCACGGAGGCCAAGAAGGATCCGGTGAAAGACGCCACCGAGGGCGCGTGCCCCGCGGGCATGAAGCTCGTCGACGGCGACTACTGCACTGACGTGGACTACGAGTGCAAAAAGAGCTGGTACGACGAATCGAACAAGAAAACCGTGTGTGAAGAGTTCGAGCCCAAGTCGACGTGCAAGGGCGAGAAGATCCACAAGCGCTACTGCATGGATACCTACACCTGGCCCAACGAGAAGGGCGCGCGCCCCGAAGTGATGAACCGCTTTCATCAGGCGGAGGTCAAGTGTGCGGCGGTCGGCAAGCGCATGTGCACGGAGACAGAATGGACCCTGGCTTGTGAAGGGCCGAAGATGCTTCCGTTTCCCTACGGCTACGTGCGCGACACGAACAAGTGCCTGGGTGACGTCGAGTGGGACGCGCCGAACATGAAGAAGGTTGCCGCGCGTGACCCGCAGGAACTAGCGCGTTTGTGGAAGGGCGTACGCAACGGCAGCCAGCCGGAGTGCATCAGCGCCTA
Source organism: Polyangiaceae bacterium (assembly GCA_035273265.1). Taxonomy (GTDB): domain Bacteria; phylum Myxococcota_A; class Polyangia; order Polyangiales; family Polyangiaceae; genus PMG-095. The sequence continues at coordinate 56,115 of DATEPG010000229.1, forward strand.
CGGCGTCGCCGATCTCCCCGGCAATACCGACGAGGTCGTGTCCAGTGAGACCTTCACTAGCGATTTCCGAGGAAAATTCGACAGCGTTCACTCGGGCGGCCCTTGGTACAAAGGCGTGCGCAACCAGTGCCGCCCCAAGATCTACACCCACGACGAAGGCTTCTACTACTACTTCCTCGGCTTCCGCTGTTGCGCCGAGCCCGATCAAAAGCCAACCGATCCGCGCACGCCCAAGCAAATCAAAGCCAACTGGGGCTTCGAACGCGTGGAACGCATCGCCGGTTTCACGAAAGCGCAGATGATCGAGAAGCTAAAGCTCAAAGAGCAAGGCAAGTGCGCCTGTAGCGAGAAAGATACCCGCTGCAAGACCATGTGCGGCACCTTGCTCGGACCCGAAACCAAGGACTACAGGTAAGCCATGCGCGCCGTACTTCGGAACCCGATCACGGTCACACTCGTGACCATCGCGCTGGCGCTCTCCTCGGCGGCCTGCTCGTTCGTCAGCACTTGCAACACCGACCCGGGCACCACGACCGTGACCACCGGCAAGGTCATCGGAAATACGTACATCTCGGCTCCGCGCGATGCCAAGCATCGCGGACCGTGGACCCACTTTCCGCCCAATCACACGCTCGAGTTCAAACACGGCCTGCCGACGGTTCCTTACCAAATGGCGATCTGGCTGGCCTTTCAACCTTGCGGAACGCTGGCACCCGCCGCCGGAAATCAGAGCATCTTGCAGGTGCGCGATGACCAAACGATCGCGATCAAGAACGACACCTGCAGTGATTTCTATGTCTGGCTGGAAGCCTCTACACCGGTGCATGCGGATGCGGACGGCCCCGCCGGAGCTGCCGGAGCGTCAGGCGAGGAGCCTGCCGACGTTCCGGACGCTTCCGACGTCCCCCAAGGGTGCCCGATCTGAGGCGCGCCCCAGGCAAGGTGATGAAGCGCCGATTCGGGTTGGCGCTCGCGCTGGCCTGACTAGCGGGCGACGACGAAGCTGATCGCGCCGGCGAGCAGGCCAGCGAGCACGTCGTCGGCCATGATCCCGACGCCTTCGGGCTTGGCGTTTTGGACCGTGTCGATCACGCCGGGCTTCCAGATGTCGAACAGGCGGAACAAGCCCAGGGCCAGAACTTGCACGCCGATCGAGCTGTTTCGGACCATACCCATCGCCAGTAGCGTGCCGGCGACTTCGTCGATCACGACGCATTGCGGATCTTCGACGCCCATCGCCTTGGCCATTTCGTTCGAGGACCAAACGCCCAGGGCGGTGATGCCGACGACGGCGGCCAAGTGCACGGGTAAAGGCAGCAGGCGCAGTCCGAGGTGGACGGGGATGGCCCCGAACGAGCCCATGGTTCCCGGTGCCAGCTTGGACGCACCGCAGCCGAACCAGGTGGCCAACGCGCGCACCGCAAGGCTTGCCTGGGGCCGCGCCGGAGCTCCAGATTCGGTCATCAGGCTCAAAAAGCGTTCATCAGGGCGCAGATGGGGCCCGACGGGCAAGCTGCCGAGGGTTCTTCGATCACCTTGCAGCTATCCGTGATCGCGACCGGGGTCGCCGACTCGGTGCCCCAGGATTGACCGGGTTGCCAACGCAGCACCGGCTTTTCCATGTTGCCTGCGAAGTGCGCTTGGCACTCGACGACGAAGCGCGCGAGTTTGTCGGGCGACAAGTTGCCCGGCGGCTCTTGGTGGAGGCGGTACGCCACCGAGGGGTGCGACCAGACGCCGGACACCATGATCAACTTGTTGTCGAGCCAGGTGCGGTACGGCTGAATGATGTTCGCCTTGTTGTCGTCCACGGGCGCGCCGGGATCGCGCGGCCAGATCTCGGTCTCGCTCTTCATTGCGCAGTGTCGACCTTCGAACTCTTGCGTGGAAGCGCAGGTCAGCGAGCCTGCGTCAGCGGTGACCACGGTCAGGCGAATGGTCGCCTTTGCGCCCGGTTGCCAGGAAGCCACGTCCGAGGGCGGCGGCTCGGCAGGCTCGAACAAATTGCCGAGCGCGGACATCGGGATCACGGTCAGAGCGCCGATGATCATCGCGGCGATCAGGAAGCGCCCGCCGACCACTGGCGTGGGCTCCTCTTCTGCCACCACCCGGCGCGTGACTTTTTTGGCGGGGGCGGGCCCACTTGCCGCGCCTTTGACTTCCGGTTTGTTCGATTCGCTCGTCGCCATCGCGCGCTTCAATAGCGCAAATCGCCGACGCTCCCAAGTCCTGCCGCAGGGTTCGCTGAAGCGGCGGGAAAAAGCCGGCAAAGGGCTCATTCGCAGTCGGAAAAAACCTCCCGAAACAGGGTCTGCCCGAGCAGCTGTTGACCCTCGGGGCCGAAATGGAGGCCGTCCTTGAATGGCTGGAAAAAGCGCTCGCACAGGCTTTCGGGGTCGCCGCAGGACAAGAGCGCGTAGGCGTCGACCACGTGGTCCACTCGGCCCAGCTTCGGTTGCTCGCGGATCCAGGCGTTCAGCGTACGGGTGGCCTCGGCGCGCGAGGCATTGAAATAGCGCTTGAAGCCCCCCCACGGGGCCACGGTGAGGGCCACGACTTTTGCGTCGTGTGCTTTGCCCCAAGCGTACATATAGCCGAGATCTGCTTCGATCTTGGCGGGCGTGCGAAAGGCGGTCAAGTCGCTGTACAGATCGTTCACTCCGCCGAAAATGACCAGGTGAGTGTAGCGTTTGGCGGAAGCGACGACTTGCGCCTCGAAGCTGCGCCGCATTTGATTGACCATCGCGCCGCCCTTGCCAAAATTGTCGATCTCGAGCGTGGGGCAGCGGGTCTTCAGGTAGGCGAGGTAGCCGCCGCCGTGGGCGCGGGGATCGGTGAGGGAGTCGCCGATGGCGGCGATTGAGTAGTGGCGGGGAGTGGACGGTGATTGTGGTGGTGACGGTGACGCTGACGCGGGAGGGAGAGCGGGCACGGGCACGGGCGCTGACGCGGGAGGGGGAGCGGGCACGGGCACGGGCACGGGCACGTTTACGGGCGCTGACGCGGGAGGGGGGGGAAGGGGAGACGAGGGCGAATTGCACGCGGCTAGCGGGAGTAGGAGCGCGATGATTCGGACTTTGAGGGGGATCACGGTAGCCTGCGGGCACGTTTTATGGGTGCGAGAGAAGTTTACCGAAAGACGCGCAAGGTTCCGGATTTGTTTTGGAACGCTTATGTTTGCCGGCCGATCGCGGCGGTCTTGGTGAGTGCCATCGAGAGGACGCGGATCACGCCCAATCAGATCACGTTGTCCGCGGTGTTCGTGGCGCTGGTTTCGGTGGGGTTGCTGTTGGTCTGGCCGGGGCACCTGGGCTTGATCGCTGCGGCGGTGGTGTTCGAATTGTCCTACGTGCTCGACTGCGCAGACGGCATGTTGGCGCGCTGGCGGGGAACGGCTTCGCCCGTCGGGCACTTGCTCGACTTCTTGATGGATGAGCTCAAAGCGTTTTGCCTGCTTGCGGCGGTCGCGGTGCGCCTGTTCCTCGAGCAGAATGACGTGCGCTTCCTGATGCTCGGGTTGTTTGGGTTAGTGGTGTTGGCCTCGGGCATCGCGCTGACCACATTCGTGCGTCGCCCCGAGGTGGCAGGGCCCGCGGCGTCGAGCGGAGCTGCGAGCGCTGCGTCGCGGTCGCTGTTGCAAAAAGTGGTCGGGCTGGTCGAGAGCGGCGCAAAGTTTCTGATCCACTACCCTTCGTACCTGCTGGTCGTCGCGCTGATTGGGCGAATCGAGCTGTATTTCCTGCCTTACGTCGCGGTCAACGCGCTGTACGCGGCGCGCGCCTTTGCCGGCGTCGCCTGGCGTTTTGGGCGGGTCTAGCTTCGTCTCAGGGGGTCCGTCGCGCGCGTTCCAGCTCTGCCAGGCGCGTCACCACGCCGCGTGCGACGATGTCTAGAACGTGGCGGACGACCTTGGTGCGCTCGCGGGGGTCGCCGCCGAAGACGATGTGGCTCTTGGCGGATTTGCCCTTGGGTAGCCGACCGCGCGCGGTGCAGGTGACGTGCAGCACGCCGTTCTCTTCTCGCAGATCGAGTTTTTCGACCACGAAGCGGTAGCTGATCTTGCTCGTGGGCCCGGCGCCCCAGTCGGCGTGGCGAACTTCGCGACGCAGGGTACTGCGCAAATGCGTCTCGAATGCCTTGGCCCCGATCAGCTCCGGCGGCAAGCTGAGTCGGTCCAGTTTGACGCGCGGCCCCGGCCCGGCCGATCGCTCGCTTGCCTCGGCTTCGGCGCGCGCGACCGGGCTAGCCAGCGCGGGCACGCCCGCTGCGAGCAGGCACAAGAGCAGGACGGGGGCGCGCGGCACGCGATCGGGTTAGCCCCGAACCCCGCCAGGGGCCAAGTTTTGCCGGTTCGGGCCAGCCTGCCAGCGAGCCTCGGCGGAAGCTCGCTTTACCTGACGCGTTCCGAGCGCTATCGATGAAGCCATGGCCCGCGAGCTCGAGATCGATCCGAACGGCCGCGCGCTGGATTGCGACGTGATCGTGATCGGTGGCGGAGTCAACGGCGTGGGCGTCGCCCGCGACGCCTCGCTGAGGGGGCTGAAAGTCGCGCTTTTCGAGCGCAATGATATTGCCTTTGGTGCCAGCGGTAACTCCAGCGGCATGATCCATGGTGGCCCGCGCTACCTGTCTTACGACCCGGCGGTCACTCAAAGCTCGTGCCTGGATTCTGGGCACATCCAGCGCATCGCGCCCCACCTGCTGTTTCGCATCCCATTTCTGATGCCGGTCTTCAGCAACGGCGCACTGAAGTCGAAGCTGACGCTCACGGCCATCGATGCGTTCTTCGACCTGTACGACGCTTACCAGCCGCTCAAGGCCGGAAAAAACCACGTCCGCCTGAGCGCCGACGAGATCAGCCAGCTCGAGCCCGGGCTCGTCGGCGGTGCCGCAGGCGGCGTCAGCTTCGACGAATGGGGCATCGACGGCGCGCGTTTGTGCATTGGCAATGCCGTCGATGCCCGCGAGCGCGGCGCAGAAATTCGCGTGCACTGCACGGTAACCGAGATCTTGCGGCGCGAGGACGGCAGCGTCTACGGCGTGCGCTTTCGCGACCGGCTTTCGGGCGAGACCAGTCAGCGCACGGCGCGGGTCGTGGTCAACGCTACCGGCGCGTGGGCCCCGATCACGACCTCGCTCGGAGGCCTGGCGCCGAACGCAGCCCGCATCCGTCCGGGCAAGGGCATTCACATCTTCCTCGATCGGCGCTTGACCAACTACGCGATCATCGCGCACGCCATCGACGGCCGGCAGGTCTTCCTGCTGCCATGGCAAAACATGAGCGTGCTGGGCACGACCGACGATGACTACTACGGCGATCTGGATCACGTCGTGGCCACGAGCGACGAAGTGAATTACCTGTTCCAAGCCGTCGAGCATGTTTTTCCCGCCATACGCAGCGCGCGCGCGATCGGTACCTGGGGTGGCGTGCGGCCCACGCTGTATGAATGGGGCCCGAACGAAGACGAGCTCTCGCGCGAGCACCAAGTCGTCGATCACCAGCAGCACGGCGCGGACGGCTTGTATTCGATGATCGGCGGAAAGCTGGCGAGCTATCGGCTATTCGCGGAGGAAATGACGGACGTCATCGCGGCACGGCTCGGCAACGACGCCGCTCGCCGCTCGCACGTCGCGCCCCTGCCGGGCGGTGACGAGCAGGTCGACCCCATGTTGCTCGTCGTTCAGGGGGGCATGGAAGCGGTCACGGCCACGCGCCTCGAGTATCGCCATGGCAGCCGTAGCTTGCGCGTGCTCGAACGCATGCAGCGAACCCCCCGTGAGGCTGCCGTCGTGTGCAGCTGCGAGCCAGTGACCGAAGCCGAGATCCGCTACGTCGTCGAGCAAGAGTTGGCTTCGGACGTCGCGGACGTGGCTCGTCGCACGCGGCTCGGCTTGGGCGCCTGTGGCGGCATGCGTTGCGCACTTCGCTGCGGGCGCATCGTGGCGGACGCAACGGGGCGTTCGCCTGAGGCAGGTCAACGAATGGCGCTCGAATTTTTGACTCAGGGTGCGCGCCGGCGCAGCGCCGCCGTGGGCGCCGCCCAAGCTCGCCAAGAGGCGCTCTCGCTGTGCGCGCTGCAGGCGGAAATTGGCTCTGGGAGCCGTGATTCGTGAGGGTCGCGATCATCGGCGCAGGCGTGGCCGGCGCCGCCGCTGCGTTCGAAATCGCTCGTCAGGGCGGGCGCGCCACG